>NZ_JALQDH010000256.1:0-204 GCF_023631365.1 Caballeronia sp. INML2 | reverse complement strand
AGAGACCATCGTCGTGATGTTGATGCGAGTAATAGAACGACAGGCCGTTACGATCCGTATGGCGCACCATCAGGTGACGATGCCGCCGATTTCGTCGTCGTGCTCGAACAAATCGAGGCGGATGTCGGCAGGCGTGCGCCAGCCGTGGCCCGCCGCGCCCGGCAACATGTCATGGCTCGCGTAGTAGCGATGCCACACGAGCGG
>NZ_JALQDH010000255.1:0-214 GCF_023631365.1 Caballeronia sp. INML2 | reverse complement strand
CCGAGAGCAACAAATCAGCACTTGCGAAAGGAGGTAAAAACAAGGATTCTTGATCCCCGTTCGAGCCCCGAAACAGGCGCCTTTCTCTGGCGCCATTACGCCGAAAACACCCGGCTCCTTTACGGCGAAAGGCAACATCTGGAGTCGCTTTGATTATGCCGATACCTAAAGTGCGTTCGCCGCCAGCAGTCCGGTACCGCAGCCGGGACTTCGG
>NZ_JALQDH010000254.1:0-230 GCF_023631365.1 Caballeronia sp. INML2 | reverse complement strand
GTGTAGTGCCTTGAAACCGGCACCGCACCGCGAATGTTGCGAGGGGTGCGGCCGGGGGGGGGGGGGGGGGGGGGGGGGGGGGGGGGGGCGGGGGGGGGGGGGGGGGGCGGGGGGGGGGGGGGGGGGGGGGGCGGTGGGGGGGTGGGGGGGGGGGGGTGTGGGTAGAGTGTTGGGCTCGATCTCGATCTTCTCGCCCGCCGTCTGGACCACGGTGTCTTCGGGCGCGTGTG
>NZ_JALQDH010000253.1:0-231 GCF_023631365.1 Caballeronia sp. INML2 | reverse complement strand
GCTCAAGGCGCGTATCCGTTCTGTCTTCGAGCAGCACAAAGGGCGTTATGGCTATCGGCGCATCACCAGCGCGATCCGGCATCTGGGCACGCGCGTGAATCACAAAACTGTCCAGCGGTTGATGCAGCTTATGAAACTGAAGTCGCTGGTGCGACCGAAGAAGTTTCGGGCATTCCGGGGGACGGTGGGACGTATTGCGCCGAACGTACTGCAAAGACAGTTCGATGCCGA
>NZ_JALQDH010000252.1:0-233 GCF_023631365.1 Caballeronia sp. INML2 | reverse complement strand
AAGCCAAGCACAACCCACCAGCATGCCGAACACAAGTTTTCGTACTCTGTGTCGTGGGATATGATTTGTGTATAAGAGACGGGGCTGGAGGCGTTGTTCGCTGCCGCGTAGGCAGCTGAGAAAGTCGCCCCGTCGCACTGGAGTGGATCATTCTCTTAATCACAAAAGAAGCACCCGAAGATAGAATAACCCTCTAGATCGAGGGGGTCTCCCGATAATTAAAAAAGGTGGGG
>NZ_JALQDH010000251.1:0-236 GCF_023631365.1 Caballeronia sp. INML2 | reverse complement strand
ATGGTAATCCAACCGCAAATTCGAATGCATTTGAGATTTATTATTGCAAACGTTTTGTACTGGTTCTTTATTAAATTTTTCTTACACAGTAGCAAAATGTTTAAAAAGTTTATTACGAATACTAGTAAGCATAGCGTTCAATATTTAATGGTTCTGAATACTTAACGAATGCCCTGAAATATGTCAGGTATGTAGGGGTATTCGTAATAATACAGAATAATTATAACCTAAATCAC
>NZ_JALQDH010000250.1:0-242 GCF_023631365.1 Caballeronia sp. INML2 | reverse complement strand
GCTCGGCACGATGCCGAGTAGTTGAGGCGGGACGCAGTGAGCAGCGAGAAGGTCGTCGCGCGTGACATTCTTGATGTTGAAGAATTCATCTTTCGCGGCGACCTCGGAAACGGGGATCAGTTGGATTCCGTCTTTGTGGCCGTTCGGAGAATACACGAAGAGATTGCGAAAATTACCCGGACCTTTCGACGACTTCAACGCGTCGCGAATCGCATCGACATCGCCTTGCTGCTGAGCTGCGT
>NZ_JALQDH010000249.1:0-245 GCF_023631365.1 Caballeronia sp. INML2 | reverse complement strand
GTTCAAGGAGACACGCATGTCCCGAAACAATAGCAGTAACAACAACAGCTCGCAGAAGTTCATCGCGCGCAACCGTGCACCGCGCGTGCAGATCGAATATGACGTCGAGGTCTATGGTTCGGAAAAGAAGGTCGAACTGCCCTTCGTGATGGGCGTGCTCGCCGATCTGTCCGGCAAGCCTGTAGAGCCGCTCCTGCCTGTCGCAGACCGGCGCTTTCTCGACATCGACATCGACAACTTCGACG
>NZ_JALQDH010000248.1:0-250 GCF_023631365.1 Caballeronia sp. INML2 | reverse complement strand
ATCCACAGCAGGCGCGCACGCGGCGTGGGGCCCCCCCGGCGTGGGCGGTCGTACACGCCGGTCAGGTTGGCGGCGACCAACGTGCGCTAAACCCCCGCCAAAAAACCCGGGGCGGCCCCCACCGCCCGCCGCGCCCCCCCCAAACGCAAGCCCCACCTGGGCCACAAACTAGCCGAGCTGGATGGGGTGCTTCTTGTAGTGGAGCTCCCGGGGTGGGAACCCCAAAACCAGAATTTACACCTTCCCGGCG
>NZ_JALQDH010000247.1:0-250 GCF_023631365.1 Caballeronia sp. INML2 | reverse complement strand
GTCCTCGACCGTCGGCGCAAGGTCGCTCTTGCGATGCTTTTCATTGCCGGCTCGTTCGTGACCTGTGCATGGCTGGAGTCCCATGGCCCCCTTAGTCTGCGCTACATCATCCACAATGGCGGCCTGATGCCGGCTGAGATGTTGCTCGTCATCGTTTGCACCGACCTCGCGGTGCCCAAACGTTTCGAGGGAAGTTGCGTGCGGCTGGGGAATGCAGCGCTTTCAATCTTCGCTATTCACGTGCCAGTCT
>NZ_JALQDH010000246.1:0-251 GCF_023631365.1 Caballeronia sp. INML2 | reverse complement strand
GGAGTTGAACACTCGGCGATAACTTCGCCCGCGACTTAGAATTCTGCATGCGCAACGAAAGATTGTAAGTTGCACCGGTACGGCGTTTCGTCAATTCGAGTGGCTGTGCGTTTTGACACGGTCTGGGCCGAGTCCGGCCCGACGCTCGACATGCTTCGGCCTTTGCCGGCCTTCGCCGGCCTTCGCCGGTTACGGACTTGGTTGCTGCTACACGTCCGGTTGCGGTCATTCACCCACTGGCGCTGGTGAAC
>NZ_JALQDH010000245.1:0-253 GCF_023631365.1 Caballeronia sp. INML2 | reverse complement strand
CTGGCACAGCCCTCGCATATGTAGCTGCGAGCGCAACGATTGATGCTCATCCAACCAAACCCAGTCCAGGAGCTACATCATGTTGAAGATCGAAAACCTCGCTGTCAGCAAAGAACTCGGCCGCGCTGAAATGGGCGCCATCGTCGGCGGCGCAAGCATCTTCCAGAACAACGGCGTCAACTACAACTCGATCAGCGGCTTTGCCTTCGCCAGCCCGCAAACCAACGTCGCCCCGGTGACGCAGGTCGATGCC
>NZ_JALQDH010000244.1:0-270 GCF_023631365.1 Caballeronia sp. INML2 | reverse complement strand
ATTCCGCTTCGTGGCCGAGAAATGCTCCCCTATTTACCGGCTGAAGTCAGAGAAGAGGCGATGCTGAGCGAGGACGGCGATGCATTCGTACGTAGCTGGGGTAAGCTGGTGCGGATGACATACTACGTCAATCGCGACGGCGATGGCTCGTTCTAATTTGAAAAATCCCCTAGTAATGCAGGAACGGGCGTAAGCGTTGATGCCTTTCCCGTACGGATTCAAATTAAAAAATTTCCAGAATATGGGAACGACGATGGCATTGGACTGGTG
>NZ_JALQDH010000243.1:0-271 GCF_023631365.1 Caballeronia sp. INML2 | reverse complement strand
CGCGAGCCGAGGGCGATCACTTCGCGTAGGGTTTGCAACGACTTGGGGCCACGATTGATCAGATCGCCGGCGAACCAGAGCGGCGTGCCGGGCTCGGGCGCGGCTTTCTTCAGGAGACGCTCGAAAGGGTCGCAGCAGCCCTGAAGATCGCCGAAGACGAGCGGGGCGGAGGCGAGGTCGAGACTGGAGGTGAGGGCGTCGGTCATCGGAGATTACGGGTTTTGAAGGAGCCGCGAGCCGGCTTAAGTGCGCGATCCGCGCATTATGAAAC
>NZ_JALQDH010000242.1:0-274 GCF_023631365.1 Caballeronia sp. INML2 | reverse complement strand
TGCGCTGCAACCTTTGCTTCGGCTGCTTGGATCTCGGCCGGATACGTCACGCGATCCATGCTTGGGTTGTATCCAGCACGTTCGAGTTGGACCAGTTCTGCCTTTACTTGCGCGCGGGTCACCGGTTGGCTTTGAGCAAAAGAAGAAACTGCCGGGATAGCGAGTGCAACGAATTGAAGGCGTTGGAGTTATTACAACAGGCGGTTCTGCTCTAGCGGCAACGTCACGACCTATGAACACAGGGCGCCAGGACAATCGAATTCGCGCTGCGCGC
>NZ_JALQDH010000241.1:0-275 GCF_023631365.1 Caballeronia sp. INML2 | reverse complement strand
ATCTCACACCCACCACCATCATTCGGCAAGCATCACGGGCGATGACAAGATTGTAGAGGCTCAGGGGACGCACGCGACCGGTCAATCAACCGGCTCGCACGGCCATCATCACGCCTGCTCGAGCTGCGCGTCTTGCTGTTTCGGCGCGGCCGCTGTCGGGGTCTCGGCGCCGTCCAACTTCACTGAGATTGCCCATACCATCGTTCTTCCGTCAATGCCGCTTCCGGTCGTTTCGTTTCTGACTGGCGGCATCGAGCGACCGCCCAGGCCGCGTC
>NZ_JALQDH010000240.1:0-278 GCF_023631365.1 Caballeronia sp. INML2 | reverse complement strand
GGTTTGCGCGAAGGTGAGCTGCCATTTTCCAGCGACGATGCCGGCGCCGTAGCTGAGGTCGGCGACGAAAGGCTCTTTATCGACGCTCGGGCTGTCTTCCCACGTGTTGCCATCGAGGAAGATGTCGCGAGCAACGGCGCGGCCGTCGGCGCTGGCGAAGACGAAGAAACTCCAGTCGCGATTGGGCGAGACGCGCGGATCGGCGTCGTCGAGCGGCGTCGGGACAGTGCCGCCGGGGCGAATGAGGCTGACGCCGAAGTCGCTCGGAAGATTGAAAC
>NZ_JALQDH010000239.1:0-285 GCF_023631365.1 Caballeronia sp. INML2 | reverse complement strand
CTGGATAGATTTGCGTGAATCGTGTCCACGATCGCCGATCATGGACACGATCCCCTGTGATCTATAAGAATTCCACTTCGACAGCACCATCATGCCCCACGCGCGCGCGAATCAGGAACTGGCCCAGCCGAGTCGCTTACCTTTAACCAACACTTCGTCATTCCTGAGCGACCAAAAACTTGATTCAACGAACTTCTAACTCAGCACACTAGTAGGTCTTGGCTTCGAGCGGGCCACGCCCTCCTTGGTGGGCAGGCCGGCATATCACCCATCGACCTTGCTCAA
>NZ_JALQDH010000238.1:0-301 GCF_023631365.1 Caballeronia sp. INML2 | reverse complement strand
GAGAGGACTCGAACCTCCACGGTGTTGCCACCGCTAGGACCTGAACCTAGTGCGTCTACCAATTCCGCCACCTGGGCCAAGGGGTACAGCGAGCCCGCTATTTTAGCGGGAACCGGCACCGTGTCAACTGCAAAGTCATACGACTAAGCTGAATCGAAAACACGGTCCCTGCACAAAAAGGAAAAGCCACCCGAAGGTGGCTTTTCCAAACATCTGGTGCCCAAGAGAGGACTCGAACCTCCACGGTGTTGCCACCGCTAGGACCTGAACCTAGTGCGTCTACCAATTCCGCCACCTGGGC
>NZ_JALQDH010000237.1:0-313 GCF_023631365.1 Caballeronia sp. INML2 | reverse complement strand
CGGCGCGGGCGCCCGGGTTCAGCATGAGATCACTCTTGCGCTGGACGTTGCCGGCGACCGCCGGATCGCTGTTGATGTGCGCGATCCAAGCGAGAATCAGCTGCCCTTTTTCGGAAGCTGGATCGATGCCTTTCTCAACCAGCATTTGGTCATAGACAGACGGCCTAGGATCTGACGCGGATGCCCCGGACTGAGCCATCGACGGCGCGACATAGCCCCAGAGTTCGTCGTACCGCAATGCGGCATTCGCCGCCGTTGCGCTGGCCAATGCAATAAGGCAGGCGGCCAGACCTGCGACCTTCGCTTTCATGTC
>NZ_JALQDH010000236.1:0-314 GCF_023631365.1 Caballeronia sp. INML2 | reverse complement strand
CTAACTGCATGTGGTGGTGGCGGGTCGAATTCGTCGACTGCGGCGAGCTCGTCAAACAACACAAGCCCGAGCACGACGGCCGGCTCACAGGGCACGAGCAACGTCAGTCTGAGCCCGGCCACTAGTCCTCAGAGCGCGAACGAGACCAGTCCGAACACGGGCTCCGGCAGCAGCTCGCAGAGCGCGAGCAACGCCAGTTTGAACGGCGTCTTGCTTGACGCGTCCTTCGGCGTGAAGGGCGACGGGATCACGAACGACCGCGTTGCGCTGCAAGCCGCGATCGACGGGTCAGTCGGACAGATTCTGCTGATCAC
>NZ_JALQDH010000235.1:0-320 GCF_023631365.1 Caballeronia sp. INML2 | reverse complement strand
GCGTGCTGCTCTAGCCATTTAACGTGATCAACGTTGGGCAACCACCACCGGTTCCAGCGTATGGTGAAAGCGAGCCATCCCTTGCCTGACCGCTCCAGTTCGTCCCAAGTTGCGTGGAAGTCGAGTATTGCACCGAGGGAACTGAAGAACACCGCGCGCAGGGACGTTTCGTCCGCAGCAGCAACGACGATCTGCTTGCGTCGTTCGTCGACCGCGTCGATGGTGCTTGCCATCGCGAGCGCGGGGTAATTCACTTGCCAGTCGGCGTTACGCGCGACTGCACGATTCAGAAAGAACGAGTTCGAGGCCATATCATTTGC
>NZ_JALQDH010000234.1:0-346 GCF_023631365.1 Caballeronia sp. INML2 | reverse complement strand
TCCTGCGTGGTGCTTACGATGCAGGTGGATCACAACAGCCGCTGTGGGTTTTTCTTCAAGTAGAACCAAGCGGTAAGTCGCGACGCGAGGCTCGCGTTTCTCATTCGCGTAGACGATGTCCCTGAATTGCCCTAGATACGCCATGCTCCCTCCGTTAGCTGCCGCGACACCATCGCCACGACTCACTACCGAGCCTACGGAACGGCCAGTGAAGTCAAGGGAAGCCGGCAAACCGATGAGCGTGCGACTTGGCGTCCATAATGCTGTCAAGCAGCCATATGCCGCCGCTAATTTGACCGACAAAAAATGGACAGCAAACCGCCTAAGCCAGTAGTCAAGCGTGATC
>NZ_JALQDH010000233.1:0-347 GCF_023631365.1 Caballeronia sp. INML2 | reverse complement strand
CTGATCAGCTGTCCAGATCGCCCGCGCGGCGGCGTCAGTCTTGTCACCCAAAACGAAGGGACGGCACCGAGCGCGGGCAATGAGCCTCAAGTCGCGGTCGAGGTTCTTCAGGTGTCCAGCCCTGCAGCGTGCGGCTGCCGGTCGTTTCGATCACAAACTACGAAGGCTCGCGCCTAGCGAAGAATTCAATGACCTGGTTGCGTTTGAGTTTGATGCGCTGAATTGTCCTCGCATTGACTGGCACAGCAACTCCTCATGGTCCGCATGATAAGTGTGTCACAAATATTCCCTTACCCAGCGACGCCGCGGGAATTAGGTGACGTTTAAATGAATTAATTATTAAGCGG
>NZ_JALQDH010000232.1:0-354 GCF_023631365.1 Caballeronia sp. INML2 | reverse complement strand
CTACAAGCACCGCAAGCCGTTTGAGGCCTGGGACGTCATGCTCAGGGAGCATCACGACGGCTATATCGACTGGGCCGTCTTCATCTCGCCAACTGGGAGATCACCAATATGATTGCGGAACATCGAGGCAACTGTGTCGGAACGCAGGAGGCGCTCACCGCGATATGTTCCATTTCCAAGAAGCATGCGCAGAAACGTCATGTAGTTGTTTGGCGTGCTGAACAAGCCTCCTCCGCCCATGAAGAACTCTGGGCGCTGGTTCATCTCAAACGGTTCCGGCTTGAGACTTCCATCACCTTGACGACGGTGTAACGTCGCGACCCGTCGCTTCTGTGCGGTGCCGATAAGAAACCC
>NZ_JALQDH010000231.1:0-365 GCF_023631365.1 Caballeronia sp. INML2 | reverse complement strand
TGACGTTTGACCCGGTCCAACGGGCACGGCACCTCATCGTCGCGCTGCGTCGTCTTGATCCGGCGCCCACGCCGCACACCTTCGAGGCCCATCACCTTCATCAGGCGCGCAACCGTGCAGCGCGCGACCTTCACGCCATCGCGCAACAACTGGCGCCAGACCTTGCGCACTCCATACACGCCAAAGTTCTCGTCCCAGACCGTCCGGATGAGGGCCTTCAGTTCAATATCGCGACGCGCTCGGGCCGGCCATTGCTCCGGATCGTTGCGCCGCCCGGCGTGCCGGTAATACGTCGACGGCGCGATCGGCAGCAGGCGGCAGATCGGCTCGATACCGTAGACGTCGCGATGCTCGTCGATGAACGC
>NZ_JALQDH010000230.1:0-368 GCF_023631365.1 Caballeronia sp. INML2 | reverse complement strand
TTGGTTCAGCACCAAATAGCTCCAGCCCGCTTCGCGGCCGACCGGTCCTCAATTCGGTCTGCCCGTACTCTTTTTGCACGGCTCTATCTCGCCGCATTGGTAATTCGTTGGTTTCCCTTGCAAACCCAGCGGCAGCGCGTAGCGCTGTGCCGGCGCTATTTCGTGCTGAACCAGTGTCCTTAGAGGGCTAGCTTGTCAGACCGTGCGCGATCCACGCCCGATGGGGCCTATGAGGGCACTCGCTACAGAGCCCACGATCGGCTGGCAAGCGTGGCCAAACTGCGTGTGACTGCGGGCGTATCGAGCTGCTTTCTTTGGTTACTTGTATATTGACTCCAAGTATTCGGAAACTATCTTTCCACTTACTC
>NZ_JALQDH010000229.1:0-377 GCF_023631365.1 Caballeronia sp. INML2 | reverse complement strand
TCACCATACGCTGGAACCGGTGGTGGTTGCCCAACGTTGATCACGTTAAATGGCTAGAGCAGCACGCGTTCGCGCCACCCGACCTTCGCTTCGCGAATCGGAACCAGGGGGTCGCCGCCGGTGATACCGCGTCTTTTCGCGAATTCCTCGATGTCGTTGAACTCCACTATCGCCGCGACCCAGCCATCTCCAGCGTCCTCTTCGCGCCCAACGCCATTGCAGCCGTCGAGACTTCACCAATCAATACGGCCATGCGTCATTCATAAGACCGTCGATGCGCAAGGTCATTCCCTTCGGCAAGCGAGCCGTCGCTCCTAACACGCCCCGCGATGTTAAGGCCAAGTGTGCGCACCGAAATCTTCGGCTCGTCGAACACG
>NZ_JALQDH010000228.1:0-377 GCF_023631365.1 Caballeronia sp. INML2 | reverse complement strand
TTGAGCAAGGTCGATGGGTGATATGCCGGCCTGCCCACCAAGGAGGGCGTGGCCCGCTCGAAGCCAAGACCTACTAGATCAAGCTCGTCAACAAAGACGTCCACCACTCGTACGGTGTTATCAGCATCGACGTAGTCGTCGAGACACTCAGGTAGCAGTGCGACTTGATCTCGTGCCGCGCTTTCAATAAATCGCTTCATGGGCCACCATCGAAAGACGTGTTGACTAACTATAGGCAATCAACACGTTTTTACACAGCCTCGGTCGACAGCAGCCGTGCCGATTCGTACAAATCGGCGTCCTGCGGCTACGTTGTAGAACGCAGATAGGCGTCCAGTATCTCCAAATGCAATTCGCAGATTTTCGCCCGATCAGAC
>NZ_JALQDH010000227.1:0-378 GCF_023631365.1 Caballeronia sp. INML2 | reverse complement strand
TTGAGCAAGGTCGATGGGTGATATGCCGGCCTGCCCACCAAGGAGGGCGTGGCCCGCTCGAAGCCAAGACCTACTAGATCAAGCTCGTCGACAAAGACGTCCACCACTCGTACGGTGTTATCAGCATCGACGTAGTCGTCGAGACACTCAGGTAGCAGTGCGACTTGATCTCGTGCCGCGCTTTCAATAAATCGCTTCATGGGCCACCATCGAAAGACGTGTTGACTAACTATAGGCAATCAACACGTTTTTACACAGCCTCGGTCGAGTTCGGCCCGACGCTCGACATGCTTCGGCCTTTGCCGGCCTTCGCCGGTTACGGACTTGGTTGCTGCTACACGTCCGGTTGCGGTCATTCACCCACTGGCGCTGGTGAAC
>NZ_JALQDH010000226.1:0-396 GCF_023631365.1 Caballeronia sp. INML2 | reverse complement strand
TGAACCGCCCCGGAAATGTAGGAGACTTCGGATCTTGGCTGTAACGGGAGATTTGAAGCATGGAAAGCGAAGGCAAGACAAGGAAGCCCACCGGCGCGCGATATTCGGACGAGGTCCGTGAGCGAGCGATCCGGATGGTGTTTGAGCACCAACACGAGTATCAAACGCAGGGCGCGGCGATCCGCTCGATCGCCTCGAAGATGGGGATGTCACGCGAGACGGTTCGCAACTGGATCGTTCAGGCTGAGCGCGACCGTGGCCAACGAGCTGGCGCGACAACTTCGGAGCTGGCGCGTCTGAAGGAACTGGAGCGCGAGAATCGTGAACTGCGCACGGCCAACGAGATCCTGCGTAAGGCCTCCGCATATTTCGCGCAGGCGGAGCTCGACCGCCGAT
>NZ_JALQDH010000225.1:0-405 GCF_023631365.1 Caballeronia sp. INML2 | reverse complement strand
TGTATCATCGCACCACTCCACTTGCTGGTTCAGCACCAAATAGCACCGGCACAGCGCTACGCGCTGCCGACGGGTCTGCAAGGGACAACATCGGTCTGCACTTGCAGTGAGATGGAGGCGTTAGTAAAGAAGTTCGGGCAGACCCGATTGACCGGTCGGCCGCGAAGCGGGCCGGAGCCATTTGGTGCTGAACCAGTTTGTTGTGTGGCGCGAGGCGACAGACCGTGCGCGAGCCAAGCCCGGTCAAACCTTTGAGGGCGACACTTAGGCAGCCCACGATCGCCTGGCAAGCATGGCCAAACTGCGTGTGACCGCGGGCCTAACGAGCTGCTTTCTTTGGTCACTTTCTTTGCAGCAGCAAAGAAAGTGACTGCCGCCCCGCATAGGGGCAACGCTAATAAACCA
>NZ_JALQDH010000224.1:0-421 GCF_023631365.1 Caballeronia sp. INML2 | reverse complement strand
CAACTTCGTCCAGCGCTCATTCGGCGCATTAACCCTTGCCGGGCATC
This sequence comes from Caballeronia sp. INML2, assembly GCF_023631365.1. Taxonomy (NCBI): domain Bacteria; kingdom Pseudomonadati; phylum Pseudomonadota; class Betaproteobacteria; order Burkholderiales; family Burkholderiaceae; genus Caballeronia; species Caballeronia sp. INML2. The sequence continues at coordinate 374 of NZ_JALQDH010000224.1, read as the reverse complement.
GACCCGACAGGGAGCGATTGCCCGCAATTTCTCCGAGGCAATCGACCATGTATCAGCTTTCCTTCTCGGGCTCCGCCCATTCCTTCCGCACGATGCTCGAAGTACTCCGTTTCCTGCGAGACGACGCGAGCGTCGCAGCAGTCGATGCGGCAAAGATCGCGCTCACGTTCTTCAGCCACCCCGTATCCGTTACTCGCTACAACGGCACACTGACTGTTCGTCGGCCCGGGACGGCGACAAGCCTCTTCCTGTCGTTGATCGACGAGATCGACGCGGCTTACTTCAGACCATCGTTCACCGCGCTCGAAGCGTGGCAAATCCGGCGCGAGCACTGGCAACTGCTCTATCTGGCTTTTGATCTGGCACGGGAGCCG
>NZ_JALQDH010000223.1:0-453 GCF_023631365.1 Caballeronia sp. INML2 | reverse complement strand
TCATCGCTACCTGCGTACGCCATGCGACGTGCGGCGTTACGATCAAGTCGGCTCGGGGATTGCGCAGCAGCGGATGATCGGGCGCAGGCGGCTCCTGCTCCAGCACGTCGAACGCGGCGTTGGCGATCAGTTTGCGATCGAGCGCCTCGACGAGCGCAGCTTCGTCGACGATCCCGCCGCGCGCCGTGTTCACGAGCGATGCAGTACGCTTCATCCGCTCGAATTCGCCTATCCTGAAAAGATGCCGCGTTTCTTCCGTGAGAGGATAATGCAGGCTGATCACATCGGACTCGCGCAGCACCTCGTCGAATGCGGAGTAGCCGGGACGGACCGCAGTTGCGCCCTCGCGGTCGGCGAAGAGCACACGCATGCCGAACGCCTCGGCGAGTTGGCCGATGCGCTTGCCGCCATGCCCCGACCCGATGATGCCAAGCGTCGAGCCGTAGAGATCCA
>NZ_JALQDH010000222.1:0-457 GCF_023631365.1 Caballeronia sp. INML2 | reverse complement strand
TGGTTCGTCGTCTCCGGCGGCTACGCCGCCTCCGACTCCTCACCACCGGCCAAAACAAACGTCAACGACCGGCCAAGCTAATTGTCGCCGCCCACGAGCTGCAGCCGCTCGGCGGATGAACGGCGAGAGTCGGCTTTGGCCGAAGTCCTCGCGTCGCTGGGTCGGGCGCGGTTCGGCCGTGAAGCGTAGGTTCGATTCGGCCTTTGCGGACGCTCGCCGTTCAGCCGACGTGCGGCCGCTGCACGTCGCTTTGCTGTCGTCGGCGATGCAGTACAGTTGGATGTCGGCTTCGAGGAGCTGCGACGAATCTTCGACCCCAAAGTGACAGTCGATCCGCCAAAGCGGACGCGTAAACAGCACTGAACCCGCGATATGGCTAAAGAGGTGGCTTCGGGAATTCGGACAGTTCCTTGAGTGGAAAAGCTGGGGCGTGAGTCGGCCATAATGGCCGGCAACA
>NZ_JALQDH010000221.1:0-473 GCF_023631365.1 Caballeronia sp. INML2 | reverse complement strand
AGAATAGCCCCGGGAATTGAGCCCAACCCGCCGATGATAATCGTGATAAAACCTTTGACTAGATAGTCGTTCCCGACAGCCGGGGTTACCACCGTGATTGGCGCGATCAGACAACCGGAGACAGCGGCGAGAAACGACCCTATAATGAAGCCATAAAGCAGTGTCCGCTTGTACCGCACGCCTTGGAGCGTGGCAGCGCCGGGGTCTTCAGCGGTTGCTCGGATTGCGCGGCCAAAGCGCGTATACCCGAGCATCACATACAGCAATATCGCGACCAAGACCGCGACTACGCAAACGATCAGTCTTTGCAGTTCGATCGCGGCACCAAGGATGCGTAGCTCGCCGGGTGCGATGTTCGGGACCACCCGCGGCACGCCGCCGAAGATCCATAAGAAGGCGCCTTCGAAAAACAGCAGCATGCCGACCGAGAGGATGAACGAGCCGACCATATCTCTCAGGTACTGCCGGAAGCC
>NZ_JALQDH010000220.1:0-476 GCF_023631365.1 Caballeronia sp. INML2 | reverse complement strand
ACGAGCGTGGTCGGCGGCGTGAACCCGCCGACGCATGACCGGTACCGCGGCGTCGTGACGATCGACATGCAGAACTTTGACAAGGTGCTCGAGATTGACCACAGATCGCAGGCCGCGCGCATCCAAGCAGGCGTGCTGGGCCCGCACCTCGAGCAGCAGTTGAAGGCCAGTGGACTGACGCTGCGCTTCTTCCTGCAGGCGTGGGAGTTCTCTTCGCTCGGTGGCTGGATCGCGACGCGCGCTGCGGGCCATTTTGCGACGGCCTACACGCAGATCGACGACCATATCGAGAGCCTACGGGTCGTGACGCCGGCGGGCAGCATCGAATCTCGTCGTTTTCCGGTGTCCGGCGCGGGCCCGAATCCCGACCGGATGTTCCTTGGCTCAGAGGGTGCGCTCGGCATCATCACCGAGGCATGGGTCAGACTGCATCGCAGGCCGACGCATCGTCGCATGACGAGCGTGCGTTTCGCGGA
>NZ_JALQDH010000219.1:0-490 GCF_023631365.1 Caballeronia sp. INML2 | reverse complement strand
TTGGCCCTACGCGCTTGCCCGCGATCTTAAGCGTGTCGTCGGAACGGCCGTAAAGGAAGAACATGTGATCGTCGTACTGGATCGCAAGATCGCCGTGAATCCAGATATCGGGCACGCTGCGCCAGTATGTGTCCAAATAACGTTCAGCATCGTTCCAGAACGAGCGCGTCATCCCAACGAACGGCTCGAGCACAGCCAATTCGCCCATCTTGCCGCGCGCCGGTTGTCCGTCGCCCCCGCGTACGTCGACCCGGATTGAGGGTGCTACGGCGTTAAAGCCGCCGGGAACGATCGGTTTGACGACCACGTTCGCAAGCAGTCCGCCCGAAGCCTCAGAACCGCCTGTGAAATTGATTACGGGACAGTCGAAGGCGCGGCCATACCAGCAGAAAGTATCGGCGTCGATCACCTCACCCGCCGTGATTACAAGCCGGATGGACTCGAGATCGTAACGCGAGATCGACGATCGATGCGCTGCGAGTGAGCGGAT
>NZ_JALQDH010000218.1:0-500 GCF_023631365.1 Caballeronia sp. INML2 | reverse complement strand
ATCACCCAAATCAGAAATGGCAACACGGTCGAAGTGCGTCGAGTGGATTCGCCGGACGTCAGCGGCAGTTAAGCGGGGGTGATCTCACGACCCTCAGATCGGTGCTGCACCGCTCGCGGACCTACCGCACATCTGCACAGAAGGGGTGATCTCCATGACGTTATTTCTTCAGCTTGCATTGAACACGTTGCAGGCGGGCTCGGTATACGTGCTGTTCGCGCTAGGCCTTACGCTGATATTTGGCGTGATGGGCGTAGTGAACTTCGCGCACGGTCAGTTCTTCACGCTTAGCGCCTTACTAACGAGCGTACTGGTGCCGTCGCTGCAAGAAGCGCTGCACATCGGCGTCGCCGTGTCGTTCTTGGTGTCGAGCGTGCTCTCAATCGCCGTCGTGCTCGCGTTGGCACTCGCTGTCTATCAGTGGGGCTTCCGGCAGTACCTGAGAGATATGGTCGGCTCGTTCATCCTCTCGGTCGGCATGCTGCTGTTTTTCGAAGGCG
>NZ_JALQDH010000217.1:0-517 GCF_023631365.1 Caballeronia sp. INML2 | reverse complement strand
CCCGATCGCATGCGCGTGGAAAGCGAGCGCAGCGATGGCGCAAAAACGCTCGTTGTGCTCACCGGGAAAGAGATCGTTCTGGTCGATCTCGCCAGCAAAGTCTATGCGACGGCGCCGCAACCAGGCACGCTGGACGAGAGCATCGTGTATTTCGTCAAGGATCTTGGCATGCGCCTGCCGCTCGCGGCGCTCCTGTTGAACGGGCTGCCTGAAGAATTGCAAGCCCGGGTACGGTCGGTGGACTATGTGGAGAAGACGGGTATCTACGGCACTGCGTCCTATCATCTAGCGGCGCGTACCGACACTGTAGATTTTCAGGTGTGGATAGCAGATGGCGACAAGCCTCTGCTGCAGCGGATCGTACTGACTTACAAGAAGGCGGTGGGCCAGCCTCAGTTCTGGGCGGAATTTGTCGACTGGAATCTTGCGCCCCAGCTTAACGATGCGACATTCTCGGCACAGATTCCCGATGGACTGCAAAAAGTCGCGTTCGCAGCGCAGCTTCCGCGCGCGTCGC
>NZ_JALQDH010000216.1:0-518 GCF_023631365.1 Caballeronia sp. INML2 | reverse complement strand
GGGTAATTCACTTGCCAGTCGGCGTTACGCGCGACTGCACGATTCAGAAAGAACGAGTTCGAGGCCATATCATTTGCTCAGCAGTTACGGATGCGCTCAAAGTATCCTAGAAGGAGCGACCGTCAAGTCAACGGTTTAGGAAGCCGTACTGACGCGAGGTCGGCCGGCGGTATCCACTCAACGCACGGCTTTGCGTCGCGCGCGTAGAGCGCCTGTTTCTCCTTCTTGCGGGCAAGGTATTGCTCATTGCCTTGCATCCCATAAATTTCGATCGCCGTCGGCTGTCGGGTATCGGTCAGTTGAAAGTCGGGGAGCATGACGTCGCCGGCCTCGAGCCTAAAAGGCTTGATGAAACGTCGGCGCTCGGCAACGAGCCGGTTGGCCATCTCTACCTCATAGCTCGAATCGCAGGGAACGAAACTGCTGCTGCACAGTTGCAGCGCAAGGTCGATGATCCGAAGATTTCCGTCCCTTGTCCGCTCGACCAAGGCGAGAATCACGACGCGCGCGCTAGCGTT
>NZ_JALQDH010000215.1:0-518 GCF_023631365.1 Caballeronia sp. INML2 | reverse complement strand
CCCGGCTTTGTCGGAGACTGCCGAGTTTGGCGCTACGCCGCGCGAGCGGAGCGCGCCAGATTCCGATTGTAAGCTTCCTCTGCCTCCGCCGGCGACATGTACCCGAGCGGGCCGAGCAACCGATGATGGTTATACCAGTGAACCCATTCGAGCGTGGCGAGCTCGACGTCTTGGAGCGTACGCCATGAACGCCGATGCACAACTTCGGCCTTATACAAGCCGTTGATCGTTTCGGCCAGAGCGTTGTCGTAGGAGTCACCGACAGTTCCGACTGATGGCTCAACGCCAACGTCCACCAAACGTTCGGTGTACCGAATGCTGAGATATTGAGACCCGTGATCGCTATGATGAATGAGTCCGGGCGGCGGCTGACGATCGTGTAACGCCTGGTTCAGCGCGTCCAGCACGAAGTCAGTTCTCATCGATGCCGACACGCGCCAACCGACGATACGGCGCGCAAACACATCGGTCACGAAGGCCACGTAGACAAAGCCCGACCATGTCCAACAATAGGTGAA
>NZ_JALQDH010000214.1:0-533 GCF_023631365.1 Caballeronia sp. INML2 | reverse complement strand
GAGATGCGCCGCGGGACAAGTGCATGAGCGTTGCAGATATGCCCCTCGCCTACCCGCTCGTGCCTCGGTACGAAGATCGCGGCGTGCGGCAGCGTGTTCACGGCAGCTACCAGATTTTCTATCGCATCACTGGGCAACCCGAGCGCATCGACGTAATTCACGCCCTGCATAGCGCCAGAGACATCGCCGCTATCCTTTCCCTGAAAACACCCACGAAAAAGGCCCAGGACGACTTAGGTGCTGGGCAAGCCATCGGCTAGGCCGGTGGCGGAGGTGTTGTTAGGTAAACCGGCCGTACCACCACAGCGGACAGTCCTTTTATTGCGCAAGAGCCTCTTGGCTCTTTCGGTCGATTAGTGACCGAAATAGACAGGAGCGATGCTATTGCCAGTGTGAGCTGGGCCGCCCGAAGCCGACGCAGTGTCAGCCACGCCGCCGTAGCTCGTTTGCCCGTTCTGCGCTGCAACCTTTGCTTCGGCTGCTTGGATCTCGGCCGGATACGTCACGCGATCCATGCTTGGGTTGTATCCAGC
>NZ_JALQDH010000213.1:0-538 GCF_023631365.1 Caballeronia sp. INML2 | reverse complement strand
GCAGTCACTTTCTTTGCTGCTGCAAAGAAAGTAACCAAAGAAAGCAGCTCCACACGCCCGCGGTCACACGCAGTTTGGCCATGCTTGCCAGCCCATCGTGGGCTGCCTAAGTGTCGCCCTCGTAGGTCCAACCGCGCTTGGATCGCGCACGGTCTGACAAGCTAGTTGTTCAAACGCGCTGGTTCAGCACGAAACAGCGCCGGCACAGCGCTACGCGCTGCCGCTGGGTTTGCAAAGGACAACATCGGTCTGCACTTGCAGTGAGATGGAGGCGTTAGTAAAGAAAGTTCGGGCAGACCCGATTGACCGGTCGGCCGCGAAGCGGGCTGGAGCCGTTTGGTGCTGAACCGCTCCGCCATGCGACGCGAGGTGGCGGACCGTGCGCGATCCAAGCCCGGTTTAACCTTTGAGGGCGACACTTAGGCAGCCCACGATCACCTGGCAAGCGTGGCCAAACTGCGTGTGACCGCGGGCGTCTCGAGCTGCTTTCTTTGGTTACTTTCTTTGCAGCAGCAAAGAAAGTGACTGCCGCCCCGCA
>NZ_JALQDH010000212.1:0-542 GCF_023631365.1 Caballeronia sp. INML2 | reverse complement strand
CATCAACAGCGATCCGGCGGTCGCCGGCAACGTCCAGCGCAAGAGTGATCTCATGCTGAACCCGGGCGCCCGCGCCGAGGCATTGGCCGACGGACTCGGACGCATGGCGCCCGCACTGCGTCTGCAGTACGTCGCGCTGATCGCCAAGGTGCTTGACACCCTCGTTCCTCCCGACTGCTTCGGCCTAAACGAGATGGACGCGGTGATTGATCGAGTCTCGCTAGACGCGATGTCCGACGCGGATATCGACGGATACTTCCGCATGCTGCTGGCAGCGCTTCGCGCGGCGCAAACCGGGACCACGCTCGACACGCCGAGCCCGCAGCAATATGCGCAGGCGGAGACAAGCCTCAAGCTCTCGCTGCTTCGTGAGCTGGACTATGCTCCCGGCAATGTCGCGCGCTATTCGGCCTTTTCCGCCAATCCGCGAAGCGTGCCTCCCGTCGACGCATGCTGGGCGATGCGGGTGACCATGCACGCCATACTTGCGATGCCTGACCCCGAGCGGGACGTCGTGTTGCGGCAAACGGTCCAGTCGCGGC
>NZ_JALQDH010000211.1:0-553 GCF_023631365.1 Caballeronia sp. INML2 | reverse complement strand
AGGCCCGACCATCTCGGTTGTGAACCCGACCATCGGCTAAGTGTGCGACCCGAGAAGTTGCGCCGTCATTCACGCCCCCAATGCGATTGCTCTCACCGCTCTCATCAGCTACGGGAAGTGAGCCGTTTGTCAGTTCTGGGCGCGCCGGGGGGCGCAAGCAGCCTGCGATGAGCGGCGGCGTAAATACGGTCGGCGCCGTCGTGAAAAGTCTTCAGCATACTTGGCCTCCACATCGGTCGGCAGCCAGAAAAAGGCCTTCAGCTCTTGCCCGCCGGGACGACGGGATACGTCGATCGGGATGGCGTTTTCCAATCTCAAGCCGAGGCCTGGGCAATTGATCGAGTGGCGGCATGCGCCACGTGTCTCGCAGATGCCGCAGTTGCGCGTTCGATTCGACGCCCACCGCTCTTTTCCGTCTTACGTTACCTGCGCATAGTGCTCCTCGATGCCCGCGGCCAACTGCGTCACCAGCCGGCTCATCGCTACCTGCGTACGCCATGCGACGTGCGGCGTTACGATCAAGTCGGCTCGGGGATTGCGCAGCAGCGGATGA
>NZ_JALQDH010000210.1:0-559 GCF_023631365.1 Caballeronia sp. INML2 | reverse complement strand
AGATTTGGCCATCGGGCGCCGCGCGCATTCGCACTTCAATCTCGCCGAGCTTCTGCACTTGCGCCTTGAGACTCTCGATCTTCTCTTTCAAATGGGGGATGCGTTCATCCGGCAAGCTCGTCGGCTCTCGATCGGCCCGGTCTAGTTCATCCATATAGCGGGCAATGCTTTGTTCAAGTTGCTCCATTCGAGCCTGAAGCTTGCGGTCAGTGAAGTTCTTGTCACGGTTGTTGACGGCTTTAAATTTGCTGCCGTCGATCGCGACGGTAGCGTCTGCGAATAGTTTCAACCGGCGGCAAAGCAACACAAACTCGCGGCAAACTTTGCGAATCGCAACGCCGTTGTCCTTCCGAAAGTCAGCGATGGTCTTGAAATCCGGTGTCAGCCGGCCTGTCAGCCAGATCAATTCGAGATTCCGTCGTGCTTCCCGTTCGAGACGGCGACTCGATTGAATTCGATTCAAGTATCCGTAGATGTAAAGCTTGAGCAAGGTCGATGGGTGATATGCCGGCCTGCCCACCAAGGAGGGCGTGGCCCGCTCGAAGCCAAGACCTACTAG
>NZ_JALQDH010000209.1:0-608 GCF_023631365.1 Caballeronia sp. INML2 | reverse complement strand
AGAGCGCGCCAGTCGCGAATACGCCGCTCCAGTGTGCGGCGCACGTTGCACGGGAGGTCGGGATGGCGCCGAAGCATCTCGTCCAGGACCGCCACCGGGCGGATGCCGGGAGCGGACTGCAGCAGCGGAACAATCTCTGCGTCAAAGATTCCGGCCAAGGGATCTGGGCGTCGGCGCTCGCGTGGCGCCTTCTTCTGCGATGGCGGTCGCGGGTCCTGTTCGATGCGATAGGCGGTGGCGGCACTGAACCCGGCGCGTGCGCCTGCCTTGGTCGGCTGTTCCTTGAGTCTGTACTTCATGTAGAGCCTCATCTGGTGGTCGTTGACGTGTCGTCCGGGCACCGCAGCCTCCCGTGGGATGGAAGGCTCGTTCATACCCGATCCACCGCGACCACCGACGAGGTTCCCCAGTGACACGGAACTCCTCGGTGCGGCTTGGGGGGGGGGGGGGGGGGGGGGGGGGGGGGGGGGGGGCGGGGGGGGGGGCGGCGCGGGGCGGGGGGGGGGGGGGGGGCGGGGCGGGGGCGTGGGGGGGATTCAGAGGTTTTTTCGCGGGCTCGTCGCCGTGGTGGTGGGGGTGGGCGTGATGTCGGTCGAGGTGCATGGGGG
>NZ_JALQDH010000208.1:0-630 GCF_023631365.1 Caballeronia sp. INML2 | reverse complement strand
GCAAATGATATGGCCTCGAACTCGTTCTTTCTGAATCGTGCAGTCGCGCGTAACGCCGACTGGCAAGTGAATTACCCGGCGCTCGCGATGGCGAGCACCATCGACGCCGTCGACGAACGACGCAAGCAGATCGTCGTTGCCGCTGCGGATGAAACGTCCCTGCGCGCGGTGTTCTTCAGTTCCCTCGGTGCAATACTCGACTTCCATGCAACTTGGGACGAACTGGAGCGGTCAGGCAAGGGCTGGCTCGCTTTCACCATACGCTGGAACCGGTGGTGGTTGCCCAACGTTGATCACGTTAAATGGCTAGAGCAGCACGCGTTCGCGCCAACCGACCTTCGCTTCGCAAATCGGAACCAGGGGGTCGCCGCCGGTGATACCGCGTCTTTTCGCGAATTCCTCGATGTCGTTGAACCACACTATCGCCGCGACCCAGCCATCTCCAGCGTCCTGTTCGCGCCCAAAGCCATTGCAGCCGTCGAGACTTCGCCAATCAATACGGCCATGCGTCATTCATAAGACCGTCGATGCGCAAGGTCATTCCCTTCGGCAGGCGAGCCGTCGCTCCTAACACGCCCCGCGATGTTAAGGCCAAGTGTGCGCACCGAAATCTTCGGCTCGTCGAACACG
>NZ_JALQDH010000207.1:0-644 GCF_023631365.1 Caballeronia sp. INML2 | reverse complement strand
GCTGCAGCTTTTTTGAATCGCGACATGCGGGTTACTAAGGACGACGTGTTCCTGGCGTATTTGCCGGTAGCGCTGAACTGGGGCTATCTGACGTTGCTTCAGTCAGTTATGGCGGGAGCATGCACTGTATTGCTAGAGCGCTTTTCGGCGCGTGCCGCACTTGAGCGCATCGCTTCGGAGAATGTGACGTTCGTTCCGACCGCGCCCGCTGCCATCGTCGCAATGCTCAACGCGCCGGAGTTAAGCTCGACGGACTGCTCCTCGCTACGCGTGATGGTAACCGGCGGTGCATCTGCGTCGATAGAAACGATTAGACTCTTCGGCTCGGCTTTCCCTCAGGGTCGGCTTATCGAACTCTACGGCATGTTGGAGACAGGCTTCCATTCTTATACACGACTCGAAGACGATCCCCTCGAAGTAATCGGGACGGTAGGGCGGTGCGTGGCGGAAATGGAACTCGGCGTACTCGACGACGTGGGACGGTTTGTCAAGGACGGTCAGACAGGCGAGCTATGCGCGAAAGGGCCGTCGGTGCATCTTGGCTATTTGAATAACGCACAGGCGAACAGCGAGAGCTTCACGGACGAGGGGTGGTTCAGAACTGGCGACCTTGGAGAGATCGTCGATAAGAACCGCAATATCCG
>NZ_JALQDH010000206.1:0-649 GCF_023631365.1 Caballeronia sp. INML2 | reverse complement strand
TCTAGCGGACGCCGCGAAGCAGACCGCCGTCAACCTGAATGGCAGCGCCTGTAATGTAGGCGCCGCGCGGCGACACCAGCAATGCCGCGAGACCTGCAATATCGTCGACCGTACCGACTCGCCCGAGGGGAACGTCCAGTAACAAACGGGTGCGCACGCTCTCGTCCGGTTCATCGCCCGCGGCGAAGACCTTGCGCAGGCGCGAGGTGTCGATGTAGCCGGGACAGATTGTGTTGACGTTGATGCCAAACTCTGCGAGTTCTATCGATAAAGTCTTCGCATAGCCGATCACGCCGCCCCAAGTCGCCACCGAAAGCCCGAGGTCGCGGATCGGCTGGATTGCAGAGATGGCAGTTATGTTAAGAATGCTCCCACCGCCCCGCTCTCTCATTGACTCCGCGACCTGCCGGACCATGCGCACCGGGTACATTAGATTTTGCTCGACTGCGCGATGCCACGCTGCATCGTCGAAAGAAAGCAATGGGCCGACCGGCGGCGCACCGTCGTTGTTCACCAGCACATCAATGCCCCCGTGGACAGCGCGAACGGTCGTCGCTACTCTTTCGCAGTCTTCCGCCTTACGGCAATCCGCTGGGATCCATGTCACCTGGTTGCCGGTCATTTCGTGAATTTCGTGGGCCGCGCGCTT
>NZ_JALQDH010000205.1:0-665 GCF_023631365.1 Caballeronia sp. INML2 | reverse complement strand
GGCATCATCACCGAGGCATGGGTCAGACTGCATCGCAGGCCGACGCATCGTCGCATGACGAGCGTGCGTTTCGCGGACTACGATCGCGCCGTCGACGCGGTGCGCGCGATTTCACAGTCCGGCCTTAATCCGGCGAATGCACGCCTCGTCGAGCGCGAAGAAGCACAATACACAGGTTCCAGTGACGGCACCTATGACATTCTGGTGCTTGGCTTCGAATCGGCGGATCACGCCGTTGACTTGTGGATGCACCGCGCGCTCGAAATTTGCGGCGATTTTGGCGGTCAATGGGACCGCGGTGGGCCTGCAGACAACGACGTCGGGCGCGATGCGTCGGCGAAGAGCTGGCGCGACAAGTTTTTGCGCGGACCCGCGTTGCGCGAACACGCGATCGCCCGCGGCGTGATGCGCGAGACGATGGAGACCGCGATCACGTGGGATCGCTTCGCGCAACTGCGCGAACATGTGAAGTCCGAGACGCACCGCGCGATCAAGGAAGTTACCGGCCGTCCCGGTTCAGTGACCTGCCGTTTCACGCACATCTATCCGGATGGCCCCGCGCCGTATTTCACGTGGTTCGCATACGGCGATAAGCGCCGCATTCCTGAACAATACATGGCCATCAAGCAGATCGCCGAACAGTCGATGGTAGATGCAGGCGGTAC
>NZ_JALQDH010000204.1:0-703 GCF_023631365.1 Caballeronia sp. INML2 | reverse complement strand
AGAGACCATCGTCGTGATGTTGATGCGAGTAATAGAACGACAGGCCGTTACGATCCGTATGGCGCACCATCAGGTGATCGCCGCCGTATTTGAAGCGATACGGCATGTCGAGCGCGTCGTGCACGGCGACGAGATCGCCTTCGCGGTTCTGTTCGTAGCGCACGAGCGGGTGCGACTGGCCCTGCGCATCGAGCAGTTCGATCTCGCCTACGCATCCCTGAACGCTGCCGTGTCCGCCATGTACGACGCGGCCTGTCGGCGCATCGCCTGCGTATTCGACCAAACGCAACAAGGGCCGAGAATCGGGTTGCCATTCGATGCGCCACGCGTTGCCGTTCAGATCATTGAACTGGTCGAGCCATAGCGCCAGGGGCCGCTGTGGATGCGCGGCAAGGGCCTGCTCCCGCCAGCGATCGGGCAGCGGGAAGCGGTATTCGATGCCTTCGCGCGTGCGCACTACCAACCGTTCATCGACGCGATAAAGGGCGTGTCCTCCCACGCCTTCGACGATTCGCGCGGACCATCCTTCGTCGATCGGGATCTGATCGAATGCGACCAGCTTGTCGGGAAAGGTGACGATGCCGCCGATTTCATCGTCGTGCTCGAACAAATCGAGGCGGATGTCAGCAGGCGTGCGCCAGCCGTGGCCCGCCGCGCCCGGCAACATGTCATGGCTCGCGTAGTAGCGATGCCACACGAGCGG
>NZ_JALQDH010000203.1:0-745 GCF_023631365.1 Caballeronia sp. INML2 | reverse complement strand
CTACGAACGGGGGCTCATCGAAGACCCGGTCAACAAGACGAAATCTGTGACCTTTACCGAAGAAGGACTGCGCGAGTGCGAGCGGCTCTTTAACCAACACTTCGTCATTCCTGAGCGACCAAAAACTTGATTCAACGAACTTCTAACTCAGCACACTAGTTGTCACCGACGAATCGCGTTGTGGTGAAGGCTGGCGCTGCGTAGCAGTGTCAGCCTTCACCACTTCGGCGTCGGCGCCGCTGAGTATCCGGGTCACCAACTCCCTCGCTCGGTCCGATCGCCACACTTTCACCCGGCGCTGCAGGGTGCGTAGTTGCGCGCCGGAATACAGCGTGGGAGCCATCGCGGTGAGGCGCTCGTATAGCTGCTTTGCGGTAATGCCGGGTTCGGTTTCGAGCCACTCCAGTATCTTCGGCCAGGTATGTTCGAACGGATCTTCGCGAGTGCGCCAGTCATGTGGGACGCGCGCTTTGCGGTGATGTGTCGGTCGAATCTCGCCGGCTTGCCACGCTGTCCCGAGACTGGACAGGAAATCGGAGAGTGGAACCTCAGTTGCTGTCTTCGTCGACGCTGGCGGCCCGCTAGCAGCGCTGCTTTGTGCAACGCGTTGTTGTGCTTCGCGAATTCGATGCAGCAGATCCAATGGATCGAGCCTACGAAACCGCGCGCGAAGACTACGTTTGGTCGCCTCGGGAATAGATGGGGATCGCAAGACGCGCTCAAGCGGCGTCAACGGAGCTTCATA
>NZ_JALQDH010000202.1:0-804 GCF_023631365.1 Caballeronia sp. INML2 | reverse complement strand
TTCGGGCCGGACGCGTTTCCATTCATCGACGAAGACGCGCCACAGCATCCCGTCACGCGCAAAGGCGCGATTCGCGTGGAAATGGAAGCGCGTCTGCAACGCGCGAGCAAGGAAGGCGCGCGAGTGCTGGTCGTGCGCGCGGGCGATTTTTCGGGCCAAGAGCGGGCAATAACTGGCTCGCGCAAGGACTCGTGAGGCCTGGAAACCCGGTCACGAAGATCACGAACCCGGGTGCGCGCGGCATCGGGCATCAATGGGCGTATCTGCCCGATGTGGCTCGCACGATGGTTCAACTGCTTGCGCAGCGCCATTTGCTCGATGCGTTCGCGCGCTTCCACATGAGCGGTCACTGGGACGAGGACGGCACCGGCTTTGCCGACGCTATCCGTCGCATGGTCGCGCGCCGCACCGGGCGCGCGCCGGCTGTCGTCGGCTTTCCGTGGTGGCTGCTCGCGCTCGCCGCGCCGTTCAATGCAACATTCAGGGAGCTTCAGGAAATGCGCTATCTATGGACGACGCCTGTGCATCTGAATAACGCGCGGCTCGTGCAGACGCTCGGGCACGAGCCGTATACGCCGCTGGACGTGACCGTCGAAGAGACGCTCATCGGCCTCGGATGTCTCACGCCTGATGTTCAAGCTTCGCTATCGAGCCACGCTTCGTAAAGCGAGCGGCCGTTCAGATCCCTGCAGTACGTGAACCTGCCGTCCGGCTAAGCTTCATTCGTGAGATGCGCCGCGGGACAAGTGCATGAGCGTTGCAGATATGCCCCTCGCCTACCCGCTCGTGCCTCGGTACGAAGAT
>NZ_JALQDH010000201.1:0-836 GCF_023631365.1 Caballeronia sp. INML2 | reverse complement strand
GGTGTCGCCGCGCGGCGCCTACATTACAGGCGCTGCCATTCAGGTTGACGGCGGTCTGCTTCGCGGCGTCCGCTAGATCGTCCAGTCATTGCGGCAAAGGAGCCGACCATGAGAGTTCAGCCGGAGCGCCAAGTTGCGCAGCATTTACAGGATCTTTATCGTCGCAATGGTTGGTGGAGGGACGTGACATTTAGCGAGATACTGAAGGAGCGCGTCGACGAGATGCCCGATCGCATTGCGTTCAAAGATGACCGCCGTTCGGTGACTTACGGGCAGCTGTGGTCCGAAGTGCGGCGGTTTGCGGAACTGCTGCGCCGCCAAGGGATTGGTCGTGGCGATGTCGTAACACTACAAGTGCCGAACCGCGTCGAATTTCCCGTCGTGTTCTTCGCACTCGAACTGATAGGGGCGATTGCGAATAAGATCAGTCCCGATCTCCGCGCGGAGGAATTGCGCTACATTCTCGATTTTTCTGAGTCTAAGGCCTACGTGTGCGCGCTTCAGTTCAAGGGATTCAATTACATTGACATGTTTCGCGACGTGCGCTGCAGGCTGTCTGCCCCTGTCTTGGCCGTTTGCGTGGATCCCGTTCCAGCCGATGACGTCGTCTCTTTCGCGCAGACACTTTCCGTCTTGCCTGAGATTCGCGACGAGCATCGGGTGCACATGGACCCTGACGAGATCATGCGAATGTGCTTTACATCTGGAACAACTGGTAACCCGAAGGGTGTACTGCATAGTTTTAACACTACACTGTGCGCTGCAGCTTTTTTGAATCGCGACATGCGGGTTACTAAGGACGACGTGTTCCTGGCGTATTTGCCGGTAGCGCTGAA
>NZ_JALQDH010000200.1:0-836 GCF_023631365.1 Caballeronia sp. INML2 | reverse complement strand
GGTGTCGCCGCGCGGCGCCTACATTACAGGCGCTGCCATTCAGGTTGACGGCGGTCTGCTTCGCGGCGTCCGCTAGACCGTCCAGTCATTGCAGCAAAGGAGCCGACCATGAGAGTTCAGCCGGAGCGCCAAGTAGCGCAGCATTTGCAGGATCTTTATCGTCGCAATGGTTGGTGGAAAGACGTTACGTTTAGCGAGATACTGGAGAAGCGCGTCTACGAGATGCCCGATCGCATTGCGTTCAAAGATGACCGCCGTTCAGTGACTTACGCGCAGCTGTGGTCCGAAGTGCGGCGGTTTGCGGAACTGCTGCGCCGCCAAGGGATCGGACATGGCGATGTCGTAACACTGCAAGTGCCGAACCGCGTCGAGTTTCCGGTCGTGTTCTTCGCACTCGAACTGATTGGGGCGATTGCGAATAAGATCAGTCCCGATCTGCGCGCGGAGGAATTGCGCTACATTCTCGATTTTTCTGAGTCTAAGGCATACGTGTGCGCGCTTCAGTTCAAGGGCTTCAATTACATTGACATGTTTCGCGACGTGCGCGGCAGGTTGCCTGCCCCTGTGTTGGCCGTTTGCGTCGATCCCGTTTCAGGCGACGACGTCGTCTCTTTCGCGCAGACACTTTCCGTCTTGCCTGAGATTCGTGACGAGCATCGGCTGTACATGGACCCTGACGAGATCATGCGAATGTGCTTTACATCTGGAACAACCGGTAATCCGAAGGGTGTACTGCATAGTTTTAACACTACACTGTGTGCTGCAGCTTTTTTGAATCGCGACATGCGGGTTACTAAGGACGACGTGTTCCTGGCGTATTTGCCGGTAGCGCTGAA
>NZ_JALQDH010000199.1:0-850 GCF_023631365.1 Caballeronia sp. INML2 | reverse complement strand
CGGCGCGGGCGCCCGGGTTCAGCATGAGATCACTCTTGCGCTGGACGTTGCCGGCGACCGCCGGATCGCTGTTGATGCGCACGATCCACGCGAGAATCAGCTGCCCTTTTTCGGAAGCCGGATCAACGCCTTTCTCGACCAGCACTTCGTCATAGACAGACGACCTGGGATTCGACGTGGATGCCCCGGACTGAGCCATCGACGGCGCGACATAGCCCCAGAGTTCGTCGTACCGCAATGCGGCATTCGCCGCCGTTGCGCTGGCCAATGCAATAAGGCAGGCGGCCAGACCTGCGACCTTCGCTTTCATGTCTACCCCCCCGGGTCTCCTCAAACGCGTCTGCGCGCATGTCTTTATCAGGCTCTCACTATCACGATAGGTCAGCGCGCGCCATTGGCACAGCATTATCGAAGGTGGCGGGTTGGGAACAGTCCCTTCTAGTTGCCGCTTGCTCCTAAGGGACGCTGCTCAACAGCGTCATGTCGATGGCGTGGAAGATCGCGTGGGCGACGTGCCTCTAACCCTTCGCACTCTGCGCCACATGCGCTATCCGGTCCCGCACGACCCCAATCGCCTGTTTCAGAGCATAGACATCCTGAAAATACCGATACGGAATCCGTATCCGGCTCGCGTTCGCGTCGATGCTCTCGATCTCGTCGCTCCATTGCGCAATCTGCGAGCGGGTCGGCTCGGTGCTGTTCCACACTTCATCTTCTAGTGCTTTGATCTCGCGATACCAGACCACGAGCCGTTTTCTGATCCGAGCTTCGAGCATGCGCGGCAATGCCTGAAGCAGACCGATGAGGAGCGCCGCGAACGGCACGAGGATCAACAGCCGTCGTTCGATCA
>NZ_JALQDH010000198.1:0-885 GCF_023631365.1 Caballeronia sp. INML2 | reverse complement strand
GCGAGCCGTCGCTCCTAACACGCCCCGCGATGTTAAGGCCAAGTGTGCGCACCGAAATCTTCGGCTCGTCGAACACGGCGGTATCGTCATGTGCGCCGATTGTCATGTCACGCTCAGTCCTATTTGGGCGCTGTCGATGCTGTCCGAGCAGTATGCATTTGCGATGGCTCACCTCGACCGGCTCAAATCTCGAATCGAGCTCGCCGACGCTCGAATCCTAGAGTTATCGCAGGAACTCGATGCGATGTTGCCGGGCGAAAAGAAGCCTGAATAAGTCGTCTACCGACACTTGACCAACCGTCGAACAGTGGTGCAATAGATCACCAACGACTCAGGAATGCACCATGAAACGTACCTTCGAATGCGGCCACAGCGGCAAGGGCAAATACTGCCACGCGTGCGCGGCTGCCGAGAAGCAGAAGGCCCAGCGTCGTCTCGACCTCGAGGAGAAGCGCATTGCGAAGCGAGTCGCGACTACCGACGATCCGATCGATCTGTCCATAGTGCGACACCTCTCGGCCGTACAACGAGAGGCAAGAGATCTGCTCGCAAAGGTCAGTAGCGGCGTGCATCCATTCTCACTCGACGGAAAGTTCATCAAGTCCTCGGCCGGCAAGCTGGTTTCCGTGCCAGTTGGCCGATCCTATCGCCTGCTCTTTGACGCCCCATCGCTCGCACCGCTACGGCTCGTCAGTCACGAAGACTACAATGGGATTGCGGCGAACCGCGTAGCGGCATGACGTCCCTCGACCCACGCTTCGCGCCGTAATCCTCTCAAGGAGGTACTCGCGATGAAGGTCGGTCCGAATTTGGCGTTGAGAACCGCGATCAACGCACTACGCGACATCGTCGAAAGTGAGCGCATGCCGAACGGCATCCCGCTAA
>NZ_JALQDH010000197.1:0-901 GCF_023631365.1 Caballeronia sp. INML2 | reverse complement strand
GGGCGTGAATGACGGCGCAACTTCTCGGGTCGCACACTTAGCCGATGGTCGGGTTCACAACCGAGATGGTCGGGCCTGACGGTATCCAGTCACCCAGGTACCAGTTCTCCTTCCACACCGGATTTGTGCTCGTGATCGATCCCGTCACGATGTAGCCACTCGGCTCCAGGCCGCCGACGCTAAATGGGCCATCGTTCTGGCTGTTGTCGATATGGTTCGAGATGTGAATATCGACGGTCTTGGCGACCGGTCCCGCGAGCGATCCCAGATCGACCTGGATGCCCGGCCCCCCGCAGTCCAGCGTCTTCGGGTTGACGATCCTGATAGCCCGGAACACCGCCGAGTTGTCATTCGGCTCTATGTCGAGCCCCGCTTGAGGCGCTGTGCCAGCTATGTTCTGCCAGATAGGGTTGTTGAAAGTGATGGTGTCGCCCGAAGTGATAGTCACACCCTGGCGACGACAGCCGTCCGCGAGATGGTTGTTTATCGTGACGGACTTGCTCGTCACGCCGTCCGCGACGTAGCTGTTGGCGATGTATATGCCGTCACCCCAGCAGTCGATGGTTGTCGGCGAGGTAATCGTGACGTTCGAGCTGCCGGCGATCGAGATGCCCATGCCCCACTCGCCCGACGTGGCCGCATTAAGCGACTTGCTGCCGTCGAGGTACGGCGACTCGATTTTCACGTCGCTCACATCCCAGATGCGCAGCATCTGATACCAGTCAGTATTGTGAGCGAGCATCTTGATCGAAGCGCCCTGCGCAAACCGTATGTGGGTGTTCGAGCGCAGCGTGAGGCCCGTGCTGTCTATCCGGCTTTGCCCGGTGATCAGCAGAATCTGTCCGACTGACCCGTCGATCGCGGCTTGCAGCGCAACGCGGTCGTTCGTGATCCCGTCGCC
>NZ_JALQDH010000196.1:0-911 GCF_023631365.1 Caballeronia sp. INML2 | reverse complement strand
GCAGGCGTGCGCCAGCCGTGGCCCGCCGCGCCCGGCAACATGTCATGGCTCGCGTAGTAGCGATGCCACACGAGCGGCAAACGCCCGCGCACGGTGAAGTCGTTCTGTTGGACGATCACTTCGCCAGTCACGCCATCGACCGGTTCACCGAAGGCACGCTGGCAGACGCTGCTGAGGAACCTGCCCCACTTGCCATCGCCTAGTCGATCCTGAATCGCCCGCGATACGTCGCAGAACTTCGGCTTCTGGTTCATCGCGTGGGCGTGTGCGGCTTGCATCGCCATGCCCGCGAGCGCCGCGATGCTCGGCACCGGTGGACCGCCAACCAATACTGGGCGTGAGGCGGGAATCGGCAGCATCATCGAGGTCGGCAGTGAGGCGGAGCCGCGCTTGCTGTGTTCAGCGTTGTGAGAGAGCGAAAGCATCCCCACGAACCAGCAACTCAGCGCGGGCAACACGGCGTAGGACATCGGGTCGCCGTTGGCGCGCACGGTGAGGCTGCCAAGAAACGATTCGCTGTTGCTGGAAGGTCTGGGCGCATCAGGGCCCGTGAACGTGCCGCCGATCGGGAAATGCAGGCCGGGAACGTGAATGGTCTGGGTGCCCGCGGTGGTGCGCATCAGGCCGTTGACATAGATAGGTCCACCGCCTCCGCCAGCGGCGCTCTGCACGGCCATCGCCGCCATGCCGACCGCCGCAGCCCCCAGACTGCGCATGCCCATTTTGACGATGGAGGCCGCGCCCATCGCCATCATGCCCATCGACACCATGTTGCCGACGCCCTCTGGCAAGAGGCTCAGGTACTCCATCGGATCGAACACCATGCCTACGTGCGGATGCGGCAGCGGTAGCGTGGGGCCTGCGAATGTCTGGATCAGATGAACGTCCACGCCGATGACCGGCGTCAGGTG
>NZ_JALQDH010000195.1:0-928 GCF_023631365.1 Caballeronia sp. INML2 | reverse complement strand
CGGCGGCCTCAAATCTGAAGTGCAACACCTGTCTCATATAAGGTGTTGCGATGAACGAAAGAACCCAGTACAAGCAACTGCAACCAGAAGAGCGCCTGACCATTGCAAGCCTGCATCTGCAGGGTTCGAGTATCCGGGCCATGGCCCGGATACTCGGGCGCTCGCCGGCCACCGTGAGTCGTGAACTGACGCGAAACAGCTGTCCTGCCGGCTACGCGTCGGTGCCGGCTGAAACGCTCAGGGCCGCGCGCCGCAGCGCGGGGCGCCGGCCCGCAAAGCTTTGCCTGCAAGGCGTCTGCTGGCGTGTCGTTCTCACTCTGCTCGAGTGGAAATGGTCGCCCCAGCAGATATCGGGCACACTGAAGCGAATGTATCGGACCGACCCGACCCAGCAGGTTTCACACGAAACCATCTACACGGCCATCTATGCCCAGCCGCGTGGCGAACTGCGCCGTCAGCTCATTGCGTGCTTGCGCCACGGCCACAGCACGCGCATGCCGCGCACACGGGGCATTGACCGGCGCGGACAGATTCCCGACATGGTCAGCATTCATGTGCGACCGCCTGAAATCGAAGACCGACTGCTGCCTGGACACTGGGAAGGCGATCTCATCAAAGGTGCCGGCAACCAGTCCGCAGTCGGCGTTCTGGTCGAACGGACCAGCCGCCTGGTGCTGCTTGCCAGGATGGAAGATGCCACCGCCGCGTCCGCGCTGGCGGGCTTCTCTGCCAAACTCAATTCGATTGTCGCGCCACTGCGGCAGAGCTTTACCTACGACCAGGGCAAAGAAATGTCGCGGCATAAGGAACTGACCGCCTCAACCGGCGTGAACGTGTACTTCTGCGACCCGCACAGTCCCTGGCAACGCGGCACCTGTGAGAACACCAACGGGCTGCTGCGCCAGTATCTGCCCAAAGGCACGGACCT
>NZ_JALQDH010000194.1:0-944 GCF_023631365.1 Caballeronia sp. INML2 | reverse complement strand
CTGGATAGATTTGCGTGAATCGTGTCCACGATCGCCGATCATGGACACGATCCCCTGTGATCTATAAGAATTCCACTGCGACAGCACCATCATGCCCCACGCGCGCGCGAATCAGGAACTGGCCCAGCCGAGTCGCTTACGGATGCGCGGCTGCGCAAGGAAGTGCTGCCGGAATCGACGCTCGAAGGCGACGCGAATCTGCTGATCCTGCCGAATATCGACGCGGCGAACATCTCGTACAACCTGCTGAAGACGGCGGCGGGCAGCGGCATCGCCATCGGGCCGATTCTGCTCGGCGCCGCGAAGCCGGTTCACCTGCTGACGTCGTCGGCGACGGTGCGGCGGATCGTCAACATGACGGCGCTTCTCGTGGCGGACACTGCGGCGTCCGACGTGGCTTAACTTGCGCTGAATTTCAGCCATACCGAGGGTCGAGGCTGGGCCTCGACCCCTCAAAAGACCTGCACATACAGGCCTCTGAATAGTGCACTGCACTGCTGTCGGCGATAACCCGAAGTGCATATGCCGCCTATTGCCAAAAATGCCGTAGCCCCTGTAGGTCGCGTGGTACCGGCCCCGATACCGCCCTGTCAAATCAATTTAGTTTCGCTGGCCAGAAGCAACCGCGCTTAGCAACCTCCGCTCCGAACTCCTTCGCCACCATGGCCCGGGCGTGGCGTCTAACGACGGCCACGCCTTTATGCTTTCTGCGCTGTGTCGTTCGCTTGTACGATCGGCAATCCCATCCGTCGGCTTTGAAGCAGTTGCTGACGTTTGAATGACCGCAGTTTGTCGAGAGTAGATGTCTGCTTATGGGCCCAGACCGTGTCAAAACGCACAGCCACTCGAATTGACGAAACGCCGTATCGGTGCAACTTACAATCTTTCGTTGCGCATGCAGAATTCTAAGTCGCGGGCGAAGTTATCGCCGAGTGTTCAACTCC
>NZ_JALQDH010000193.1:0-974 GCF_023631365.1 Caballeronia sp. INML2 | reverse complement strand
TGAACTGACCCCGCGAAGTTGGACGGTTAAAGTCTAGCGGGTAGCCAAGGCCTGAGTTCTGTATTGCACGGGACTCAGGCCTTTTAGTTTGAGTTTGATGCGTTCGTGGTTGTAGTAGTGGATGTAGCGATTCAGCGCGTCGCGCAAGCGGTCCACACTGGTGAACCGGTCTAGTCTAAAGCACTCGGACTTGAGTGTGCCGAAGAAGCTCTCCATGGCGGCGTTGTCCAGACAGTTGGCCTTGCTCGACATGCTTTGCGGCAATTGGCGTTGCTTGAGTAGCCGGCTAAATGCCGGCATCCGGTATTGCCAACCCTGATCTGAATGCAGCAGTGGTCGCTCGTTGCCTCGAAGTCGGGTCAATGCCTTTTTCAGCATGCCGCTGACCAACTCGAAGCTGGGTCGCGAGTCCATCTGATACGCCACGATCTCGCCGTTATACAGATCCATCACGGGCGATAGATAAAGCCTCTGCGCGCCGACTTTGAATTCGGTCACATCGGTCACCCACTTCTGGTTGGGGCCGTCAGCTTTGAATTGTCTTTGCAACAGATTGGGTGCAGCACGACCCACTTCGCCCCGCCAGGAACGGTATTTCTTCGGGCGCACCAGTGACTTCAACTGGAGTTGCCCCATCAGCCGCTGCACCGTCTTGTGGTTGACGAGTTCTCCGGCCTGCCGGATTGCAGCCGTGATGCGACGGTAGCCGTAGCGACCCTTGTGGTGCTCATACAAGGTTCGGATCTTCTCCTTCAGACCAGCGTGCCGCTCGCCCCTGTCCAGCGCCTTCAACTGATAGTAGAACGTGCTGCGGACCAGACCTGCGGCCTTCAGAAGGGCTGCCAGAGGATGGTGCTCCCGGAGGTCCTGCACTATTTGCGCTTTTTCCTTTGCGCTGCCCGCGCTTTCTCCTTGAGCAGCGCATCGAGCTTTTTTAGGTACGCCACCTCCGCGCGCAGGTATTCGTTCTCCTT
>NZ_JALQDH010000192.1:0-1073 GCF_023631365.1 Caballeronia sp. INML2 | reverse complement strand
CGCAGCCCGAAAGAAAGCTGGTGGCGCCGCTTCTCCTTACCGCTTTGAACCCGAACAGTTGACTGAGCCTCGAGCTCGTATCTTTGCAAGTATGGGTGCTGTGGTGAACCAAATTCCTTCCTCTTTCGCGTCGCCCTTGTTCGTCGGTATCGATGTCAGCGGCCCATTCCTCGACGTCGCCTATCACGAATCCTCCGAAACCTTTCGTCTGCCTAATGCCCCTGAAGGCTTCGCCGAACTCATCCACCGATTGTTGCCCCTCAAGCCGCAACTCATCGTCCTCGAAGCCACCGGCAAGCTCGAACGCGCCGTGCTCCAAGCCCTCTGCCAAGCCGGCTTGCCAGCCGTCGCGGTCAATTCCAAATGGGTGCGCGACTTCGCCAGATCCACCGGCCAACTCGCCAAGACCGATCGCCTCGATGCGCGCGTCATCGCTCACTTCGGCGCCACCATCAAGCCCGAAATCCGACCCCTGACCGACGAGCAAACCCAGCAGTTGCAGGCCCTCATCCTGCGCCGCGCCCAGCTCATCGAGATGCTCACCGCCGAACAAAACCGCCGCAAGCGCGCTCATAAATCGGCCCTGCCCAGCATCGATGAATTCATCCGGTTCATTACGCAACGCATCAAGGACGCCGATCGCGATATCGACGCCTTCCTCCACGCCAACGAACTCTGGCGCAAGACCGAAGCCCTGCTGCGCTCCACCCCGGGCATCGGCAAAACAACGGCCGCCGCGCTCATCGCCTTTCTGCCCGAACTAGGCTCGCTCAACGCGCGACAGATCGCCTCGCTCGTCGGCCTCGCTCCATTCAATTCCGACAGCGGAGCGCACCGCGGCGAGCGCCATATCAAGGGCGGCCGCCACATCGTGCGGCGCGCCCTTTATATGGCCTGTGTCGCCGCTCAACGAGCCAATCCGAACATCAAGGCGTTTTGCGATCGACTACGCGCCAAAGGCAAAAAGACCAAGGTCGCATTCGTCGCCGGCATGCGCAAGCTCCTTACTCAGCTCAACGCCATGATGCGCGATCGCACCCCCTGGAATCCCCCACATCACGATCACTTGTGAC
>NZ_JALQDH010000191.1:0-1088 GCF_023631365.1 Caballeronia sp. INML2 | reverse complement strand
CCGGTGTAATTCGCGCTCGGCCGAATGATCTTGTTGTCGATGCGTTGCTCGATGATGTGCGCGCTCCAGCCTGAAGTGCGCGAGATCACGAACAGCGGCGTGAACATCGCGGTGGGCACGCCCATCATGTGATACGAGACCGCACTGAACCAGTCGAGGTTCGGGAACATCTTCTTCGCGTCCCACATCACCGTTTCGAGCCGCTCGGCGATATCGAAGAGCTTCGTGTCGCCCGCTTCCTTCGACAGCTTCTTCGCGACGTCCTTGATGACCTTGTTGCGCGGATCGGAGATCGTGTACACCGGATGGCCGAAGCCGATCACGACTTCCTTGTTCTCGACGCGGCGCTTGATGTCGGCTTCGGCTTCGTCGGGCGTCTGATAGCGCGACTGAATCTCGAATGCCGCCTCGTTGGCGCCGCCGTGCTTCGGGCCGCGCAGCGCGCCGATCGCGCCGGTGATCGCCGAGTACATGTCGGAGCCGGTGCCCGCAATCACGCGCGACGTGAACGTCGATGCGTTGAACTCGTGCTCGGCGTAGAGATTGAGCGAGACATGCATCGCATCGACCCACGACTTCGACGGCTCTTTGCCATGCAGCAGATGCAGGAAGTGCCCGCCGATGGAGTCGTCGTCGGTTTCGACTTCGATGCGCCGGCCGTTGTGCGAGTAGTGGTACCAGTAGAGCAGTATCGAACCGAACGAAGCCATCAGGCGATCGGCGATATCCTTTGCGCCCGGCACGTTGTGATCGTCCTTCTCGGGCAGGATGGTGCCGAGCACGGAGGCGCCGGTGCGCATCACGTCCATCGGCTGCGCGGACGCGGGAATCCATTCCAGCGCGGCCTTGAGGTTCGCGGGCAAGCCGCGCAACGCCTTGAGCTTCGTCTTGTACGCCTTCAGTTCGGCCGTATTCGGCAGCTTGCCGTGCACGAGCAGGTACGCGATCTCTTCGAATTCGGAGGTCGTGGCAACGTCGAGAATGTCGTAGCCGCGATAGTGCAAATCGTTGCCGGTCTTGCCGACCGTGCACAGCGCGGTATTGCCCGCCGTCACGCCGGACAGCGCGACGGATTTCTTCGGCTTGAA
>NZ_JALQDH010000190.1:0-1121 GCF_023631365.1 Caballeronia sp. INML2 | reverse complement strand
GAAGCTTACAATCGGAATCTGGCGCGCTCCGCTCGCGCGGCGTAGCGCCAAACTCGGCAGTCTCCGACAAAGCCGGGGCGGTTCAGTCTTCGCCGCCACGCTCGCCTCAGCAAGCCAACCTCAAGGCGCTAAACATTAATCCCCCTGTTGCACCTCGGCTTGAAACCGCCCTGCCAAGCGCAAGGCCCGGGGATACGTCAGCTTCAAAACCATACGAACCGTGCTGTTCCTCATCGCCGGAAAGCTCGACTTCTCGGCCTTCAACCAACATGCCTCGTAAGCCGCATTACCCACTCCACTTTTGAAATAGCCACAAAAAAAGCCCGCCGAAACGGGCCAACCTTGGAGCCCAACTGTGCCTCGTCAAAAAAAAGCGCAGATCTAGTTTAGGTTGTTATCGGAAACAGGCGAAAGAATTTTTCATCCTGGCGAAAAAGAACACCGGCAGTATAGTTGTCGCGATCCTGATCGCCCGTCCCGCGGTTTTTATCGCCCGAGAGATGTATACCGACGGGAAATCCTAGGAGATAGGAACGCTTAGGACAATCGCAGACTGACGGAATAGCGGACCACTGCTTGGCGCGGAACAGCGGCAACGACCGCATTGAACTTTTTGATCCCCTGCTACGACGCGGCAGGATCGATGCGTAAAGTCGGCCAGTTTTAAGTCGCCTACCCACTCATGGGAACAGTTGTTCAAGCGGCCGGTGGGCAACTCAAGACGAAAATCACGCGCTGCGGCCATCGAACCTCCATCTTAGGGATGGATACCGAACTAAAGGCTGAATAATTTTCGTTTTACGCAAGGCTTGTACGCGGTGGTGGCTGCAAAGGCCGGCGAGATGACACGATGAAGACGGTCATGTTGTTGCTGGCGAGCGACAAACTCGGCCACGCATAGTTTTGGACACCCGATTGCATTACCGTCTTACGGTGACGGCAGCTTCTCCGCAGAGAGGACGGCGCGATACGGGGTGGCGTGAAGCGTTTAATGAAATCGGCCTTCAACCCTGGAGTCGCTCATGAAGAAAACTCTGATAGCCTGTGCGGCGCTGGCTACTCTCGTCGGCGGCGCGGCGCATGCACAAAGCAGCGTGACACTGTACGGGCTGATCGACGCA
>NZ_JALQDH010000189.1:0-1148 GCF_023631365.1 Caballeronia sp. INML2 | reverse complement strand
GCCACTGTCGGCTTGCGTCACCGTTTCTGATTGGAAGCGTCCAAACGGCCAAGTCGCGCTAGGAGTCGATTCGAGCGCGACCGGAGCCGTTTCAGGCGGGCGGCAAGCTACAGCGGAGGAGGACGCAGCGCGGATGGAGCCCGTCGCTGCCGAGGTTGCCGTCGCGTCCCCGCGCTGGGTAATTGGTGGGCAGTGTAAGTGGGCACAACAGCGTGCATAATGTAACGGACGTGAGCGAAGTTGTCCCTTGCATGCGAGCCTGGAGGCCCCCAAACATGACTGCCGCGAGTGAAAAAAGGTCCGAGGGCACCCGTCGACCGCCGCGGCCGGCATGAACAAGTAGCGGGTCGATGGATCGACTGCACGCAGCGGGTTGTTCTATCCCGGATACGGCATGTGGCCGTGCCTTGATTTGCCGCCAGCAGATCCGGAAGGTGACCTGCCAGGAGAGGCCCTATGTTGCTCACACCAACTACTCAACGGGCGTCGTCCCGAGAACTGCTCGATGTCCTGATCCGCGCGGGGCTCGTTGCGGTTCTCGCGATATTCTGCTTCAGGATCTTCGCGCCGTTTCTCAACCTCATGGTATGGGCGTTGATCCTCGCGATCACGCTGTATCCACTTCAAGTCAGGCTCCGGCGTGGGTTCGGGAACAAGGACGGTCTGACGGCCACGCTCATCATTCTCATCGCGTTTGTCGTGATTCTCGTGCCGACCTATCTGCTGGGCGCCGCGGTGGCCGAATCGATAGACCACGCGAAGGACATCTTCAAAAGCGGCAGCTTCCGCGTTCCACCGCCGGCCGAGTCGGTAACGAGCTGGCCGCTGGTGGGCCAGAAGGTGTACGACTTCTGGCAGCAGGCATCGACGGACATCTCGGGTCTTGCGCATAAGTTCGCTCCACAACTGAAGGAGGCCGGTCTCGCGCTGCTCGGAACCATCACCGGTCTCGGCGCGGGGCTGCTGCTGTTCTTCGCTGCCCTGATCGTCGCCGGCATACTCATGGCGTATGGCGAGACAGGCCACAAAAGCGCGGTGGAGATCGCCTCGCGTATCTTCGGCCCGGACAATTGGGCGGCGACAATTAGCTTGGCCGGCGCATTGACTCAGGTTTTTTGTTACCGAGCTAGGCTCGTTGCCTCAAGTAT
>NZ_JALQDH010000188.1:0-1173 GCF_023631365.1 Caballeronia sp. INML2 | reverse complement strand
CTAGTGTCCCGAGTTAGAAATTCGTAGACAAAATCGCTTGACGCTGGCGAGGATGTCGTCGGCCGATTTGGTCCAGTTGAAAGGTCTCGGATCAGTGTTGTTGATCTGGATGTATTGGCGGATCGCCTGTTCGAGTTGCCGGGTGGAGCGATGCGTGCCTCGGCGGATGTATGTCTCGCTGAGCGTGGCAAACCATCGTTCGACCTGGTTAATCCACGAAGCAGAGGTGGGGGTGAAATGCGCATGGAAACGCGGATGGCGAGCCAGCCACGTATTGATCGAGGAGGTTTTGTGCGTGCCGTAGTTATCCATCACCAGATGGATGTCCAGGTGGGGTGGCACGTTGGCTTCGATGGTGCGCAGGAACTGCAGGAATTCACTGCTGCGATGACGCCGATGCAGTTCGCCAATGACTTCGCCCGTGGAGATGTCCAGCGCCGCGAACAGGGTGGTCGTGCCGTGACGCATATAGTCGTGCGTGCGTCGCTCAGGGATGCCCGGGGCCAGCGGCAGCATAGGTTGGGTGCGGTCCAGCGCCTGGATCTGGCTCTTCTCGTCCACGCATAACACCATCGCCTTGAGCGGCGGGTCCAGATACAGCCCGACGATATCGCGCACCTTGTCGACGAAAAATGGATCAGTGGAGAGCTTGAAGGTCGCCTGCCGATGCGGTTGCAATCCGAAGGCACGCCAGATCCGCGACACGGCTGTCTGCGACATTCCCATCTCGCGGGCCATTGTTCGCGTGCTCCAGTGAGTCGCGCCTGGGGGCACGGATTCGAGCGTGCGTGCGACGACCGCGTCCACCTGCGCGTCCTCGATCGTCCTCGGTGCGCCCGGGCGCGGGGCATCGAGCAACCCGTCCACGCGGTAACTGATGAATCGCGAACGCCACTTCGAAACCGTATGCGAGGTGACACGTTGTCTTGTCGCGACCGTGTTGTTGTCGAAGCCCTCGGCGCAAGCGAGCACAATACGCGCTCTCAGCGCAAGTGCCTGTGCCGTCTTGCGCCGCATCGTCAACGCTATGAGCTGTTCGCGTTCCGACCCACTCAGAACCAGTGGCGCCTTCGGTCTTCCTCTCATCGTCGCCTCGGTTATTTGCGAACCCTGCAATCCAGGTTAGTACATCACGCAAATAAGGCAACGAATTTTTAACTCAAGACACTAGGT
>NZ_JALQDH010000187.1:0-1182 GCF_023631365.1 Caballeronia sp. INML2 | reverse complement strand
TGGGCGGCGACAATTAGCTTGGCCGGCGCATTGACTCAGGTTTTTTGTTACCGAGCTAGGCTCGTTGCCTCAAGTATTTTGCTACCTGTCAGACGGCTGGCGGGGGCGACTTATGACGAGGCGGCTCAGCATGACAACGAGACGGGAGTTGACTGAGGCAGTTGGAGAGCGGTACCGCCGCTCCGACCGGAACGACAAGCGCCAGATCCTGGACGAGTTCGTTCAATTGACGGGCTATCATCGTAAGCACGCAATCCGGGTGCTATGCCGAGAGCCGCAGCCGCCGAAGGCGAAGCCGGGCCCGCAGCGCCGCTATGACGATGACGTTCGTGCCGCGCTGATTACGCTATGGGAGGCTGCTGACCGGATTTGCGGCAAACGCCTGAAGGCGCTCATCCCGACGCTGATCGACTCGATGACACGGCATGGTCATCTGTCGCTGCCGAAGGACCTGCGTCAGCGGCTCAAGCAGATCAGCGCCGCGACCATTGATCGGCTGCTGCGGGATGTGCGCGAGCAAGCCTTCAGCGGCCAGCGCCGGCGGGCTGGCGGAATCGGCAATGCGATTCGCCGCGCGGTGCCGGTCAGGACCTTCACTGACTGGAACGACCCGCTACCCGGTTATCTCGAGGTGGATTTCGTTGAGCATTGCGGTGGGACCAAGATCGACGGCGACTTTGTACACAGCTTCGTGATGACGGATATCGCAACGGGTTGGACCGAGTGCCTCGCTATGCCGGTTCGCAGCGGCGCGTTCGTTCTTGAGCACGTCGAGCAGGTGAGCGCTGCCTTACCGTTTCCGTTGCGTGGTCTGGACTGCGATAACGATAGCGCCTTCATGAACGCGGCTGTCTTCGACTTCTGCAAGGCAACGGGTATCGAGCTGACGCGCTCGCGTGCCTATAAGAAGAATGATCAAGCGTGGGTTGAGCAAAAGAATGGCGCCATCGTCCGCCGCCTTGTGGGCTACGGCAGGCTGCGAGGTCTTGAAGCCACAGAAACGCTTGCTTCTCTCTATCAAGTGTCACGGCTGTACATCAACTTCTTCCAGCCATCATTCAAACTGAAATCGAAGACTCGTCACGGCGCCAAGGTGACGAAGCGCTATGAAGCTCCGTTGACGCCGCTTGAGCGCGTCTTGCGATCCCCATCTATTCCCGAGGCGACCAAACGTAGTCTTCG
>NZ_JALQDH010000186.1:0-1183 GCF_023631365.1 Caballeronia sp. INML2 | reverse complement strand
AAATGACTGACGTAGTGATCGTATCGGCCGCGCGTACGGCGGTAGGCAAGTTCGGCGGCTCGCTCGCGAAGATCGCGGCGCCGGAACTGGGCGCAACGGTAATCAAGGCTGTTCTGGAGCGTGCCGGCGTGAAGCCGGAGCAGGTGAGCGAAGTGATCCTCGGCCAGGTGCTCGCGGCAGGCTCGGGCCAGAACCCGGCGCGTCAGTCGCTCATCAAGGCCGGCTTGCCCGACATGGTTCCCGGCATGACGATCAACAAGGTCTGCGGCTCGGGCCTGAAGGCGGTGATGCTCGCGGCGAACGCGATCATCGCGGGCGATGCGGAAATCGTCATCGCGGGCGGTCAGGAAAACATGAGCGCCGCGCCGCACGTGCTGCCGGGCTCGCGCGACGGCTTTCGCATGGGCGACGCGAAGCTCATCGACACGATGATCGTCGATGGCCTGTGGGACGTCTATAACAAGTACCACATGGGCACGACCGCGGAGAACGTCGCGAAGGAGTTCGGCATCACGCGCGAGCAGCAGGACGCGTTCGCGGCGCTGTCGCAGAACAAGGCGGAAGCCGCGCAGAAGGCGGGCCGCTTCGACGACGAAATCGTGCCGATCGCGATTCCGCAGCGCAAAGGTGAGCCGCTGCAGTTCAACACCGACGAATTCGTGCGCCACGGCGTGACGCCCGAAGCGCTCGCGGGCCTGAAGCCGGCGTTCTCGAAGGAAGGCACGGTGACGGCGGCGAACGCGTCGGGCATCAATGACGGCGCGGCGGCGGTCGTCGTGATGTCGGCGAAGAAGGCCGAGGCGCTGGGCCTCACGCCGCTCGCGCGCATCAAGGCGTACGCGAATGCGGGCGTCGATCCGAAGATCATGGGCATGGGCCCGGTGCCGGCATCGAAGCGCTGTCTGGAGCGCGCGGGCTGGTCGGTGAACGATCTGGACCTGATGGAAATCAACGAGGCGTTCGCGGCGCAGGCGCTGGCGGTGCACAAGCAGATGGGCTGGGATCAGTCGAAGATCAACGTGAACGGCGGCGCGATCGCGATCGGTCATCCGATCGGCGCATCGGGCTGCCGGATTCTCGTCACGCTGCTGCACGAGATGCAAAAGCGCGATGCGAAGAAGGGCCTGGCGTCGCTGTGCATCGGCGGCGGCATGGGTGTGGCGCTGGCGGTGGAACGTCTGTA
>NZ_JALQDH010000185.1:0-1207 GCF_023631365.1 Caballeronia sp. INML2 | reverse complement strand
GTGCGGCGCTGGCTACTCTCGTCGGCGGCGCGGCGCATGCACAAAGCAGCGTGACACTGTACGGGCTGATCGACGCAGGTCTGACTTACACGAACAGCCAGATCACTGGCACCGGAGCAGGTGGTCACAGCAACTGGCAGATGACCAGCGGAGGCGTCCAGTACAGTCGTTGGGGGCTGCGCGGAGCGGAAGATCTCGGCGGTGGGTTGCAGGCGATCTTCACTCTGGAAAACGGCTTCAACGTGAACAACGGACAGTTGTCGGCTACCAATCGCATCTTCAACCGCTTGGCCTACGTGGGAGTTTCCAGTCGCGACTTTGGCTCCCTGACCTTGGGGCGTCAGACGGACGGCATGGTTGACTTCCTGGGGCCGCTCTCGTTGACCGGGACCCAGTATGGCGGCACCCACTTCGCACATCCGTTCGACGTCGACAATCTGAACGACTCGTTCCAGATCAACAATTCGGTCAAGTATCAGAGCCCGAATTTTGCCGGATTCAGGCTGGGCGCCCTGTATGGCTTTTCGAACCAGGCCGGTGGTTTCGCGAACAACCGTGCGTACAGTGTCGGTATGTCATACATGTGGGGACCGTTGAATTTTGGCGCTGGGTATCTGCACCTGAACAACTCAGCCGGCACCCCGGCGCAGCTCAACACGAACGGCGCCGTCACCGATACGCTTGGGACCTCGCTATCGGGCCTCCTGACTCCGACCGCGGTGCCATTAGGCGCGCTCGCTAGTCGACAGCAAACGTGGGGCGGGGGCGTGAGCTACGCGATCGGACCTTTGGTTGCAGGCTTCGTATATACACAAACGAACCTCACCGAACTGTTCCTAACCGGCTTCAACACTCACTTCCAGAACTATGAAGGCAACCTCCGGTTCGCGCTGACGCCGGCCGTTATGCTGGCGGCAGCCTATACCTACTCGCGCGCCGGCGGCAATGCTGGTAGTGGCGCTCCACATTGGAATCAAGTGAGCGGGCTCGCGAACTACGCCTTCTCAAAACGCACGGACGTCTATATCTAAAGCACCTGGCAGAGCGTGAGCACGAGCAGTGGCAATCCGCTGGGTGTTGCCTGGATTAACGGTGTCAGTTCACCTGCGTCGACAACGAATCAGATCGAAGCCACTGTCGGCTTGCGTCACCGTTTCTGATTGGAAGCGTCCAAACGGCCAAGTCGCGCTAGGAGTCGATTCGAGCG
>NZ_JALQDH010000184.1:0-1286 GCF_023631365.1 Caballeronia sp. INML2 | reverse complement strand
AGAGGTGGCTTCGGGAATTCGGACAGTTCCTTGAGTGGAAAAGCTGGGGCGTGAGTCGGCCATAATGGCCGGCAACAAGGAACCAGAAGATGACGAAACGAAACCGACGGACCCACTCGCCAGCGTTCAAGGCAAAGGTGGCCCTGGCAGCGCTCAAGGGCGACAAGACGCTGGCAGAGCTGGCCCAGCAGTTTGATGTCCATCCGAACCAGATTACGGACTGGAAGAAGCAACTGCAGGAGCGGGTTGCCGATGTGTTCGACGCGGGCAACTCGGCGCCAGCGGCACCGCCAGTCGACGTGAAGGTACTGCACGCGAAGATCGGGCAATTGACGCTGGAGAACGATTTTTTAGAAAGCGCGCTCAGCAAGGCGGGACTGCTGAGCGTAAGGCGATGATCGATCGTGATCACGCCCTGCCGGTGACACAGCAGGCGCGGCTGGTAGGCATCAGCCGGTCGAGCGCCTATTACCAATCGCGCGGGGTCAGCGAAGCGGATCTGAAATTGATGCGCCGGATTGACGAGCTTCACCTCGAGCATCCATTTGCGGGGGCGCGAATGCTGGCACGGCTGCTGCGTCGCGAAGGTATCAAGGTCGGACGCAGACACGTCAGCACCTTGATGAAGCGCATGGGTGTCGAAGCGCTGTATCGCAAGCCAAACACGAGCCGCAAGCATGCAGCCCACAGGATCTGGCCGTACCTGCTTCGCAACCGGAAAATCGACCGGGCCAATCAGGTCTGGGCGCTCGATACGAGCTATATCCCGATGGCGCGCGGCTTCGTATATCTGACGGCTGTCGTGGACTGGGCGAGTCGTCGGGTGCTGGCACACCGGGTGGCGATCACGCTGGAGAGCTGCCATGCTGTCGAGGCGCTGGAGGAAGCGTTTGCGAAATACGGCCTGCCTGAGATCGTCAACACGGATCAAGGCAGCCAGTTCACCGCAACCGAATTCACCGACGCGGTGCTCAGCCGGAGCGTTCTTCTGTCCATGGATGGAAAAGGCGCCTGGCGTGACAACGTGTTCGTTGAACGGGTGTGGCGCAGCGTCAAATATGAGGAAGTCTATCTGAAAGCCTACGACTCGATCAGCCACGCCCGCCGCTCAATCGGCAACTACCTGAGCTGGTATAACCAGAATCGGCCTCATTCCAGGCTGGCCGATCAGACACCGGATGAAGCATACTTCGCCACGCTGCCAGCGATAAAATCGGCAGCTTGATTGCCTCAGCGATTCCACTTAAAAACTGGCGGATCCTGTCCGAACGAATGAGGCCACCTCT
>NZ_JALQDH010000183.1:0-1358 GCF_023631365.1 Caballeronia sp. INML2 | reverse complement strand
GTCCCGAGTTGAAAATTCATTGAATGATGGCGATTGCGTACTAGAGTGTCTGTATGTCACTTGATGCGAGGCGGCAACGATGAGTGGACGGCCCAAAGGGGAGCTGCTACTGAGCGATTCGGAGCGCGAAGCACTTCAAGCACTGACGATGCGACGCAAGACCGCACAGGCCCTCGCATTGCGAGCACGCATCGTGTTGGCTTGTGCCGATGGCTTGGACAACAAGAGCGTTGCGGCGAAACAGCGGGTCACTCAGCAAACGGTCTCGAAGTGGCGGGCGCGGTTTGTAGTGCATCGCCTGGACGGACTGCTCGATGCGCCTCGGCCGGGCGCGCCGAGGACGATTGACGACGCACGTGTCGATGCGGTCATTGCAAAGACGCTTGAGTGCGTACCTGTTGGGGCGACTCACTGGAGCACGCGCACGATGGCTCGTGAGATGAAGTTGTCGCAGACGGCCGTCACGCGGATCTGGCGTGCTTTTGGTTTGCAGCCGCATCGGCACGAAACGTTCAAACTGTCCAGTGATCCGATGTTCGTCGACAAGGTACGAGATATCGTTGGGCTTTACCTGGATCCGCCGCTTAAGGCGATGGTGTTGTGCGTGGACGAGAAGAGCCAGATTCAGGCGCTCGATCGCACGCAGCCTATGCTGCCGTTGGCACCCGGCATCCCGGAACGACGCACGCACGATTACATGCGCCACGGCACGACCACGTTGTTCGCCGCGCTGGATATCGCTACCGGCGAAGTAATCGGCGAGGTACATCGGCGCCATCGGAGCAGCGAATTTGTGCAGTTTCTGCGCACCATTGAATCCAGTGTGCCGTCGCATCTCGATGTGCACCTGGTAATGGACAACTATGGCACGCACAAAACGCCCGTGATCAAGGCATGGTTCGCTCGTCATCCTCGCTTCCATGTTCACTTCACGCCCACCTCAGCGTCCTGGCTTAATCAGGTCGAGCGCTGGTTTGCCTCGCTGACTGAAAAATACCTTCGACGCGGTACGCATCGCTCGACACGGCAACTCGAAGACGCGATTCGTCGATATCTGGACATCTACAACGCCGATCCCCAACCGTTCTCCTGGAGCAAGTCGGCTGATGAGATTCTGGCCAGTCTCGAACGGTTTTGCATGCGGGTCCGGAAGGCTTCGGGAAGCGCATCATGAATATCAACACCGATGCAATCGATGAAGTTGCCCTGGCACTCCTCTACCTGACTCTGCGACCGATACCGCGCATGGAAGGGTTTTGACTGGGATGTGCTGAACCGGCTCTACGAACGGGGGCTCATCGAAGACCCGGTCAACAAGACGAAATCTGTGACCTTTACCGAAGAAGGACTGCGCGAGT
>NZ_JALQDH010000182.1:0-1430 GCF_023631365.1 Caballeronia sp. INML2 | reverse complement strand
CGTTCGCAAAGCACGGCGCATCCATCAACTGAACCCGATTCTTTGGAAACGCTTCCCGAACTGCCGACTCGTAAAGAACTGCACCGCCGCCGCTCAGGACGATGGACCGAACGGTGCCGGTTGCGCCAACCTTTTCTTGGATCGCTTTGACCGTGCTCCGGACGACTGCTTGAGACTTTTCCACGTACGGTTCGAGATCCATCTCCTGGTTATAGAAAAGGAAAGGCTTTTTCATCCGGAGGCACTTATCGAGTTTCTCAATATCGGTGACGATCTCGCCCCGCGCTTCGCTGATCAACGACGCAATGCGCTTGTAGACTTGGGATGCACCGCCCGGAACCCCGCCGCTGCGCGCGTCGTTCATCGTGAAGCCGTTTGCGGCCACCCAGTCCGTTGTGAAATAGCCAACGTCGATGACGATATGCTCGTTTTCCCGGTCGAACTCATCGCCGCCATACTCGGAGAACGAGACGAGCGAGCCGAGGGGCTGCGGGATGACCTTCACGCTGCCAATACTCACCTTCCGCTCACCAATGGTCAGCGTGCCGCTGAACTCGTCGCGCACGAAGTCGGCGTACTTGCCGATGCTATGAACCGGCAATCCCAGAACTAGACGTTCGACCTCCGTCACGCCGGCGAAGTGAAGTGCGCCATAGAGCAGCGCCGCGTAGTTCGGCGTTGTGCAGAAGTCTTCTGACAGCGTCCGACCTGCGTTCCCATAAGCTGACGATCTCTCAACACCCGGGCCAACTTCATACACTGTGCCATCGATTTCGATGGCAGCCACTTTGCGATCTGACAGCACACCGCTGGCAAAACTTGAAACCGCCTCGCTGACGCGAAGCGGGGCAAGCGACGGAAACATCATCGTCGCGAGGTCGGAGCCCATCCGAAACGCGCATTTAGTGTTGCCATAACCAACATCAACCGCAAAAACCTGTGCTTTCATGATTCTCTCTCCAGAGTTTGAGTAAGCCGTTGTCAACATCAACTGGCGTGGCCCCTGCGTGGTCCTTACTTGGTCCCTCCACGGGCCAAGCACGAAGGTCTCGACTTTGAGGGTCGCTGGTTGGGCCGGGTTGGGGCCAAGCAGAGGCCGACGCTGAACGAACGCTCTCGTTAGGGAACCTATCGGGACCCAGCAAGGGCCAAAGCCCGCTGTTGACGGACCTACTGTACCGACAACGCCCCAATGTCAAGGAACCAAAAGCTCGCAACATTTAGGCAGCTTTTGATGCTGCGTCTAGTCTCGGCGGCGGTATTCTTCCGCTTACCAACCGCGCGCATGCGCATCGACCCTCCTGAAAAGGACCATCGAGGGGATCGCTTTGCCTAGCGAAAACCCCCTCTGTCACGGCCGCAAAATGAACCGGCCTTTTTCTGAATCTAATCAAGTTCAAAGCGACCCAAGTTGAGGACGCTGGACACGC
>NZ_JALQDH010000181.1:0-1448 GCF_023631365.1 Caballeronia sp. INML2 | reverse complement strand
TCACCTGATGGTGCGCCATACGGATCGTAACGGCCTGTCGTTCTATTACTCGCATCAACATCACGACGATGGTCTCTGGCGCGTCGATCATGCGTGGGGCGATGGTGGGCTGTACGACTATCTTTTCGAGTACGACCTGACGCATCTGGAAACACGCATCATCGATTCGCTTGGCGGCGTGACACTCCTGCAAGCCGATGCACGCGGCCTGCCGATCATGCTGACCGATCCGATGGGCGGTGTCTCCAGCTACCACTACGACGGATTGGGCCGCACCACGTCGATGGTCGATCCGGCGCGCAACCGCACGACGTGGGAATACGACAACTTCGGCAATGTCGTGAGCCAGACGCTCCCCGATCGAGGCCGCGTCTGCACCGAGTACGACGAAACCCTCAGACCCGTCGCGATCACCGATCCCGAGGGCGGCGTATGGAAACAGGCGTGGGATGCGCGCGGAAATCTAGTGGGACAGACCACGCCAGAAGGCATCGAGACGGCGTTCGAATACGATGCGCGCGGCCAGCTCGTGCGGGTCGACGATGCGGCCAAACAACCCACCACGCTCATCTACGACACGTTCGGCTATCTCGCCGAAGTAATCAACGCGGCGGGCCGAAGCATCCGCCTCGCGCACGATGCGCGCGGCAATCTGCTGCGCCGAGAAGCGCCCGGTGAAGACGCCACGACTTATCGCTGGGACGCCAAGAATCGTTTGAGCGCGTGTCATTTGCCCGGTTCGCGGGACGTGCTTTGCGAGTATGACGCGCAAGACAATCTGATCCGCTATACCGACGAAGCCGGTCAACTCACGAGCTATACCTATTTCGGTCAAGGGCGGCTGCACACCCGCACCGATCCAGATGGCAGCGTGACGCGCTATCACTACGATACGGAGGAACAACTTGTCGGCGTGAGCAATCCGCTCGGGCAGCAGTGGCAGCTTAAGAGCGATGCGAATGGCCGGCTGATCGAGGAAGTGGACTACTGGGGTCAGGCGCGACGCTACGCTTACGACCCCGCCGGACATTTGACGCGCTCCATCGATCCGTTAGGGCAAGCGCTTGCGATTCAGTGCGATGCCTTGGGGCGGGTCGTCAAGCGCAGCGCGCAGACGGGCGAGGAAGAGTGTTACGCCTATAACCGCAAGGGCCAACTGACCACAGCGAGCAACGCGCACGGCACGGTTGAGCGCACCTACGACACCGATGGCCGACTGACGCGTGAGACGCAGCAGCAGGCGTCATTCTCGGGAGCGATCGAGTACGCCTATGACGAGGCCGGGCGATTGGCGACGCAGCGGCGCCGCATGGATTCGGACGTCGAGGGCAAGAAAAGCGCATTCGAACAGACGCTAACGTATGGCTACGACGTGCTGGGCCATGCGAAGACGCTAAAGATCGACGAGCAAGAGCCGATTCGCTTTACGCGTGACATGGCGGGACGGC
>NZ_JALQDH010000180.1:0-1452 GCF_023631365.1 Caballeronia sp. INML2 | reverse complement strand
CGTTCGCAAAGCACGGCGCATCCATCAACTGAACCCGATTCTTTGGAAACGCTTCCCGAACTGCCGACTCGTAAAGAGCTGCACCGCCGCCGCTCAGGACGATGGACCGAACGGTGCGGGTGGCGCCAACCTTTTCTTGGATCGCTTTGACCGTGCTCCGGACGACAGCTTGAGACTTCTCCACGTACGGTTCGAGATCCATCTCCTGGTTATAAAAAAGGAAAGGCTTCCTCATCCGGAGGCACTTATCGAGTTTCTCGATATCGGTGACGATCTCGCCCCGCGCTTCGCTGATTAGCGACGCAATGCGCTTGTAGACTTGGGATGCACCGCCCGGAACCCCGCCGCTGCGCGCGTCGTTCATCGTGAAGCCGTTTGCGACAACCCAGTCCGTTGTGAACTAGCCAACGTCGATGACGATATGCTCATTTTCCCGGTCGAACTCATCGCCGCCGTACTCGGAGAACGAGACGAGCGAGCCGAGGGGCTGCGGGATGACCTTCACGCTGCCGACACGAACCTTGTGCTCACCAAAGATCAGCGTGCCACTGAAAGCGTCGCGCACGAAGTCCGCGTACTTGCCGATGCTATGAACCGGTAAGCCCAGAACAAGACGCTCCACGTCATTCACTCCGGCGAAATGAATCGCACCATAGAGCAGCGCCGCGTAGTTCGGCGTTGTGCAGAAGTCCTCAGACAGCGTCCGGCCTGCGTTCCCATAAGCTGACGACCTCTCAACACCCGGGCCAACTTCATACACTGTGCCATCAATTTCAATGGCGGCCACTTTGCGATCTGACAGTACACCGTGGGCAAAACTCGAGACCGCCTCGCTGACGCGAAGCGGGGCAAGCGACGGAAACATCATCGTCGCGAGGTCCGAGCCCATACGAAACGCGCATTTAGTGTTGCCGTAACCAACATCAACCGCAAAAACCTGTGCTTTTTTCATGATTCTCTCCAGAGTTTAAATAAGCCATCGCCAACAAACGTGCTCTGGCCCGTGGCCGGTCCCTGCGAGGCCCCTCCACGGGCCATGACGCACGTTCGGAAGGGCGAGCTTGCTGGTAATTCCCCGGCTTGGCCCCGGCCTGGTCCTCATAGAGGCCAAGTGGTGATGCGCAGTGAGCCACAAGTCTTGTTAGGGAACCTACAGGTACCAGCTAGGGGCCAAAGCTGCTGCTGACGGACCTAATCTATCTGGAAGGTCGCGATGTCAAGGAAGCAAAAGCTCGCAACATTTAGGCAGCTTTTGCTTCTCAGTCTGGGTCACGGCGCCGGTATTCTTCTACTTACCAACCGCGCGCATGCGCATCGACCCTCCTGAAAAGGACCATCGAGGGGAGCGCTTTGCCTAGCGAAAACCCCCTCTGTTACGGCCGCAAAATGAACCCGCCTTTTTCTGAATCTAATCAAGTTCAAAGCGACCCAAGTTGAGGACGCTGGACACGC
>NZ_JALQDH010000179.1:0-1452 GCF_023631365.1 Caballeronia sp. INML2 | reverse complement strand
GGCGGATTCAACCGGTCGTCGCAACACTGGATTGTTGAACAGATTGCAGATACCCGTCCAGAGCTTCGGCCGGCGTCTTCCAGCCAAGCGTTTTCCGGGGTCTGGTATTCAGTGCATTGGCGACGGCCTGAATCTCTCGAGCACTCCATCTGGATAAATCAGTGCCCTTTGGAAAGTATTGCCGCAGAAGGCCGTTCGTGTTCTCGTTCGTGCCGCGCTGCCATGGACTGTGCGGGTCGGCGAAGAAGACTTTTACCCCGGACTCGACCGTGAAGCGGGCGTGATCGGATAGTTCCTTGCCACGATCCCAGGTCAATGACCGCCACAACTGGGTAGGCAGGTCAGTCACGGTCTTCCTGAGCGCATTGGCCATCGTAACGGCTCCGTAGCCCGCCAGAGGAGGACCATTTTTTGTTCTGGGAATCAGCCCGTAACCTTCCTCGCGAGGCAGGTGGACGAGCATGGTGAATCGGCTTGATCGCTCGACCAGCGTTCCGATCGCGGACCGGTTCAGACCAATGATCAGGTCACCTTCCCAATGCCCGGGTACAGCACGATCCTCTACTTCTGCAGGCCGGTTCGAGATCATTACGTCCTCGCTAACGTGCGCCCAGACCTTGGCGCGCGCCCTGGCTCTCGGCACGCGCAACGCCCGCCCGGTGCGCAGACAGCTGACCAGCTCGCGCTTCAGGGCACCCCGACCCTGGATATAGAGCGCCTGGTAAATGGCTTCGTGAGAAATGCGCATGGATTCGTCATCCGGAAAGTCGGTCTGCAGCCGGTTGGAGATCTGTTCGGGTGACCAGCCATTGACCCATTTACGATCACCGCGATGCGGTTTGTTTCTCCCTTTGAACGGCGTTGGACGGGGCCCGGAAATCTCACGGCCATCAGCGTCGCTAACCTTGCCTTCCAGACGGTCTTGCACGTAGCGATGTAGCCGCGCATTAGTCACCAGTTTTGAAGGTTTGGGCCTTTTAGCAACCAGTTCAGCTTTCCACTGCGCAACCGAAGCCTGATACTCAAGCTTGCCACCACGCGTTGCCGCGTTACGTGTCAGTTCCCGGCAGACCGTTGATGGGCTGCGTCCGATACGGCGCGCAATCTCGCGTACCCCGACGCCCTGAGACGATAGCAGTCCAATCTCTTCTCGCTCTGCGAATGACAGGTACCTCCCGGATATCGGATTCAACATGGAAAGTGGCATGCCGCCATTATGACGGAACCAGCGCGCACCTACTGCCTGCGACACGCCAACCGCCTCTGCCGCCTTCTCGCTAGTAATACCTGTCGCGATCTGCTTCCAGAACCGCCGCTCGATCTCACGTCGATGTGATGGCGCACCTGGCGAGTGCATCGCTCCTCGCCCGGTCAACTTCTTCATCCAACCCGCTGGTCGTCCCATAAACACCTCCTCGATCAAAGGTGTTGCGACGACCGGTTGAATCCGCC
>NZ_JALQDH010000178.1:0-1559 GCF_023631365.1 Caballeronia sp. INML2 | reverse complement strand
GTTCTTGCACTGATAGGTTCGCCGAACAAGGATGCCTACACAGCCGCCAAGGGCGCGGTCGCTGCACTGACGCGATCAATGGCGGTCGAATATGCGCCACACAAGATCCGCGTCAACGCAATTGCGCCGGGCATCACCCGGACACCACGCGTCGAGCGTCTGCTTGCAGAGGACGGAGTGACCGCACGGCTCGCACAGGGCTATCTTCTTGGCATCTGCGAGCCGATTGACATCGCGCATATGGCACTTTACCTAGCGTCGGATGAATCACGGTTGACGACGGGACAAGTCTTGTCAGTTGATAGCGGCGCATCCATCGCTTAGCCAACTAGAGCGAAAAAATAGAAAAATCTCAGGAGACGGAAAATGCAACGACGAAACGATTTTGGCGCTTTTTTCCTTGGCGTCACACTCTCAATGGCGGTGGTTCCAGCACATGCGGATGACGTGCTCAAGTTCGGCGTGAGCGCACCGATGTCAGGTGCCGCGGCGAACTGGGGCATCGGTTGCGACTGGGTCGGCCAAAAGGTCGCAAAGCACATTAACGACAACGGCGGCATTCGTGCTGGCGGCAAGTCTTACAAAGTGCAACTGACTACCTACGACAACCTGTACACTGCCGCTGGTGGCGCGCAGAGCGCACAGGCTATGATCAACCGAGATGGCGTACGTTACATTGTCCAGAGCCTTGGAACCGCGCCCGTGCAGGCGACGCAGAGTCTATCGGAGCGTTCGGGCGTAGTTCTCTTGACAACTGCATGGGGCAAGACAATCAAAGGCCCAAAGTTTCCGCTGACGTTCACCAATTCAAACACACCGTATGAGATTTTTGGACCGCTCTTTTCGCTCGTGAAGCAACAGCATCCGAACGTCAAGACCGTGGCCTTGCTCAATCCGAACGATTCAACCGGCCAGCAGGCCGAAGCGCAATCCAAGCAGGAGTGGGCAAAGCTCGGCGTGAGTGTCGTCAGCTCCAGCTTCTATGAGCGCGGCACGACGGAATTTCAGTCCATTGCGACAAAAGTGGCCGCTGCCAAACCCGATGCTGTTGATCTCGGCGGATCGGCGCCCGGCGACGCTGGCAGCGTACTGAAGGAACTGGCGATTCAGGCCTGGGCGGGCGTAAAGCTGTATCCAGCGGGCACGGGAAGCGACACTCTCGTGAAGGTGGGCGGCAAGAGCGCCGAAGGCGTCTATATGGGCCAAGGCGCCGACTTCTCCGGCCCGACAGCGACCAAACTGCAGCGAGATCTAGATACCCAGGCCAAACAGGCGCTTAAAGAGCCGCTCAACATCCTGCAGATGGGCGTATGGGACGGCGTGATGGCGATCAAGGCCGGTATTGAAAAAGCTGACAGCGTTGATCCAAAAGCGGTAGCCCGAGCACTGCCGTCGGCGAAGCCGGACACATCGTATGGACCGGTGGGTTATGGCGGCAAGGCGACCTATGGCTCGCCGCAGCAACTGCTCGTGCCCGTGATCATCACCCAAATCAGAAATGGCAACACGGTCGAAGTGCGTCGAGTGGATTCGCCGGACGTCAGCGGCAGTTAAGCGGG
>NZ_JALQDH010000177.1:0-1587 GCF_023631365.1 Caballeronia sp. INML2 | reverse complement strand
CGGTGCAACTTACAATCTTTCGTTGCGCATGCAGAATTCTAAGTCGCGGGCGAAGTTATCGCCGAGTGTTCAACTCCTGCGGGCATCACGCCCGTATCGCCTTCATAACAACGTCTGAACCAAGTATCTTAGTCACTCGCTTGATGTTGTATGCAAGCACGTGCAAGCTCATTTCCGTGCTCACCCGCTCAATGGTTCGAGTCAGGAAATGAGTGGCTCCCATCCAAGCCTTGATCGTGCCAAACGGGTGCTCGACGGTTTGTCGCCGGATCCGCATCATTTCAGGTGCATGATCGAGACGCGTCTGCATATCCTCAAGAACAGCTTCGTGTTCCCAACGGGCCACGCGACGTTGAGGACTGGGCGTGCAGTTCTCCTTCAACGGACATTGCTGGCAATTCGAACTCCAGTATTTACTGATCTTCAAGCCGCGTTCAATGGTAGAAAATCGCCAAATAAGTCTCTCCCCTGCCGGGCACCGATATTCGTTCGTCTTTGCGTTGTAAATGAAGTCATCCTTCCCGAAGCGGCCATCAGCAGTAGCCATCGAGGTCACTGTCTTCGGAACAAACACCGTTATTCCAGCCTCGTGGCATGCAAGTATCTCTTCACTCTTGTAATAGCCACGATCCGCAACAGCAGTGATCTTTTCGACGCCCATTTCAGCACGAGCAAGCTTGGCCGTCGATGTCAACTGATCGCGATCAATACCATCGTTAGTGACGACGTGCGCGACGATTAGATGGTGCTTCGTATCGACGGCCGTTTGTACGTTGTAGCCGACGACCCCCGTGCCGCGCGTCTTCATCGAACGCGCATCCGGATCGGTGAGCGATATCTGTCCGTCGGGTGCCGCCTTGAGTTGGACCTCGATCTCCTTCAGACGTTGCATCTGGTCCTTCAAGGCTGCAATCTTGTCCTGCAGTCGCTCCGTCCTGGCCTTCGCGATTGCAGGCTCCTGACGATCGGCTGTGTCCATCGCCTGAAGATACCGAGCAATACTTGACTCGATGTCGCGCATGCGCCGTTCGAGCTTGGCGTTCGTGAAGTTGCGGTCGCGATGGTTCACCGCCTTGAACTTGCTGCCGTCGATCGCGACGATTGCTTCAGCAAAAAGGTCCAGACGTTGGCATAGCATCACAAACTGACGGCAGACGTTGCGGATAGCTTTGCCGTTGTCTTTACGGAACCGAGCTATGGTTTTAAAGTCCGGAGCCAGTCGACCAGTGAGCCACATCAGCTCGACATTTCGCTGCGCTTCGCGTTCAAGACGACGACTGGACTGGATGCGATTGAGATACCCGTAGATATAGATCTTAAGCATCACCTCAGGATGATAAGCCGGCCTTCCAGTCAACGCAGGCTGTACTCCCTCGAACCCCAGATCATTAAGATCAAGTTCTTCTACAAAGACATCGATCACGCGGACCGGATTTGTGTCCGTCACGTAATCATCAAGTGCTTCGGGAAGGAGAAAGCTCTGGTTACGATCGTCGCCTCGAACGAACCGCTTCATTTTGCTTGTCCTCCGCCGTCGGATAGCAAAATTTTAGCGCTCCAAAAATGCGTTTTGACACAATCTGGGCC
>NZ_JALQDH010000176.1:0-1595 GCF_023631365.1 Caballeronia sp. INML2 | reverse complement strand
ACGATCGAACGTTCAGCCGTCCAGGTCGTTGTTGATACCAGCATCGCCGCACGACTTCAGGGCTTGTCCGACGCGATGGAATACGTCCCGGCCGCTGGCCGTCCGTTGCTGCTGTCGAAATATGGCCTCAGGGACGAGACGGCGCTTGCCGCAGCCCTAGCAGCGCAGCGACATGACCTGGACTCAGCAGAGAGACTGCGCGCTGCGAAACTCGCTGCCAACGAAAAATGCTTGGCCGCTCTGCTGGCGGCATGCGGCCTCAGTGCGATTGTCGCCATTATGGGAGCCGTTGCCCTCTACGACGCGCACGTGGCTCGCGGCCGAGTGCCGCGCGAAGCCGCCACAGTTGCCGCCTAGCGCCGTGCCGCCCAACCTCGCTTTACCGATACAAGATGAATCTGATCGTTGTTAGCTTCGAGGACTTCACGACGGACCCTGCCGGCGCGCGCTGACCCTGTACCGTCTCCGGGCTTCCCCGACAGCTGGATCGACGCGCTGGTCGGAACCGGCTCCGTTTTCTCGCGTGATGAAGCAGCGCCCGGCGCTGTAAAGACGATCGGCCTTCGCTTTCCGAGCGGCGAGCACGCCGAGCAGTTTTGCCTGAGCGTACGCAAAGTGGCCAACCTCCTCGGGACCCGGGCACACATACACAAGGTTCCTGCCCACCAGGTGGACCTCACACTGAGCGAGGCCTCACGACATCGTGCAAGTGTCATTTGACGGACTCACAGTCTCACTCGAAGACGTTCAAGACAACCCGGCGCGGTACGCGCGCCAGCTCGAACGCGCAAAGAAGTCACCGGGTTACGCTGTATGCGGCTGCCGGGAGCGCGTCGCTGGCAGACTCTTGCGCCTCGTTGTGCGACGCTACGGCGCGCTTTTTCATCTCGCAAGATGGCCTGACGACGGGCCAAACCACGACGAGATCTCATGTCCGTTCTACGCTGCAGCGTCCATCAAAGATGGAAGAGCGCCCGACGCCCTCAGTGCGATCCAGCAAACGTCCTCAAGGCTGAACGTCAAGCTCGACGCCGCGCTTCTGTTCGAACGGTCGAACGGTCAATACGCGCTGAAGGCGGCTCCTCGGTCGCCACCACAACTCGCCGCGCCGCACCGCTCCTTGGGTTCCTGCAACGCATTTGGCTCGAGGCCGGTTTGCACGTCTGGCAAGCAGGTTCTACGCGCGGTTGGGGTCAGTGCAACGCACAGCTCGTGGCCGCTCTCGGCGATGGCAAGCTTAACGGTAAGCCGATCCACGAAGTCTTGCATGTCATGCGTCGACACGACGAGAGCCAAGCTCAATCCATTGTCGCCGAGTTCAATGCGTTTCTAGACGAGATTACGACGACACCCCACGTATCTCAACGCCGATTGGTGCTCGGCGAGCTCCGCGGCGTGGTGGCCTCGAAGTACGGGTTCGTCGTCACGCTGCGCCAAACGAAGCGCACATTCTTCGCCTCCACGCCCGTTATCAAGTCGGCCGCCGCGTCGTTTAGGTCCGCCTGGGCGATGACGGGGAACGCTAGCGCGCGCGTCGTGATTCTCGCCTTGGTCGAGCGGACAAGGGACGGAAATCTTCGGATCATCGACCTTGC
>NZ_JALQDH010000175.1:0-1600 GCF_023631365.1 Caballeronia sp. INML2 | reverse complement strand
AATATCGAGGCGCTTCTGAAGGGTATCCCCTTCAAGGACGGAACCCCGGTGATTGAAAGCACACCGGCTCCTCAATCGCTGGCCGCCTGATCACGGCGTCCGACCCGCGTACACCAGTCTTGACGATTGCTCCGGTAACAGGCCACCGTACGCGGACTGACCGCCCGCTGCGCGACCAGGTACTCTGTAAAGAACTGCTGGATCAGCGCTGCGAACGAAGGCGGCTTCGGAGCAAGGGGCTCACGCATCTTGCACCTCCTTCCTGGCTGTGAACGACTCGAAACGTCCGGCGGCCAGAGCCATCAACTCGGGCACCGCTGAGAGGTACCAGTAGGTGTTGGTCACCATCGTATGCCCGACGTAGGTCGACAGCGACAGCATGGCCTGATCGATGTCCACGGCCTGGGCTTGCCACTGCACGATGCGGCGCACGACGAAGGTGTGCCGCAGGTCATGGATGCGCGGAGCAAAGTGCGCCCCGCGGTTGCCCCATCCCAACTGCTGGCGGAGATCGCGGAAGACGCGCTCTACGTGACGCTCACCGAGTGCCAGGCCTCGTCTACGACCGCGGGTGCCGACGAAGAATGGGGCATCCTCCGGCGGCGGCCCCTCGGCCAAGTCACGCTGCCAGCAATACCGGCGCAAGGCATCCACGGTGCTCGGGTGCATGGGAACCTGGCGCGACTTGCCGAACTTGGTCCGGCGGACGGTTAGGATTCCGTCCTTGAGATCAATGTCGCCGTTGCGCAGCGACAGCGCCTCGCCGATCCGCAGCCCGGTGGCGGCGATCAGTCCAAACAGCGTTTCGTAGACGGCACCGCGTAGCCCCGGCGAAGGCCCGAGTCGGCGCGCGCGAGCAAGTAGGTCGACGATCTCTTCCTCGCTGAAGATGTGTGGCGCTTGCCGCTCGGGCAACCGCCCGAAGATCGAATCGTCGGGTACCTCGGTGCGCGGCTCGAACTGCTGCAACCACCGCAAGAACGTGCGCAGCTTCTTCAACCGTCGCGCCCACGTCCGCGGGTCATTGCTCTCGTGGCGGTCGTTTCGGGCCCAGGCTGCCATGAGTTCCACCGTCAAGGCACCGCGATGGCCGGCGGTGTGGACATGGCGGGCGAAGCTGCGTAGCACATAGCCATCGTTGCAAGTGGAGAACCCCAGTTGGCGACGCTCGGCCAGAAACTGTTCGACGCGTGCTTGCACA
The DNA here is from genome assembly GCF_023631365.1 of Caballeronia sp. INML2. Taxonomy (NCBI): domain Bacteria; kingdom Pseudomonadati; phylum Pseudomonadota; class Betaproteobacteria; order Burkholderiales; family Burkholderiaceae; genus Caballeronia; species Caballeronia sp. INML2. Next base: position 399 of record NZ_JALQDH010000175.1, on the reverse strand, counting down.
GAAGTCGGCGTGCTCATGCTGGACTCCCCGGCCATGGCAGCGCGACCTCGACCAACTTGCGGCTGTCGAGCTTGGCATAGATCAGGGTCGTGTTCAGCGAGCGGTGACGCAGAACGTCGGCTACTTCCTTCAGCGAGGAGCCACCGGCCAGCAAGCGGTTGGCCATCGTGTGCCGCAGCAGATGCGAGCGCGTGTAAGGAAGACCGGCGCGGGCGAATGCTTGCCGGATCGTCTTGCGGACGAGATCGGGACCGGCGGGTTGGTCGCGGGGCGCGATATGGCGGACGAAGACGGCTCGATTGGAAGTCTTGGGACGCTCCTGTGTCAGCGTCGGATAGATACTCCTCATTTTCGTCGAAGTAAATTTCCCCAGTTTTTGTTTGGCGCCGCCGCGTAAGC
>NZ_JALQDH010000174.1:0-1601 GCF_023631365.1 Caballeronia sp. INML2 | reverse complement strand
ACGATCGAACGTTCAGCCGTCCAGGTCGTTGTTGATACCAGCATCGCCGCACGACTTCAGGGCTTGTCCGACGCGATAGAACACGTCCCGGCCGCTGGCCGTCCGTTGCTGCTGTCGAAATACGGCTTCAGGGACGAGACAGCGCTTGCTGCAGCACTAACAGCACAGCGGCGGGACCTGGACTCAGCAGAGCGACTGCGCGCTTCGGAACTCGCTGCCAACGAAAAACGCTTGGCCGCTTTGCTGGCGGCATGTGGCCTCAGTGCGATTGTCGCCATTATGGGAGCCGTTGCACTCTACGACGCGCACGTGGCTCGCGGCCGAGTGCCGCGCGAAGCCGACACAGCTGCCGCCTAGCGCCGCCGTGCGACCCAACCTCGCTTTACCGATACAAGATGAATCTGATCGTTGTTAGCTTCGAGGACTTCACGAAGGACCCCGCCGGCGCGCGTGCTGACTCGGTACCGTCTCCGGGCTTCCCAGACAGCTGGATCGACGCGTTGGTCGGGACGGGCTCCGTTTTCTCGCGTGATGAAGCAGCGCCCGGCGCTGTAAAGACCATCGGCCTTCGCTTTCCCAGCGGCGAGCACGCCGAGCAGTTTTGCCTGAGCGTACGCAAAGTGGCCAACCTCCTCGGGACCCGGGCACACATACACAAGGTTCCAGCCCATCAGGTGGACCTCACACTGAGCGAGGCCTCACGACATCGTGCAAGTGTCATTTGACGGACTCACAGTCTCACTCGAAGACGTTCAAGACAACCCCGCGCGGTACGCGCGCCAGCTCGAACGCGCAAAGAAGTCACCGGGTTACGCTGTATGCCGCTGCCGGGAGCGCGTCGCTGGCAGACTCTTGCGGCTTGTTGTGCGACGCTACGGCGCGCTTTTTCATCTCGCAAGATGGCCTGACGAAGGGCCAAACCACGACGAGATCTCATGTCCGTTCTATGCCGCGGCGCCCATCAAAGATGGAAGAACGCCCGACGTCCTCAGTGCGATCCGGCAAACGCCCGCAGGGCTGAACGTCAAGCTCGACGCCTCGCTATCCGTTCGAACGCTCGAACGGTCGATACGCGCTAAAGGCGGCTCCTCGCTCACCACGACAGCTCGCCGCGCCGCACCGCTCCTTGGGTTTCTGCAACGCGTTTGGCTCGAGGCCAATTTGCACGTCTGGCAAGGAGGTTCCACGCGCGGTTGGGGTCAGTGCAACGCACAGCTCGTGGCCGCTCTTGGCGATGGCAAGCTTAACGGTAAGCCCATCCACGAGGTCTTGCATGTCATGCGTCGACACGACGAGAGCCAAGCGCAATCCATTGTCGCCGAGTTCAATGCGTTTCTAGACGATATCACGACCACACCCCAAGCTTCTCAACGCCGATTGGTGCTCGGCGAGCTCCGCGGCGTGGTGGCCTCGAAGTACGGCTTCGTCGTCGCGCTGCGCCAAACGAAGCGCACATTCTTCGCTTCCACGCCCGTTATCGAATCGGCCGCCGCGTCGTTCAGGTCCGCCTGGGCGATGACGGGTAACGCTAGCGCGCGCGTCGTGATTCTCGCCTTGGTCGAGCGGACAAGGGACGGAAATCTTCGGATCATCGACCTTGC
>NZ_JALQDH010000173.1:0-1739 GCF_023631365.1 Caballeronia sp. INML2 | reverse complement strand
CGGCCCAGTCGATATAGCCGTCGTGATGCTCCCTGAGCATGACGTCCCAGGCCTCAAACGGCTTGCGGTGCTTGTAGCTCTTGCGCGCGCGACCTTCGACGATCGTCATCTGCTTGCCGCTCTTGCCATACGCGTAGACACCAGCATAGAACGGATTCTTGAGCACGGAGATCACGTTACGATATCGGATCGGGGTCCAATCGAAGTGCGTCAGCGTTCGGCCGTCGGACGGGCGCGGGAAGTGAACCTGCTCGGCCCTCATCGACAACAGGACCTGCCGCGCACTACCCAGTTGCTGGAAGCGGGTGAAGATCAGGCGTATGACTTCCTGTAACCGCGCATCTGGATCGAAACCCAGACCAACGTCACGATGCCAGACATAGCCAACCGGCACGCTGATACGCAACTCGCCACGCTGTGCCTTCTCGCGTTTGGCGTCAAGCATGCGCGTTCGAAGCACGTTGAGTTCGAACTCGCTGATGCTGCCCTTCATGCCAAGTAGCAGCCGGTCATTTGCTCGACAGGGATCGTATACACCGTCGAGATCGATTACTCTCGCTTCAACGAGACCACAGAGTTCGAGCAGATGATGCCAGTCACGCCCGTTACGGGCAAGACGTGAGGCATCCAGGCAAAGCACCGCACCGACATCGCCTGCGCACAACAATGCGACCAGGCGATCGAAGCCCGGCCTCGCAACCGTGCCGCTTGCCGAGCGCCCCAGATCATCATCGATGACTTCAACGTCGCGAAAGCCACGGCGCTTTGCTTCCTGAACGAGTTCATACTGTCGGCGCTGGCTCTCGACGTTCAGTTGGACCTGCGCCTGGGTCGATTGCCGGACATAAACCACGGCCTTGCGTTTGAGAAGATCTGCGGGCAAACAATCAACGTTCGTCATCGTCACACTCCTTCGCAGTCTTGATGCCGGCGGCCCGCATCAGCAGAATCGCAAGATGACTGAGTGCGTTTGCTCGTTGCACCATGCTCATCCCCTGGAGCTCGGGCGCATCGAACGTTATGCTCATCTGCTGCGGTATCGACTGCGACGATTGTTGACCTGCTGGAACGACGTTTGGCAGATTGCCCATTGCGTTTCTCCCGGACGTTGATGGAGCCCTCCTGGGAGTTTCCCCGCAAATGCCGATCGACCAGCAATTGATGCAGGTTATGCAGTGCAGCTACGGAAACTCTCGGTTCGCCGAGAACCATCGCCGAACATGTAGGGGCATCGAGCATCCACATCGCCATCAACTTGACTACGCCACCGTCCGTCTCCACGTGAACGACCGGGCTTCCGCCTCGATGCTCTACATCTCTGACTTTGACGCGACGCCTATATAGCGGATGCCAGCGATAATGAACTTCGACTTCCTGCCCGATATGGACAGAATGAACGGGCAATAGCCACCAGCAGAAAAGTTTGGCTCTTCAGCGACACGGTCGCGGGAGCTAAAGCCAGCGCCGTCATCTACAGCCTCGTGCTTACGTGCCGCGCGTGCAACGTCGAGCCGTACGCGTACCTGCGTCACGTCCTTACGCAACTGCCTCAACGAGCACCCGAGACCGACATCAGCGATCTGCTGCCATGGAGCTTTTTACAGGTCACCAGTCATGTCGGCTAACGTCAGCAACCCCTTGCGCAACGTCGCCAGTCATTCCAGGCCGCTTGCCCGCTAGCAAATTCACGGTGCTGGGCTACGCTCATACGTAGGCCGTGTGCTCAATTTAGCGCTTAC
>NZ_JALQDH010000172.1:0-1839 GCF_023631365.1 Caballeronia sp. INML2 | reverse complement strand
AGCGAGAGCTTCACGGCCGAGGGGTGGTTCAGAACTGGCGACCTTGGAGAGATCGTCGATAAGAACCGCAATATCCGCATTTCTGGGCGCAAAAAAGAGATCATCAATCGAGGCGGGAAAAAGTATTTCCCGCGAGAGATCGAAGACCTGCTGTACGAGCACGAAGCCTTTCTGCAGCTTGCAGTTGTCGGCGTGCCTGACGCTCGCCTTGGCGAACGGAACTGCTTATGCGCAGTTCTCAAGCCAGGCGCCCAGATCACTCTCGACGCGATCATCGCCATGATAAAAGGTCGGGTTGCCGATTACAAATTGCCGGAGGAACTGGTGATACTCAATGAATTCCCGATGACTCCAACGGGAAAAATTCGTCGTGCCGAGCTACTCAAGCAACTCAGTGCACGCGTTGGTTGACCGGCATGAGGCAGTCTTGATTGACAAGCAGGCGGTTCGCAGCGCCGACGCGCGGGTCGGCGCCATGCTTGAGTAACTGAATCGACATGATTGAAAACTTTGATCCACCCTGGTTCTGGTCCCAACCGTAGTTGAGTGTAGGTGAAGAACTGCTGCGTTGGATTGTCCGCCCGCGCGACCTGAACCGGCGTCAGGTGACTACGAGGCCGCGCGGTGTCGTACTCATACGCCATTCTTCATCAGCCGCTCGGCGTGGCGCATTGAGACGAACCAATGCTCGTTCAGCATGCATCCAACACCATGCCGCCAATTCTGGCCCGTTGTCGACCGAAATGTTGGCCGGTGGCGGAAAATTCAATGCGCCGCTCACCTTGTCCAATACCAACCCGAGTCGTTGGCCGAATTAAGGGTCGACAACGCCGCCCTGAAGGACCTGCAGGCTCAATATAGCAAGCGAACAGGCCTAGCGCGATCCAGCCAAAGTATCGATGACCGAACGCAACATGGGATGTTACGTGACGGTCGGTAGGGATTCGCGATCGCTGATTTACTACGATTCACACCTCTCTGACCGGCTGACCTATGTTCGGCGGTTTCGATGCCTGAACGTGCTCGACGACTAAATGTGCGAACGCCTGGTCATCGAAGGTTGGACCGGAGTGTGCCTACCGAATGTTCGTGTCGGCGGCCAAGGCCGGTTACGGCCTGGAAGATGATACGTCTGTAGTCAGGATTTTCGACGACGCAGCACAACTGCGAGCGCTCACGAGTCGGTAGATTTGGTCGTCCTTACTCTCTGATCTTGGGGTCTTTACGGATGCAAATCGCGGCGCTTGCACATTGACAGCAAGTGTTCCACTGCTATACTGAAATTCATGGTGACTGAGCGCTCAGTTTAATGGCTGATAGGGAGGCGTTGATGGATCGGTTGGTTCACAAGACTGCATTTATAGCGGGCGGTGGGAGCGGCATCGGTGCAGCAGCGGCGTTGCTATTCGCGAGAGAAGGATGCGGAGTTGCAATAGGCGATCGCGATGTAACCGCCGCGCATCGGATTGCCGATGAGGTCAATCGCGCGGGTGGCGAGGCGATCGTATTCGAGTTAGATGTGACGCGCGAAGACAGCGTCCGAGGAGCGATTACGGGGGCTGTCTCCGCCCTAGGTGGTTTGGATGTGCTCTACAACAACGTGGGCGGATCTGCAGTCAAAGACGGGCCAGTTACTGAAGCTTCAGCAGAAGAGTTCTGGCGTTGCATCAATGTGGATTTGTTTGGCACTTGGCTGGGCTGTCGCCATGGCATTCCGGAGCTGGTGCGACGCGGGGGAGGCTCCGTAATTAACACCTCTTCAGTTCTTGCACTGATAGGTTCGCCGAACAAGGATGCCTACACAGCCGCCAAGGGCGCGGTCGCTGCACTGACGCGATC
>NZ_JALQDH010000171.1:0-1846 GCF_023631365.1 Caballeronia sp. INML2 | reverse complement strand
GTTCCGGGCTACGCCCTTCACCGCTGCCGCCATGCCAGTTCTCTCATCCTGATTGACGCGCTGTTCTCATCTTGATTGACGCGCGGCACATCTGTCCAAACATCACAGGTGCAGTGAGAACGAGCTCTCCCCGTGGGGTGGTGTATTCGCCAGCCGCGGCTCGTTCGACTTCCTCGATGTCTTCCATGATGCGTTTGACCGACTCGACGTAAGCTTGGCCCGAATCGGTCAAGGTCAGCTTTCGCGTTGAACGATGCAGCAACTTCGTGCCAAGGTACTCTTCGAGCTCGGTGACCTTCCGGCTGACGGTCGGGAGCGGCATATGCAGAGCCTTCGCCGCCGCCGTGAGGCTACCCTTTTCGATCGTGAGCAGCACGATCGACATTGCTTCCAGTCTATCCATTAAACCTTCCACCCAATGAAAGATGATCTGCAAATATGAAGATATCATTCCTTCTGAGTGAAAGATTGTAGGGCCCACTCCTCCCGGCTGAAACATGATCGGCTCGCAGGCACCGGTGGCAGGGGGCGCGTCGACCGCCAGGATGCGAGCGCATGGCGCGTGCAGCCTTTCACGGCCAGAACGCGATCGAATATAGGGAACAGCAAGACCGCTCCCACATGCCTTGCCGAACATCTCGAATTCGCTGATATGCGGATAGTCTTGATAGACTAAGTAAGTAAATGGCCGTCGCACGTTTTCAAACGGCCATCTCAACTGCGCGAAGGCGACTGGCGGGTGTGGGTCCGTCTACGGAAGTTCGGCTTTCAACCATGGATCGCGGTGTTCGAGGCGACCTCGGATTTCCGGTTCGGCCATGAAGGGACGATCGCGACCGTCATTGCCTGGACATTCGAACCGCGGCTGGCCTCCGCGAAGCGTCGTTCAAGCTTGAAAGATCTGCACTTGGAACTGTGGTTCATGGCTCTCCGAACGGCGGCCTCTGATAGCTTTTGCTTCATTACATGGTGGGCGCACACCCCCAACGCCGGGCGCCGACGGAACAATCCTGCAAAGCGCGCCGTTGGCAGCTCCCAGCCTCGTAGAGATGCCCACGCTGCCCGGGCCGCAACAGGCTCAGCAGTCGATCGTCGTGTGCGATCTGTTGCGTACTCGAACGGGCAGGGGACCGCGGGAGCCGCTTTCGACGTCGTTGTCAACGTGATCAGGCTCGCAAAACAATGACCCGCCCGACCAATCGACTAATGCCTAGGTCACGATTGCAGCCCGCCCGCGATCAGCGCTTGCGGTCGGAAAGCCGGCCGATGAACCTCCACCCGTGATCGGGCAACCACACGTAAGTGAATCCCGTCGGACCGTCGATAAACACGGTCATCGGCTGCTCGCCTGCGGACGCCCCTTTTTGTTGCTCCGCCGATGCAGGTGTGATCCGCGCTTCGCCGGGTTTGAGTCGCGCATCGCGATCGTCGAGTCGCCATCCCTCTTCATTGATGTAAGTCAGGCGTGACGTTCCGCCCGACGGCGTTTGTACCGTTATGGTCAGCGGAATGGTATCCACGCCGATCGGCTGAACGCCGGCTGACGCCATGTTCCCCGCCATCGATTCTGCGCTCGCTGCTGCCGGAGTCTCCGCGCCGGCGACGGACATGCCGGAGTGGCCGACCGCGCCGAGCGGGAGGAGTGCAAGCATGAGGCATATGGAGCGCTTTGCTTGAGGGTTCTTCATCTTATGTACCTCCGCGCTGGCCGCATCGGGCGCCCGCGTATGCTGCGACTGGGTTCCGGGCAGCCGCATGCTGTCGGCATATGTGAACTTTCGCCGTTAAGGAACCAAACCGTTTTCGGCGTAAAGGCGCCAGGGACTTTTCGGCGTTTAGGCGCCAC
>NZ_JALQDH010000170.1:0-1850 GCF_023631365.1 Caballeronia sp. INML2 | reverse complement strand
AGCGAGAGCTTCACGGACGAGGGGTGGTTCAGAACTGGCGACCTTGGAGAGATCGTCGATAAGAACCGCAATATCCGAATTTCTGGGCGCAAAAAAGAGATCATCAATCGAGGTGGAAAAAAGTATTTTCCGCGCGAGATCGAAGACCTGCTGTACGAGCACGAAGCCTTTCTGCAGCTTGCAGTTGTCGGCGTACCCGACGCACGCCTTGGCGAACGGAACTGCTTATGCGCAGTTCTCAAGCCAGGCGCCCAGATCACCCTCGACGCGATCATCGCCATGATAAAAGGTCGGGTTGCCGATTACAAATTGCCGGAGGAACTGGTGATACTAAATGAATTCCCGATGACTCCAACGGGAAAAATTCGTCGTGCCGAGCTACTCAAGCAACTCAGTGCACGCGTTGGTTGACCGGCATGGAGCAGTCTTGATTGGCAAGGAGGCGGTTCGCAGGCATAGCGCCGACGCGCGGGTCGGCGCTATGCTTGAGTACTGAATCGACATGATGGAAAAGTTTGATCCACCCCCGTTTTTGGTCCGAACCGCAGTCAAGTGTCGGTTTAAGAACTGCTGCTTTGGATTGCGCGCCCGCGCGATCTGAACCTGCGTCATGTGACTACGAGGCCGCACGGTGCCGGCCTCGTACGCCATTCTTCATCAGCCGCTCGGCGTGGCGCATTGAGGCGAACCGGTGCTCGTTCAGCATGCATCCAACACCTTGGCGCCAATGCTGGCCCGTTGTCGACCGTAATGTTGGCCGGTGGTGGGAAATTCACTGCGCCGCTAACCTTGTCGACTACCAACCCGAGTCGTTGGTCAATTAAGGCTCGACAACGCCGCGCTGGAAGACCTGCTGGCTCAATATAGCCAGCCAACAGGCGTAGCGCGATCCGGCCAGGTATTGATGACCGAACGCACCGCGGGATGTTGCCCGGCGGGCCGTAGGGATTCGCGCTCGCTGATTTACTACGATCCACACCTTTCTGACGGGCTGGCCTATGTTCGGCAGTTTCGATCCCTGAACGTGCTCGACGACTACACGTGCGAACGCCTGGTTATCGAAGGTCGGTACGTCATCCGAGTGCGCCTACCGAATGTTCGTGTCGGCGGCCAAGGCGAGTTACGGTCTGGCAGACGATACGTCTGTAATCAAAATTTTTCGACGACGCAGCACAACTCCGAGCGCTGACGAGTCGGTGAGATGTTCTTCCTTGCGCTCCGATCTTGGGGTCTTTCCGGATGTAAATCGCGGCGCTTTCACATTGACAGCAAGTGTTCCACTGCTATACTCAAATGCAAGGTGACTGAGCGCTCAGTTCGGTAGATGGTAAGGAGGCGTTGATGGGTCGGCTAGTTCATAAGACTGCATTTATAACGGGTGGTGGGAGCGGCATCGGTGCAGCAGCGGCGTTGCTATTCGCGAGAGAAGGATGCGGAGTCGCAATAGGCGATCGTGATGTAAGCGCCGCGCATCGGATTGCCGATGAGGTCAATCGCGCGGGTGGAGAGGCGATCGTTTTCGAGCTAGATGTCACGCGTGAAGACAGCGTCCGAGGAGCGATTGCGGGAACTGTCTCCGCCTTAGGCGGTTTGGATGTGCTCTACAACAACGTGGGCGGATCTGCAGTAAATGACGGGCCAGTCACTGAAGCTTCAGCAGAAGAGTTCTGGCGTTGCATCAATGTCGATTTGTTTGGCACTTGGCTGGGCTGTCGCCATGGCATTCCCGAGCTGGTGCGGCGCGGGGGAGGATCGGTAATTAACACCTCTTCCGTTCTTGCACTGATAGGTTCGCCGAACAAGGATGCCTACACAGCCGCCAAGGGCGCGGTCGCTGCACTGACGCGATC
>NZ_JALQDH010000169.1:0-1863 GCF_023631365.1 Caballeronia sp. INML2 | reverse complement strand
CACGTTTTGTGGATCTCGCCGGTGTGCGCATCGGTGATGGTCGGACCTGCGCCGAAATCAACCTGCGCGGCTTCTGCTAATCAGAAGGAGCGCGTGATGAGAAGGAAGCGGTCCACCTTCCGGAATCTGCTGGCCGGTAGGCCGCATGACCTTCTCATTATGGGCGTGTGCCCTTCACAGCGATTCGAGCCAGGTCAGCAACTCCGGATTCCTCTTCCAACGCGGCGGCAGCCCGGGCTTTGTTGAGGGGTCAACCTGCTCGAGCGCTTTTCGCTTGGTATCGAGATTGGCTCGAGCGTAGTGATTGGTCGTATCCAGTCGCGCGTGTCCGAGGTAGCTGCGGATCACCGTCACGTCAACACCGGCAGCGACGAGCTGAACTCCGACGCTGTGACGCCACGTGTGCGGCGTGATCCGCTTTGTCGCGAGCGATGGCATGTGCTGCGAAGCTGACTGAACGTACTGCTTGAGCTTGAAGCGAACCCCGGCTGCACTGAGCGGCTGGCCATATCGATTGACGAAGATAGGCTCGTCACCCTCACGCGGCTGTCGCCTGAGCAGCGCCTTGATTATCGCGACCGTTTCCGGCCACAAGGGACAGATACGACACTTTCGTCCTTTGCCGAACAGCTCTACTTGTGCAGCAGATTCAAAGCGGATGGCTCGTGGACACACATCCAGCGCCTCCTGAATTCGTGCTCCCGTGTTGTACAGGAACGCGAGCAACGCGTGATCCCTCAGCCCTTCCAGGCTCGATTGGTCGGGCTCTTGAAGGACCGCTGCAATCTCCTCGGCATCCATGTAACACATGACGGGCCGGGACGTCTTCTTTACCGGAATCTGTGCGATCTTTGTGCATTGCGCAATCGCAAGAGGCTCGCGATGGGCGACGAAAGCAAAGAAGCTGTGGATAGCGGCAAGACGACAGTTGCGCGTGCCGATGGACACCTTTCTGTCCTTCTCGAGATAATCGAGGAACGCGAGCACCTCGCTGGCCTGCAGGTCCGCCAACGACAACTGCGTGATCTGCCGTCGCCCACGGCTGGCAGTAAATTGAAGGAACATCTTCCACGTGTCGCGATATGAGCATATGGGTCAGGTTTCAGTCGGCGTTGACAGATATGGGTACATCTCGAACTTCCTCTTCAAGCCACCCTCCGGAGCAAATGCGTGCCAGGAGGGTAGCGGTTGGCGAAGTTCGAGCGCCCGACTCGGACGCCAGTGGCGCCTTTACGGCGAAAATCTACCGGCGCCTATATGCCGAAAGACTTGTGGCGCCTAAACGCCGAAAAGTCCCTGGCGCCTTACGCCGAAAACGGTTTGGCACCTTAACGGCGAAAGTTCACAAGCAGTGGCTTTGTGCAGTTCCTGCGCACTATCGACGCTACCGTACTGCCCGATCTGAACGTCCATCTGGTGATGGACAACTACGTTAAGTATAGGACGCCCTCGATCAAGAACTGGTTCGCACGTCATCCGCGCTTTCATGTGCACTTCACTCCGACTTCTGCTTCCTGGCTCTGACCTGCCTGAAGATTTTCGGACCGGTTGAAACTTGAGAGAATGGCTTCCAACGGAGAAATGGAAGTCAATGTCGTGCGTACGTCGCTCAGCAATGCCCTGTGCCAGCGGCAGCATGGCTGCGTGCGATCCAGCGCCTGAATTTGACCCTTCTCGTCCACGCACAGCACGGACCTCGTCCGAGGCTCCGTCTGATCTTTTCGGTCTTACGCTACCTGCGCATAGTGCTCCTCGATGCCCGCGGCCAACTGCGTCACCAGCCGGTTCATCGCTACCTGCGTACGCCATGCGACGTGCGGCGTTACGATCAAGTCGGCTCGGGGATTGCGCAGCAGCGGATGA
>NZ_JALQDH010000168.1:0-1940 GCF_023631365.1 Caballeronia sp. INML2 | reverse complement strand
GCAGAAGCCGCGCAGGTTGATTTCGGCGCAGGTCCGACCATCACCGATGCGCACACCGGCGAGATCCACAAAACGTGGTTCTTTGTGATGACGCTGTGCTGGTCGCGGCATCAATACGTTGAGTTTGTCCGCGACCAGAGCGTCGACACATGGTTGCTATGTCACCGTCATGCCTTCGAATGGTTCAATGGCGTAGTGGGACGCGTCATCATAGATAACCCCAAGTGTGCCATCGTCAAGGCCTGTATCTACGAACCCGAAGTCCAGCGCGCTTACGCGCAATGCGCCGAAGGGTACTTGTTCAAGGTCGATCCATGTCCGCCGAGGGACCCGGCTAAAAAAGGAATTGTCGAATCGGGCGTCAAATACGTGAAGTCGAGCTTCCTTCCTCTTCGCGAATTCCGTGATCTTGACGACGCCAACCGGCAAGCGCAAGCCTGGGTGATGCAAGAGGCCAGCACCCGGACCCATGGCACGACGCGCGAGGTGCCGCTCAAGCGTTTCGAAGGTGTCGAACAGGCGCTGTTGCAGCCGCTTCCCGATGTGCCACCGGAGCTGGCAACCTGGGCGCGCGTGAAGGTCCATCGCGACGCCCATGTGCAATTTGAGCGCGCCTATTATTCCGTGCCGTTCCGGCTTGCCGGTAAAGATCTATGGCTCAAGGCGACCGCCACCATGGTGCAGCTCTACTACGAGCACGAACTGTCGGCATCGCATGTCCGCCAAACTGCGCCAGGAACGCGTATCACTGTGGCCGATCACATGCCGCCAGCAGCACAGGCCTGGCAAATGCACGACACCCAATGGTGCCTGAGAGAAGCGCAACGCATCGGGCCGTCCTGCTACGCGCTTGTTCACGCGCTCTTTGGCGATCGGGTTCTCATCAAGCTGCGCGCCGTACAGGGCGTGCTGCGCTTCGCCCAGCAGTTCGGCGCATCTCGCCTGGAGGCGGCCTGCCGTCGCGCGAATCACTTCGGCAATCCAAGCTACAAAGCCGTCAAGCTGATCTTGCAGAAAGGCCTCGATCAGACCTGGCTGTCGAACGAACCTGTTGAATCGGGCGCGACCACCTACACCCACGGCGGCCGCTTCTGCCGCGATACCCAGACTCTCCTGATCCATTGAACATGAATCCAATTCCCGAACTCACGTCTTCTCTTAAGCAATTGCGACTATCCGGCATCCTCGACACGCTCGAAGCACGCAACCGTGAAGCCATCGACCGCAAGCTTGCCTATACAGACTTCCTGACGTTGCTCATCCAGGACGAGATCGCACGGCGCGATCATCGAAAGCTCGACGCCCGCATGCGCCGCGCCAACTTCCGTGGACAGAAGACACTCGAGGGTTTCGACTTCGACCGGCTACCCAACCTCAATCGCGCCGTCGTCCATGATCTCGCGACCTGCCGGTTCATCGATGAGAGGGTCAGCGTGCTGATCGCCGGTCCGTGCGGAACGGGCAAAAGCCATCTGGCGCAGGCACTGGGCCATGCGGCCGCCCGGCAAGGTCACGATGTCCTGTTCATGACCCAGACCCGGCTTCTCAGCACGCTACGCAACGCGCAAGCCGTGGGCTCCTACGAACGGCGATTCCAGGCGCTTGCCAAGGTGCCGTTGCTCATCATTGACGACTTTGGACTGAAACCCATGCGCACGCCCGAAGACGAAGACTTCCACGATCTCATTGCCGAGAGGTACGAGCGTACATCGACTGTCTTAACGAGTAATTTGGATTTTACGGAATGGGGCGACGCGTTCGCGACCAACAAAATGCTCGGCGCCGCAACGCTCGATCGCCTGCGACATGCGGCATACCGCGTCGTGCTCGACGGTGAAAGCTATCGCGTCCCTCGTCCGATGCCCGAGAGCAACAAATCAGCACTTGCGAAAGGAGGTAAAAACAAGGATTCTTGATCCCCGTTCGAGCCCCGAAACAGG
>NZ_JALQDH010000167.1:0-2064 GCF_023631365.1 Caballeronia sp. INML2 | reverse complement strand
CATCGGCATCATCAACCTCACCGCGACATTCTCATCTTGTTTGTCGCGCGTCTCTCATCCAGATTGTCGCGCCACACAGATGTACATCTTGCCCATCGTTACCGACTTCCTGGCTGCCTACCCCGAGATCAACGTCCAGCTGATTCTCTCCGATCGGAATCTTCATCTCTACGACGACCACGTTGATATGGCGGTTCGCATTGGCACCTTGCCGGACAGCAATATGATTGCAACCCATGTCGGCGCTATGGAAACACTGGTGTGCGCTTCGCCGGACCTGCTAGCTGCGCACGGCATACCGACACACCCCCATGACCTGGAGAAACTTCCGTGCGTCGTTTTCGCTGGCCCTTCCACCGCAACCTGGTCGTTTCGCGACCCTGCGACCAAACACGATTTCAACGTCAACATCATTCCGCGGCTATCTGTAACGACAGCCGAGGCTGCCGTGCAGGCCGCGCTTCGTCGTACTGGTCTGACGAGGGTGTACCGCTACCACTGCGATGCCTCGCTCCGCGCAGGGGAGCTTGTCCACGTCCTCCAAAAGTTCAATGTCGAGTCCATTCCTATCAGTCTCGTTCACGGGGAGCGCAGGCTGTTGCCTCTCAAGATGCGTGTTTTCCTCGACTTCGCAGCAGACCGTTTGCGGTCAGCTATGTCGGAGCTAGGTAGGACCTGACGGGCGGTCGCTCCGAATACTCCTCTTTCCAACTCCTCATACTTTCGTTTGGTGGAAGGTCAGCTCTCAAAAATAGCCAATTATTGTTTTGGGCGGAAGTCCGTACTATCTCCCTACCGAAGCCACGGTGGCTCGGATTAACGGAGAAATCTCATGGCCCGCCTCCCCATCCCCTCGAAAGATGCAGCTCCCGCCAAAGCGCAACCGATCCTCGCGAACTACGAAAAAGTTCTCGGCGTAGTCCCGAACTTCTTCGCCCTGATCTCGCAATCCCCTGACGCCCTGAAGGCGATCGCCGACATGCACGGCGCGCTCGGCAAAAGCCTCGGTCACAAGACCCGCGAACGCATCCACGTGATGACCGCCGAAGCGAACGGCTGCAACTACTGCCTGTCGGCGCACACTTACCTCGGCGCAAAGCTGCAGGGGCTGACACCGGAAGACATGGAACTCAACCGTGACGGTCACTCGACCGATCCCAAGGCCGACGCCGCGCTCCAGTTCGCCTACAGGATCGCCACGTCGCGCGGTCACATCGAAGACGCGGACGTCGAAGCGGTGCGAGCTGCGGGTTACACCAACGAGCAGATCGTTGACATCGTCGCCGAGACCGCGTTCAGCTTCATCACCAACCTCTTCAACAACACCTTCAAGACCGACATCGACGCGACGTTCCGGCCGCTTCAGACCCGGGCCCGTAAAGTCGCCTAGTCCGGATGGACCGGGCACCGATTTGAGACGTCCGGCTACTTGGTTTCGATGGCTGGTTGCTCCGTTCTGACCACGCGCAGTTCGCTATGGGCGCGCGGTTGGGCCGTAACACTTCTTTCGATGCAATACGCCGGATTCTCGCGCCTGGCAGGCGCGTCGATCCGTGAGGGAACAGTCGATGTCTCGCTTGCACATCTCCACGCGAAACGACGCTCCAATCGAAAACAAGCTGGTACTTGACGTCGTCTATCAGAAGCTGGGCGTCTGCCGAATTTTTACCGTTTCTTCGGCAGCAGCCCGGTCGTACTGACGGCATTCGCGGCTTTTCAGGCAGGCCCGTCGAGGACGCACCTATTGTTGAACTCGTTGCTCTAGTAGACGTGAATGCCCTCACCAACACCTCATCTAGCTAAAAAGCCGCATCGACTTCTTCGTAATCGCCGACCTGGCACACCGACTGTAAACAGCAGAGGCTCGATGAATCATGGACCATCCGCGCTTTGTTGATCCTCGTATAGCGAAGGGGCGAGCGAAATCTATCTCAGAGGCGACGTCTCAGTTTACGTTTCTCAGGGTATTCGACGGTGCGATAAAGCGGGCGGTTTCAAGGATGAAGTGCAACAGCGGGTTTAGTGTTTAGAGTCGTGAGGCTGGCTTGCTGATGCAAGGGTCGC
>NZ_JALQDH010000166.1:0-2121 GCF_023631365.1 Caballeronia sp. INML2 | reverse complement strand
GCCTCGACCAGCTTGCCAACCCAGTCCATGCTAATCCCATACTGCCAACGCTCGCCCGGTTCGAATTCGAGCGGTGCCGCAAACGCACCATTTAGCGAGTAGCCAATATCTGGCATTCCGGTCGCTTTCTCGTACTCGGTGAGGCGGTCGCTCCAGATGCTGTAGGTGAAGCCGGAAGTATGCGTGAGCAGATGACGGACCGTGATCGCATTGCGCGCTGGCCGCAGTATTGGATGACCCGCTGTGTCGAATCCTTCGAGGATCTGCGGCGTTCTTAGTTGCGGCAGCAGTTCCGAGGCGGGTTGTTCGAGCTTGAGCCTTCCCTGCTCGACGAGCTGCATGCACGCCGTTGCAGTGATTGCCTTGGTCATCGAGGCGAGCCAGAAGATCGAGTCTCCCGTTATAGGCCTCAAGCGTTCGGCATCTGCATGACCGGCATGACCCGAGTAAACGACGCCTTGCTCCGTCGCTCCTATCGCAACCACCCCGGCTACTGTGCTGTCGTCGACCGCTTTGCGGAGGGATGCGTCGATCGAGTCGAATCGTGCAGTGGACTTCGAAATGGCAGCAGATTGGTGCCTACTCGTGGCAGCGCTCGCGCTGCGCGCTTGCAGTGGCGCCAATGTTGCCGCAGCCAGCAGACAGGATGCGCTCTTAAGTAGAGCGCGGCGTTGAAGTCGGAAAGACATGTTTTCTCCAGTATAAGGACGATGACCTTGGTTATCGGATCGGTCTGGGCACCATTCTCGATGTCGGCGCCAACAAGCAAAATACCTCGCTAAGCACTTCATTAGTGACGTTAAGTCACTAATAGGTGTGTCATGTCTGTCTTGCAGACCCTAAACCCGACGGCAAGACGCGGCTTCGCACGACTTCAGGGACGAGGCATGAATTGCCCTTCGCAGAGCCGTTCTGGCGAGATATTGACGAAAGCGTCGCGCGGAGTATACTGAGCGCTCAGTCAGGCGCGGTCTTGGTGGTGTTTTGGTCGGGGCCGTGGTTGCCCCTCGGGGACCGCGGCTTCCAGCGCGGTCGCATATATAGGTGGACCAAATATGAAAATCGTCGATATGCACTCGCATTGGGGCACGCGCCGCGGCTTTCCGTTGCGAACGCCCGAAGAGCTTGCGCAGCAAAAGAAGACATGGAATTCTGAACCCGTCTACCACTCGGAGGCGGAAATGGTCCAGCACTTCCGAGACAACGACGCGCGCGTTGTCCTAGATTTGGGCTACACCAAATACATACCGATCGAAGAAGTCGCGCCGTTGCATGACTATTCGTTCGACGTCCAGCGCAAAGGCATGGACGTAATCGCCGGGCATTGGCTGCATGTTGATCCGTTGAATCGCGACGCGGGCGTGCGGGAGTTGCGTCGGTGCATCGAGGCAGCCCCGGGTTTTGTCGGTTACGCGGTGTCGGGTTCGGGGTCCGCTCCTGCGAGCGACCCTATCTGGTTTCCCTTCTACGATCTTTGTGCGCAGACCGGAACGCCAGTGTTGATTTTCGTCGGCACCACCGGACTAGGCGCAGGACTGCCTGGCGGAGGCGGAATACTGCTCGACAATTGTCATCCGCGTCATCTCGATTTCGTCGCGGCGAAGTTTCCGTCGCTTCGCATAGTCGCGGCACGCCCTGGGTGGCCATGGCAGACGGAAACCATCGCAGTTTTAATGCATAAGCGCAATATATGGTACGAACTGCACGGGTGGTCTCCCAAGTACTTTACGACCGACCTTAAGCATGAAATCAGCCGACGTCTGCGTAATCGCGTGATGTTTGGGGCCGATTATCCCCTCTACTCCTACAATCGATTGCGCGCCGATTGGGAGAAGGAAGGCTATGCGCAGGAAGTCCTTGAAAGTGTGTTCTATCTGAACGCCGAGCGCTTTCTCGCCGGCGAGGAGACGCAATGAACCTCCAACTAAAAGGGAAGGTGGCGATCGTCGGCGGTGGCAGCCAGGGAATTGGTCTTGGTATCGCGCGCACACTCGCCGCAGAGGGCGCCAGCGTTGTGATCACCGCGCGTCGAGAGGAAGACCTGAAGCGCGCGGCCCACGAAATTCACGAAATGACCGGCAACCAGGTGACGTGGATCCCAGCGGATTGCCGCAAGGCGGA
>NZ_JALQDH010000165.1:0-2206 GCF_023631365.1 Caballeronia sp. INML2 | reverse complement strand
CGCTCTCCACGGCGAGGATCGTGATGTCATGTTCCGCCAGGTACACGAGCCCGGTCGCCTCGCATTGTCTGATTTCACCGAGATGGACAGCTTGGCCGTGTCTGTGGCGGGTGTCGCGCTCGAGCACCGCCTCTATCATTTTCGACTGGCCTGCTCGGGCTTTGAACACGCTCACGTCATTCTCGGCGGCGAGAGCTATGTCGCGCTGGCCGAAGGGCTGCAGAACGCGCTCTGGGCACTCGGTGGCGCGCCACGCGAGCATCGCAGCGACAGCCTGTCCGCAGCGTTCCGCAATCTCGAACCCGAAATGCGCGACGATCTGACCACACGTTACGAAGCGCTGTGTGTTCATTACGGCATGCAGCCTACGCGCAACAATCGTGGCATCGCCCATGAGAACGGCGCCATCGAGAGCCCTCACGGCCACCTCAAGAGCGCCGTGCGTGATGCATTGCTCCTGCGCGGCAGTAACGACTTCGTGGAACTCGAGGCCTATCGCCGATTCATTGACGAGATCGTCGGTCGCATCAATGCGCGTAATGGCAAGCGCATTGAGGCCGAACGGGCACTGCTTCAGCCGCTGCCCGCGCAGCGTACGAGCGACTACGAGGAAACGCGTGTGTACGTCACCACCACCGGCGGCTTCGTCCTGCGCAAGGTCTTCTACACGGTCCCTTCTCGGCTGATCGGTCATCGCCTTCGCGTGCGGCTGTACGACGATCGGCTAGAACTGTTTCTGGGCAGTACGGCTCTGATGACGCTGCAGCGCGGTCGTCCGGGTCCCAATGGCAAGCACGGTCACGTCGTCAACTACCGGCACATCATCCACGCGCTGCGCCGCAAGCCCATGGCGCTGCTCAACTTGGTCTACCGCGATCAGATCTTTCCGCGCGAGGCGTATCGATTGACCTTCGATCGTCTGCTTGAACAGCTACCGGAGCGTGCGGCATGCAAGACCATGGTCGAACTGCTCAGCCTGGCTCACGAGCGAAACTGCGAGGCGCAGCTGGCGCAGGCGCTCGAGCAATGCCTGGCCGACGGGCAACTGCCTGATCTGGACGCACTGCGTTCGCGTTTCGAAGCGAAGTCCGCGAGCATGCCGCAGGCAAACGTCCAACTGGCTTCGCTGCGCGACTACGAAGCTCTGCTTGACCTGGAAACGGAGGTGGCAGCATGAGTCACGATTTCGACGCTACCCGCCTGTCGCTGCTGCTCAATGATTTGCGGCTGCCCGCCATTAAGCAGATCTGGTCAAGCTTTGCCGAGCGCTCCGATACTGAAGGCTGGCCAGCGGCGCGCCTGCTGATGGCGCTGGCCGAACACGAGATCGCCGAGCGTGATCGACGCCGCGTCGAACGCCACCTCAGGGAGGCTAGGCTGCTGCCGGGCAAGACGCTGGAGAATTTCGATTTCGACGCGGTGCCGATGGTGTCTAGGGCGCACGTCTCGGCGTTATGCGCTGGCGACGGCTGGTTGCGCAACGGCGCCAATTTGATTTTGCTCGGGCCGCCTGGGGGCGGTAAGTCGCACTTATCCTCAGCCATCGGACTGAGCCTACTGGAGACAGGCTGGAAGGTCCTCTTCGCCCGAACTACCGACCTCGTACAGCGGTTGCAGGTCGCGCGCCGCGAGTTGGCTCTGGAGTCCGCCATTAATAGGCTTCATCGCTTCGATCTACTTATCTTAGACGACTTCGCGTACGTCAGTAAGGATCAGGCCGAGACGTCAGTGCTGTTCGAGCTCATCAGCGCCAGGTATGAGAACCGTTCTCTTCTGATAACGGCAAATCAGCCATTTGGCGACTGGAATAAGGTATTCCCCGATCCGGCAATGACGCTGGCCGCCGTCGACCGGCTGGTCCATCACTCGACGATCCTTGAACTCAACGTCGAAAGCTACCGCCGACGTACCGCCCTTGAGCGCAAGCAGCAGGGAAAGGGACGACCCGCAACTATGGCGACACCAAAGAACGTCAGCGTGCCACCGCGCCCGGAGGACCCGCAATGACAAGCAACTCGACCGCAAGTCGTTGTCAACCTCACCGACTGACGCGCTTTCTCATCTTGATTGACGCGCGGCATGCGACACATTCCAGCGTCAATCAACAAACCCTTGCCAGCGTCAATCAACATCGGCATCATCAACCTCACCGCGACATTCTCATCTTGTTTGTCGCGCGTCTCTCATCCAGATTGTCGCGCCACAC
>NZ_JALQDH010000164.1:0-2229 GCF_023631365.1 Caballeronia sp. INML2 | reverse complement strand
CATGGTGGTGGAGTTCGATTGTGGAAGTGTTACCGTGAGAAGCAACATTCTCCTTCAATCGCCACCGCCTTCTTCCGCGTCTTCCCTACGCCGCGTACACCAGTTTCAACGATAGCTCCTGTTACCGCGATGCCTTGCTGCTGTTTCTGGACTTCGCCAGTCGCCAGCTCAACAAGGCGCCGACCACGATGCGGCTGGCCGACTTGCAACCCGATCTGATTCTGGCCTTCCTTGATCATCTGGAGCAGGATCGGAAGAACTCGGTTCGAAGCCGCAATCTGAGGCTCACTGCACTGCGCGCGTTCCTGAAGTTTGCCGCTCGCCGTGACGTGGCCTCACTTCACGATACCGAGCGCGCACTGGCGGTGCCGATGAAACGCTTCGAGCGGCCGATGCTGAACTACCTCACGCGTGCAGAGATGGTAGCCGTACTCGGCCAGAAGGGTGAGAACTGGTCGTCTCGCCGCGATCATCTGCTGCTGACGATGCTCTACAACACGGGGGCGCGTGTCTCCGAAATCATTGGCGTACGTGTCGTCGATGTGGTCCTCGATGGCGGAGCGTGCGTGCACCTGCACGGCAAGGGGCGCAGGCTGCGATCGATCCCCCTGTGGGACGCCACCGTCGCCGAGATCCGTAGCTGGTTGCGCTTGAATCCAACGCTGCGCGGCGAAACCGCCTTGCTGCCCAACCGGGATGGGCAGGCTATGTCACGATCCAACGTCGCGCAGCGCCTGGATCTTGCCGTGAGCCGAGCGAGCGTTGAGCAACCCAGCCTCCTCAAGAAGCACGTTTCACCGCACATCGTAAGGCATACGACTGCGATGCACCTGTTGCAAGCGGGCGTTCCGTTCAACGTGATCGCTTTGTGGCTCGGTCACGAGAGCCCGACGACAACCCATCGCTACGTCGAAGCTGACCTCGCGATGAAGGAGAAAGCGCTCGGTCGGCTTGAGGCGCCCGATGCCAGGATTCGCCGCTATCAAGCGCCGGACTCGTTGATCCGCTTCCTGCAGACCCTGTAACTATGTGCAGGCTTCGCCAGCCCCGACCGGACGCCTCAAGGGTCTGGCGACGCCTACGATGACCATCTGCGCATAGTTGCGTCCTGAGCATAGGGGTCGACACTGCCCGATGGCGGCGGATCGATAAGGAGCGACTTCATTGGTTCGACGCGTTAACGGGTTCGGCCAGGAACCGACGTCGGTCCATGCTTTCATGCTGACATTCGAGCGTTGGCTCCGCCCCAGCTAACGGTCAACCGCAGGCCGAGTCGGGAGGCGACTGCGATCAGTATCCGGGCGGTGGCGGAACTTGCGTGTACACCACGCCGCCGCTCCCATATCCCGTCGCGTACCAAGCCGCGCCACACTTATAATACGGCACGTCCTGAACGGCGATGGGAGCAACGTTGCACGGCGGCGCGACAGGCGCAGGCGCAGCAACGACCGT
Organism: Caballeronia sp. INML2; assembly: GCF_023631365.1. NCBI lineage: Bacteria > Pseudomonadati > Pseudomonadota > Betaproteobacteria > Burkholderiales > Burkholderiaceae > Caballeronia > Caballeronia sp. INML2. Next base: position 777 of record NZ_JALQDH010000164.1, on the reverse strand, counting down.
GGCGGTTGCGGGTGGCGGCGTGGTTGCGGCAGCGGCCGCTCCGACCACCATTGCCCCGGCCACAAATCCGGCCGCCGCAGAACCGCCGTCCCAGTCCGAGTTGCAGTCGTTGCAACCGCCCGAGTAGTTGTTCTGCACGTTGGTCACGTTCGTAGCACGCGTGTTCTGCATCTCCTTCGCGGTGGATTGACGCGTAGTCTGGTTTTGGCTGGTCGTTTGAGCCGCCGAGTTCTGTCGTGCGCTCTGGTTCTGGCTCGACGTAGCCTGGCGCTGGGCCTGGTTCTCGCTCGTGCTTTGCTGTCGGTTCGCCTGGTTTTGACCGGAGGTTGCCTGCATGGCGCTCGCCGAACTCTGGCGCGCACTCTGATTCGCACTTGAAGTTGAAGTTGCGTTGCCTTGGCGTGAGGCTTGCCTCTGCTGGGTCGTTCCCTGCTGGCCGCCGCTAGATCGTGAACCGCCTTGCGCAGCGGTTGTGCCGCCAGAAGAAAGCCCTCCAGCCGACGCTGCCCCGCCACGCGAATAGCCTCCTTCGCCGCCACCGCCACTGCCACGGGCGCCACCACCTCTCTCGCCTCGTGCATCCGCCTGGTCGATCAGCCCCAGCGCGAATACTGCGGCGATCAATGCCGTAAGGGCACGGTCCCACGATCCTGTTTTCATCATTTGGCTCCCTTCTTCGCGGACGACTGACGAGCCGCGGGCGACGCGCGCGGAAGCTGCGCTGCGAACGCGACTTTTTGCAGTCCATCGGGAATCTGTGCCGAGAATGTCGCATCG
>NZ_JALQDH010000163.1:0-2437 GCF_023631365.1 Caballeronia sp. INML2 | reverse complement strand
ACGCGAATCGCGCCTTTGCGCGTGACGGGATGCTGTGGCGCGTCTTCGTCGATGAATGGAAACGCGTCCGGCCCGAAGTTGTAGACCGTGCCCGGCAACACGATGGTAGCGCCCTGCGCCTTCGCCGCCGCGATGGTGTTGTCGATCATCGGCAGCACCGGTTCGGCCCAGCGCTTGTAGCCCAGCGGATTTACCGCGTGCACGATCACGGATACACCCTGTGCCGCGCGCATCACGTTGGCCGCGTTCATCGCATCGCCGTGAATCCATTCGATGCCGCCGCCCTTTGATGCCCCGGGCCACGCCGCAGCCCGTGCACGCGCCAGCCCGCATCGCGCAATCGCCGCGCAATTTCCCCGCCGATGCCGCCCGTCGCCCCACGTACCAGAACCGTTTCGCCTTGCGCCATGTCACGCCCCATAGGTTGTCGATGGAGCCATGCTCCGCCCTTCGCGGACCCATTAAAATTGGCCAACTTCGTTGATCCGATATACAAAAACGTATGGCAGACGACATCGGCTGGGAGCTTTACTGACCGTTTGGCCGGTTCGCATCGTTTAGCCGACGTCTCAATGCAAATCAACGAAGGTTGGCAAAGGCCGAAGGGCGTATGTCGGCTGTCCGGCCGGGGTCGTCCAGAAGCGGCCGATCAATACAGCAGACGACATCGTTGACTATTCCTCCATTCTCCTCGTTCCCCCGATCGCCCTACAGTTCGATGTCTTTTTGCCGTTATAAATAACGACACGGCGAGTTCGTCCATATCCCTCAGGATCGACGTCGGGCTTATGGGGTTCGTCCTCCAATAAAACGTTCGTCGGGGCTTTGTCATGTATGGAAAATCAACTCTGAACACTGGAAAACCACAATCGTCCAACCGCAAACGATACTTGTATGGATGGGCAATCGTTGGCATCGTCTTGCTCGTCGATGTCTTCTGGCTTCAACTGGGAGGATACTCGGTAGTGTTTTCAGACGAGCTGAAAGGAAAAGGCAAGGTCCTTCTGACAGTGACATGTGGTTGCGCGGTGTTGTACGGAATTCAGCATATCCCCGCTACAGGCAAGTCTGCGCCAAGCTGCGCTATCACGAAGTCGCAAACACGGTGGCATGGTTCGTCCTTTTGATTGTTTTTATCCAAGCGACGAGCATTTTGTCTTATCTGTGCATTACTACGGATATGCCACTCATAGAAAACAGTCTACTTCGTTTTGATCGGATAATTGGTTTCGATTGGGCAGCGGTATATGGTTGGGTTCAATCGCACTCCGCCGTCCGCCGGATCCTCGGGGTAGCATACGCCAGCGGATTTTGGCAACTGATTGCGATTCCGGCCGTTTTGGGTCTATTGGGACGCCGCGAAGAGCTGTCAATGTTTTTCTTCTTGCTAGCCCTTTCAAGCATCTACCTTCTTATAGTTTCCACGGCGTTCCCGGCCACGAGTGCATTTGAGCACTTCAAAGTGTCAGATACTGATGCGTTGTCTAGCGTATCGGACTTCTCGGTACTGCGAGACGGATCGATGAGAAAATTTGACCTGCAACGAACACAGGGGCTTGTGTCGCTGCCGTCGTTTCACACGGCGTTGGCTGTTATTTTCGCTTACTCGCTCCGCCGAATCCGGTTGCTGTTCTGTCCGGCGGTCATTCTTGATGTGCTCATGATTGCTTCCACGCCGACGCAAGGAGGACATTATCTCGCAGACGTACTCGCTGGGTTGGGGCTTTCTGTGTTGACTATCGTGTCAATCACGTTCTTGCTTGACCGGGAGGCAGTCGTGCAGTTCAACGTTTCAACAAGAATCGCGAGGTATGCCACTGGTTTGTTCGCTGCATTGAACGACCGCTTGAGACGTTCGTGAGTGGCTGCTTCGGGTCCTCAAGACTTGCTGCATGCAGCAGCCTCACGCCGGCTGAACGCCGCATGTCGCCAAAAGCCGGGCTCAAGACCAGCACCATCGACCCTCGCTTCTTCGAGCACAAGCGGAGGTCGATACCAATCGCTCGATGCGCTATTTGCCCCGGCCGCGCGTTGGCCAGCAAGCGGGCCGTTCGGCGACTGAGAAGCCTTTTTGTATAGAGATCCGCCGATCGCTCACAGGTTCAAGTGTTTGTCGGTAATCGATTTTAAATTTCGACGCGACTGAGGAAACATGTATCATTACCAATGAAGGCCGTATCTTTTCTCAGCGTTGAATGCGCTACACACAAGTCTGAAGTAGACACGCACGCACAGATCAATAACTCGGTCCCTGGGAAACGCTCGAACGTCGGTTGTACCTTGGAAGCCGCCTCTATGACAGCGCTAAATGGAGCGGCAGCTTAGGGACCTGAAGACTCATTGAGGCGTGCCGATGTCCCGTTCACCAGCGCCAGTGGGTGAATGACCGCAACCGGACGTGTAGCAGCAACCAAGTCCGTAACCGGCGAAGGCCGGC
>NZ_JALQDH010000162.1:0-2529 GCF_023631365.1 Caballeronia sp. INML2 | reverse complement strand
AGTGGAATTCTTATAGATCACAGGGGATCGTGTCCATGATCGGCGATCGTGGACACGATTCACGCAAATCTATCCAGATCTACCCGGTTAGGGGCGTAGGTGGAGTGGCCGGCTTCAGTTTCTCGGCCACGTTCCAAGGCAGCAATTCGTCGATGCGTGAGATCTTGTGATCAGCGATATGGGTCAGGACGTATTCCAGATAGGCGCGCGGGTTGATCCCGTTGAGCTTTGCCGACCCGATCAAGCTATACATCGCGGCGGCTCGCTCGCCCCCGCTGTCCGAGCCGACGAACAGATAGTTCTTGCGTCCGAGGGCGACACAGCGCAGCGCGTTCTCGGCAAGCACGTTGCTGATCTCGACTCGACCGTCCTCGCAGTAGAACACGAGCGCCGCCCAGTGGTTCAGCGAGTAGTTGATTGCTTTTGCGAGCGAGGACTTCGTCGATAGCGTCGCGAGTTTCACCCTGATCGTCGCTTCGAGCTTCGCGAGCAACGGCTTGCTCTTTTCCTGCCTGAAGCGCAGACGCTCGTCAGGCGCCTTGCCGCGGATGTCGGCTTCGATGCTATAGAGTTCGCCGATCATCTCGAGCAGTTGCTGGGTATCTGAAGTCGGTGTGCGCGCGTGAACATCGTAAATGTACCTCCTCGCATGATCCCAGCATGCCGCTTCGTGGATCTCGCCGCTCGCATACAGTTGATCGAAACCGGCGTAAGCATCGGCCTGCAGGATGCCACGGAATGCGGCGAGTCGGGTCTGAGGATGGACGCCTTTGCGATTCGAGGAGAAGTCGAACCATACCGCAGCGGGCTCGGTCGAGCCCGAGCGGTGATCGTCGCGCACGTAGACCCAGAAGCGACCGGTCACCGTCTTTCCGTTGCCTGGCGCGAGCACCGCAACCGGTGTGTCGTCGACGTGTACCTTGCCGGGGACCAGCACGTAGCGCTGGATTGCTTCAACAAGCGGTCCACAGAGCTCGGCGATCTGCCCGATCCAGCGGCCCATGCTGGCGCGATCCAGCGTCACGCCGTCGCGTGCCGCAATCTCCGATTGGCGGTACAGCGGTTGGTGATCGGCGAACTTCGATACCGCAATGTCGGCCAGCAGGCTCGGATGCGCGATGCTGTGCTCGATGGGCAGGCTGGGCATCGCGGGCTGTTCGATGTGGCCGCAGTCAGGACAACACAGCTTGTGACGGATCGTGCGGATCACTTTAAACGCAGCCGCTACGCGCGCGAGCTGCTCGGAAACATCCTCGCCGAGTCGCTGCATCGTTGTGGAACACTTAGGGCAAGCCGCATTCGGTGTAAGTTCGATTTCATCGCGTGGCAAGTGCGGCGGCAGCGGCTCTCGCGTGGGCGTTCGACCAGGCGGCGCCGTCGACGTCTTGTCTCGATGCCCTCGCGTTTCGGCAGCGCCCTGACCGGCCGTCAGGTCTTCGAGCTGCGCCTCAAGTTTATCGATCTGCCGGGCCAGTTTCTCGGACTTGCTCCCGAAGTACATCCGCCTGAGCTTGTCGATCTGCGCCTTCAGGCGTTCGATTTCGTCGTCCCGTGCGGCGATCTCCCGCACCATGTTCTCGATTGACGCCTGCTGCTCGAGCACCAGAGCCTGGAGCTCCGCGACGGTGGTGGGAAGCGGCGCAGATTGGGACATGCGTCGCAGTTTACGAGCCTTCGATGTGGTTTACAACATCGACAGAGCAGCGGTGCGTTGCGGGTGTCGCCAGTCGATGCCTTCGAGGAGCATCGACAGCTGTGCGCTCGTCAGATGGATCTTTCCACCGTCGGCCTGTGGCCAGACAAACCGGCCTCGCTCCAATCGTTTTGCGAGCAGCCAGAGCCCATCGTCGGTCGCCCAAAGCAGCTTCACGAGATCGCCGCGGCGGCCGCGGAAGATGAATACGTTGCCACCCAGCGGATTCTCTTCGAGCGCTGTCTGCACTTTCGCGGCCAGCCCCTGGAAGCCGCAGCGCATATCTGTCACGCCGGCCACGAGCCACACGCGCGTACCTGCCGGCAGCGCGATCACTTCAGGCATTCCTGCAGGAACGCTTCAGCGCGCTCGGCAGACAGGCCGCGAATCTTCACACGCCGTTTGCCGATCTCCACCTCGATTTCGCACACGGGCGCCGGCATCGGTATACCGCTCGGCGCTTGCGACGCCACTGCGGGCTCAGGCGGCCGCAGTACCAATGCTGAGTCGATCACGTCGACGCTCAGTAGCTTCGTGCTGGGCACGCTCGGCGCAACTTCGATTGCAGGTATGACCAGCTTGCCTTCACGGTATTGCTTGCGCCACGCGAACACCACATTGGCGTTGATGTCGTGCCGTCGCGCAACAATCGACACCGACATGCCGGGTTCCAATGTCTCTCTGATCACCTGCTGCTTGAATTCTTGCGCATACGTCCGATGGGGATGCGTGCGGCCCGCTGCGTTCGACATGGCTGACTGTCTCCGTCAAGCTGAACGCGCCCATCATGCGTCGAAATATTCAGCAGTGGGAAACGGTTGTGCCGAGTCGCTTAC
>NZ_JALQDH010000161.1:0-2532 GCF_023631365.1 Caballeronia sp. INML2 | reverse complement strand
ACGATCTCTTTCCCGGTGAGCACAACGAGCGTTTTTGCGCCATCGCTGCGCTCGCTTTCCACGCGCATGCGATCGGGTCGGCTCAACGTAACGGTGCGGTATTCGCCGAATTCGATTTTCTGCCCGGACAGTTGCACGGCGTCGTACCCGCTGCGCACACCGACACGAAAGCTCGGCGTCCCGCCAAGAAACTCCGCCGTTCTCATGAGAATCGCACGAGCCTGGGCTTGTGAGGCGGTTTCGGCCTCAGCTCGCGCGGGGCTGACCGGTGGCTCTTTCTGCTCCGAGGCAGGGTAGGCGTTAGGAGCGGTGGTCAGCAGCAAAGCCGATATCCAGGTAGCCCCGGACGCGCGGCGCAATATGTTAGTGATCAATTTATTAACTCCTTTTGCTCGAACACCTCTTAACTCCTGTCCAGCCTGTCTAGAGAATAGTGAATTACAGAGTTTTTACTATGCGAGGAATGCCGAACTATCGGAGCGGGTGCGAAACGCCGCTTTCGGTTGAGCCTCTGCTGCTTCCGCTTCCCACGTCCGATGGCCGTTACGGTCGGCAGGGCACATCCAATTCCCGTGCGCCGACATTCGCGACCGAGACGGGCCGCGGGTAGCTGAGTGACGGGCTATGGTCGACAACTTGCCGGCCGAGTCGGATGCTCGAATGGCTGTTCCAGTTTGGACTTGCCGCAGCGCTCGCGTTGGGTCCAAGGGCAGTTCCGGGTCGGATTGAGTCCGTCCGCGCTTCAAACTCATCGCTGGGAAGCGGGCATTGGAATTCAGCTGCCCCTAGCGGCCGATCGGCAGTGCATATTCCCGACCCCTTGCTGACCTTCGCCAGCCCGACTTGGATGACTGCAACAGTTGAGGGAGCGGTCATCCGCAAGCGTGGGGGTGCGCTCGATTCAGATCGCTCTTCGCAAGCCGTACGACTTCGAAGCCTTGAAAGGCACGCATAGCGCAGCCATTCACGGCTACTTTCGTCTCTAGGCACGCGGCTGGCGTTGCATTCCCCAATTGCTCAAAAGGCCGGCTTGCTCGACAACAGTTGATCGGTCACAGTGACGTTCCACAGCTTCGGGGACTGAAATCGTGGACTTCGGGGCAGCCACGCGAGGAAAAATCGCCTACAACGCCAAACTCGGTTGTAACTGATCAGGGACGAAGGTCATGACATTACCGGGAGCACCGATCGACTCGAATCGCGCCGACGGGTCCGGTTGCACGCCGGACGTCAGTTCAGCGACAAGAGCTGCGCGGTGTTTTCAGCACGCGAGTGCCGGCTTGACTCTACTCTGGTCTGCGTTGGCGTCTGCGCAGGAAATGGAGCCGCGTGCCTATTCAGCTGTTCCGATCGGAACGAACTTCGTGGTGGCCAACTATGCGCGATCAAGCGGGGAGGTCGCGCTCGACCCTTCGCTGCCGATTACCGATCTGGAGGCGAAAATCAACCTCTATACGATCGGTTATTCACATAGTTTCGGTATCGCAGGCCGCACGGCGAGCCTCGCGCTGCTGGTGCCCGCTCGAAAAGCTGCGACAGCGCGCCCGCGGCGCCACAACTGCCGCGCTCACCACATATACGCACCGGACGCAGACGAACATACTCGGCGATCCGCACATAGCTGACCAAGGCGCGGAACCCAAAAGGCCTCCCGTCCGGATGCGGCGACAAGGCCCGTTCAAGCCAGCGATACAACTGGCGCCGATTGACACCAGTAGACTGTTCGATGTGTTTGAGCGATTCGCCGCGCGCGTAGCGTACCAGCGCCTGCATGCGCGCTTCAAACGCGCGCCGTGCTTCGTAATCGAATTCGGTGTAAGCCACGGCAGGCCACGTCGCCACATCGATTGCCTCAAACTCCGGCTTGCGGCGGCTCATGAGATTGCCTCCGTGGCGACAAACGACGTGAGCAGGGATAGCGCCTGCGTGTGCAGATCCGGCGCACTGATCCGCCCGGCATGCAACAGGCCGAATACGGCCGTGCGGACGAGAACCGGATCTCCGGTCGAAAACTCCCGCTCAATCGCAAGCAACTTCTGGGGATGGGTCAGGAAGCGCGCGATCGCTCGTGGCAGCGACGGTGAAACAAGACCCCGGTTCGCCACAATGCACGGAAGCATGCGCTGCCAGTTGTCGATCCACACCCGTGCGGCCGCGAGGTCAGCCGAAGACACGCTCCGGATGGGCAGCGCTGCTCCATCGAGCGCGCGGTGCGATTTAGGCATCTTTTCATCAACATGTGAATCATCAAGGATAACTAACTCTTGTCGGTCAACATAACGGACCCAAAAGTCGGCAAGGCGCTGCTGCCCCTCGACATGCACATAGCCGGGCCGCTCGCAGAACGTGGTCACTGCGGGATCCGCTTCGAGCAGCAACCACTGCTCAAGCAAGGCGTGCCTGTATAACGTCAGCCGTCGGGCCAGCTTCGGGCTGAAGGCTTCGAACCGGTGCGTGGGCGGCGACAATTAGCTTGGCCGGCGCATTGACTCAGGTTTTTTGTTACCGAGCTAGGCTCGTTGCCTCAAGTAT
>NZ_JALQDH010000160.1:0-2572 GCF_023631365.1 Caballeronia sp. INML2 | reverse complement strand
ACGATCTCTTTCCCGGTGAGCACAACGAGCGTTTTTGCGCCATCGCTGCGCTCGCTTTCCACGCGCATGCGATCGGGCCGGCTCAACGTTACGGTGCGGTATTCGCCAAATTCGATTTTCTGCCCGGACGGCTGCACGGCGTCGTACCCGCTGCGTACACCGACACGAAAGCTCGGCGTCCCGCCAAGGAATACCGCCATTTTCATCAGAATCGCACGAGCCTGGGCCTGTGAGGCGGTTTCGGGCTCAACTCGCGCGGGACTGATCGGTGGCCCTTTCTGCTCGGATGCAGGGTAGGCGTGAGGAGCGATGGTCAGCAGGAGAACCGATATCCAGGTAGCCCTGGACGCGCGGCGCAATAAGTTTGTGATCAATTTATTAACTCCTTCTGCGCGAACACCTTTTAACACCCGTCCATCCCTGTCTAGAGAATAGTGAATTACAGAGTTTTTGCTATGCGAGGAATGACGAACTATCGGAGCGGGCGCGAAAGGCCGCTTCCGGTTGAGCCTCTGCTGCTTCCGCTTCCTACGTCCGGTGACTGTTAGGGAGGCAGGGCCAGACCGGAATTTCTCGCGAGCCGACATGCGCGACCGAAACGGCCCGTGGGTCGCGGGTGCTGGCCTATGGCCGACGACTTGCCGGCCGAGCCGGATGCCCGAATGGCTGTTCCCGGCATGAGCTGCATGACGCCGACCGCGCCCGCGTGACTGCGCGCGGACTGATTCAGCTGCGATTCCTGGTAGCGTTGGGCGGCCAGCATCAGAGGTCGAAGCCATACTGCTTGCCATACTGTCTCTTCGAAACGTTTGCGCTCGACCGCGCCCGAAGCATTGGTGACCTGCCTGATACGCTTCATGAACTGTGCGAGCCGGTAGTCGATGACACTCTGCTTTTGAACAAACTCGTTGTAGACATCGGTCATCACCGCCTGCAGTTGCGGGCCGTTCTTCCTGATCGCCCAACCCACATAGCCCTCGCTGCGTACAACCAGATCTTCCCTGAACTTGATCTGAGGCAGGACTTGCGCCCACAGTTTTGCTTTCCAGTCGTCAACCACTGCGATGCCGAGCATTCCCGCATTGAGCATTTCGAGCGTGTCCTCATCTTCGAATAAGTCGGGCAGTAGTGTGATTAGCATGAGCGGCTTGCCCGCTCTCGTGAAGCGGTCGTTCAGCGCCGTCAGACTCTCGTAGTAACTCGTTGTCTTACGTACATACAGTCGCCTTCCCACGAGGTCGTCCAGGCTACCGATAGACGGAGAGCGGGGACCGGTCACAATCAGTTCCCGGACCGGCTTGCGGTCACGCGGCGCAAACAAAGTCGACAATCTTGCGGCGCTCAACGGTCGCCGTCAGGTTGCTCGCCGAGATATCGCCCAGCCCGGTCTGGAGGTTCGTCAGAAGTTTGTCCCGGGTCGTTGGAATCAAGAAGACTGTCACCGGTTGTTTGCCGAGCCGGTTGGCGTAGCGCTTCTTACGTACCGTTCGAAGTCGCGCGCGAATTCAGCGGTCAGACCGTGTTCTCGGCCTTTGTAGTTGAAGTAGAGCGTATGGCTGAACGGCACAAGAAAGCGGATCGAGCGACGCTCGAGCATCGCGTCGAAGTCGCCGGTCCACGGTTTGGTCGCGAGGTTCGCCTGGCGGGCCTTCGTAACCGCAGCCGGCGGTGCGATGCTTGCGCTACAGCGGCCGCGCTCGGTCCCGACTCGGCCCGCGCCGGCCGCTAGAGCATCGCAATCCCGACCAGCAGGGCGGCAAGAAACGAAGCTTCGTCATGACATGCCCTCCCCATGCGAACGATTATCCAGAAGCCGTATGGCAGCTACGTCAGCGTATTCGCGGCGCTGTTAGGAGCAGGTCGCGACGGAGCTGCGACTGGCGATCTCGGTTGCGGGCGCCCTGAGACCGCGCATCGGATGACGGAAAGTGACTGCTAGACGCTCGCGCATATACGCAGGTATTAGTCGCTCAAGCTTGCAGCATCATCCGCTCCCGACGCGGGCGGCCCATGGCACACGCAGCACACGACGAGGATGGCTAACTGCAGTCTCAACGTGCGTGGTCTGTTGTTGATGATTTTGCAACCATAAGTGTACTTTGGCTTCCAGCCCCACGTTGTTGGCATCTTCTTCACGCCGAATTTCACTGCCGCTTGCAGCAAATCCATGATTGACTGTGGATGAGGCATACCAGGCGACGTCGCCATAGGCCCCCCGGATTGCGGGCTGCTTTCAGGTGGATTGTTTTGCTGCCATGCGGCGACAGCGCCGAGTTGCCTTGTTCGCTGGCGAGATGACACGATGCGGACGGTCACCTTGTTGCTGGCGAGCGACAAACTCGGCCACGCATAGTTTTGGACCCCCAATTGCATTATCGTCTTACGGTGACGGCAGCTTCTCCGCAGAGAGGACGTCGCGATAGGGGTGACGTGAAGTGTTTAATGAAATCGGCCTTCAACCCTGGAGTTGCTCATGAAGAAAACTCTGATAGCCGGTGCGGCGCTGGCTACTCTCGTCGGCGGCGCGGCGCATGCACAAAGCAGCGTGACACTGTACGGGCTGATCGACGCA
>NZ_JALQDH010000159.1:0-3249 GCF_023631365.1 Caballeronia sp. INML2 | reverse complement strand
TCCTTGATCTTGCCGATCGCCTTGGTCGGATTGAGCCCCTTGGGGCACACGTCGACGCAATTCATGATCGTATGGCAACGGAACAGACGATACGGATCTTCCAGGTTGTCCAGGCGTTCGCCTGTCGCCTGATCGCGGCTGTCCGCGATGAAGCGATAGGCTTGCAGCAAGCCCGCCGGGCCCACGAACTTGTCCGGGTTCCACCAGAAGCTCGGGCACGACGTCGAGCAGCTCGCGCACAGAATGCACTCGTAGAGTCCATCCAGTTCGTCGCGCTCCACCGGCGATTGCAGGCGTTCTTTCTCGGGCGGCGGCGTATCGTTGATCAGATACGGCTTGATCGAATGATACTGGTTGAAGAACTGCGTGAAGTCGCAGATCAGGTCGCGCACCACCGGCAGACCCGGCAGCGGACGCAGCACGATGCGCTGCGGCAATTCATTCAGATTCGTCAGACACGCGAGCCCGTTCTTGCCGTTGATGTTCATCGCATCCGAGCCGCACACGCCTTCGCGACACGAGCGACGGAACGACAGCGTCTCGTCGACCGCCTTCAGCTTCACCAGCGCGTCCAGCAGCATGCGCTCGTGCTCCAGCTCGAGCTCGTACGTCTGCATGCGCGGCGCCGCGTCCTTGTCCGGATCGTAGCGATAGACTTCAAAAATTCTCTTTGCCATTTCGATTTCCTTGCGCTCTGTGCCTTAGAAGGTACGCGCCTTCGGCGGCACCGATTCGACCGTCAGCGGCTTCATCTGCACCGGCTTGTAATCCAGGCGATCGCCCTCGCTGAACCACAGCGTGTGACGCATCCAGTTCTCGTCGTCGCGATGCTCGTAGTCGCTGTGCGCGTGCGCGCCGCGGCTTTCCTTGCGCGCTTCGGCCGACACCATCGTCGCGCGCGCCACTTCGATCAGGTTCGCCAGCTCCAGCGCCTCGACCTTGGCCGTGTTGAACACCTTCGACTTGTCCTTCAGATGCACATGCTTCACGCGCTCGGCGAGTTCGCCGATCTTGCCCACCCCTTCTTCGAGCAGCTTCGAGGTGCGGAACACGCCCGCGTGCGCCTGCATCGACGCGCGGATGTCGTTGGCGATGTTCTGCGTGTATTCGCCCGAGGTCGATTTTTCCAGCACCGCGAGGCGTTCCATCGCGAAGTCGGCGGCATCGGCCGGCAGCGGCTTGTGCTCTTTCAATTCCTTCGCGTGCTTGATGATGTGATTGCCCGCCGCGCGGCCGAACACGACCAGATCGAGCAGCGAGTTCGTGCCCAGACGGTTCGCGCCATGCACCGAAACGCACGAGCATTCGCCCACCGCGTAGAAGCCGTTGACCGGATCGTCATAGCCCTTGGCCGTACCCACGACCTGACCGTGCATGTTCGTCGGGATACCGCCCATCTGATAGTGGATGGTCGGCACGACCGGAATCGGCTCCTTGATGCAGTCGACGTTGGCGAACTTCAGCGCGATCTCGCGAATCGACGGCAGGCGCTTCATGATCGTCTCGGCGCCGATGTGCGACAGGTCCAGCAGCACGTGATCCTTGTTCGGACCCACGCCGCGGCCTTCCTTGATCTCCTGGTCCATCGAGCGCGAAACGAAGTCGCGCGGCGCCAGATCCTTCAGCGTCGGCGCATAGCGCTCCATGAAACGATCGCCGTTGGCGTTACGCAAAATGCCGCCTTCGCCGCGCACGCCTTCGGTGATCAGCACGCCCGCGCCCGCCACGCCCGTCGGATGGAACTGCCAGAACTCCATGTCCTGCAGCGCGATGCCCGAACGCGCGGCCATGCCGAGGCCGTCGCCCGTATTGATGAACGCATTCGTCGATGCCGCGAAGATGCGCCCCGCACCACCCGTGGCGAACAGCGTCGTCTTGCCTTCGAGGATGTAGACGTCGCCCGTTTCCATTTCGAGCGCGGTCACCCCGAGCACATCGCCGTCGGCGTCGCGGATCAGATCCAGCGCCATCCATTCGACGAAGAAGTGCGTTTTAGCCGCGACGTTCTGCTGATACAGCGTGTGCAGCAATGCGTGACCCGTACGGTCGGCCGCGGCACACGCGCGCTGCACCGGCTTCTCGCCGTAGTTCGCGGTGTGGCCGCCGAACGGGCGCTGATAGATCGTGCCGTCCGGATTGCGGTCGAACGGCATGCCCATGTGTTCGAGCTCGTACACCGCATGGGGCGCTTCGCGGCACATGAACTCGATCGCGTCCTGGTCGCCGAGCCAGTCGGAGCCCTTGATGGTGTCGTAGAAGTGATAGTGCCAGTTGTCTTCGCTCATGTTGCCAAGCGAAGCGCCGATGCCGCCTTGTGCCGCCACCGTATGCGAGCGCGTCGGAAACACTTTGGACAGCACCGCCACCGACAAACCCGCGCGCGCGAGTTGCAGCGATGCGCGCATGCCCGAGCCGCCCGCGCCGACGATGACCACGTCAAAGCGACGACGCGGCAGGGAAGTCTTGATTGCAGCCATGTTCTTTAAACTCTCCAGAGAATCTGTGCAGCGTAGCCGGCGCATCCGATCAGCCACAGGATGGTCAGCACCTGCAGCAGCAGGCGCACGCCCATCGGCTTGACATAGTCCATCCAGATGTCGCGAATGCCGACCCACGCGTGATAGAACAGGCAAAGCAAGGCTACGAAAGTCGCGAGCTTCATCCACTGCGTCGCGAAGATGCCCGCCCAGCCTTCATAGGAGAAGTTGTGCGCGCCGAAGAACCAGAACAGCAGAATGACGGTGTAGACAGCCATCACGACCGCGGTGATGCGCTGCGCGAGCCAGTCGCGCAGACCGTAGTGCGCGCCCACGACCAGGCGCTTGGGGCCGACCCGATTTTGCGTTGCCATGTTTAAAACACTCCGAAGATCTTGAGGGCCATCGCGAGCGTGAGCAACAGCGAAACGATCAGCACGATGAGCGCGGTCTGCTTGCCGCCTTCCTTATTGACCGCGACGTGGGTGTCGAGCAGCAGAAAGCGAATGCCCGCGAAGAAGTGATGCAGATATGCCCACGACAGCACGAGCGTGACGATCTTGACGATGGGGTTGGCGAGAAAGCCCTTGAACGCGTCGAACGAGATCTCCGACGTGAGGCTCTGATCGAGCAGATACAGAATGAACGGCAGACACACGAACAGCAGCAAGCCGCTTATACGATGCAGGATCGATACCTTTCCTGCCAGCGGCAAGCGGTACTTCGCGAGTTGGCCGAGTCCGATGTTCCGGTATTCGGGCCTTGGTTTTTT
>NZ_JALQDH010000158.1:0-3534 GCF_023631365.1 Caballeronia sp. INML2 | reverse complement strand
TGTCTCCGTCAAGCTGAACGCGCCCATCATGCGTCGAAATATTCAGCAGTGGGAAACGGTTGTGCCGAGTCGCTTACTGGTGCCGTGCGAGCGGCAACAACCGGTCGGCCCAGTCAGATGCCAACGAGGGCGTCACGCACAAGGTTCCCCAGTGTTCGCCGAGGCTCTCAATGTAGGGCATCTGATCGTCCTGCAACGCCTCGAAAAGCCTTTCCAGCCAGCGCTCCCGTGCTGCGGGCGCAACGTCGGCGGCGGCAATCAGCGGGACGAGCGCCTCGATAGCACGATTGACCGCGCTGCCAAGTGCGCCCGATGAACTATCGACGTGCTCGAGTGCAGGCGACAGTCTTTCAAGAAGAAGAACGGCCCCTTCCGCACCAAGCGCACCATCGGCGCGGGCGGCCGAACGAATCTCGGAGACAGCTTCCTTCAGGCGTTGGATGGGCAGCGAGGATCGCCATCCAAATGCGTTGCGTCGAAAGCGTGAAGCGAAGGTCCATTTTGATGAGGGCATGACAGTCACGTTCCGGCAGCATTTCAGTGCGTCGAAGTCGTCGCGGTCGCGAGCAGGTCCGTAGTCGGGGTGCGATAGTCGGTGGTGCGTGGACACCATTCGGTCGGCAGTTCAGGACCCGGCCAGCATCGTCCCTCGACAGGCGTGGGAACCGCAGCGGCACGCATACAGGGTTTTGAGCGCAGCAGTTTTTCGCCCTTCCACAAAAAGTCGATAGTCGATAAACAACTCTTCGCCCGGCTTGATGTCGCGTAGGGCGTGGAAGAAAACCCGGCTGCCATCTTGCTCGGTGTCGCAGTTCGGCGCGCAACTGTGATTGACCCAGCGCGCCGAGTTGCCGCGCTGCGCGCCGTCGATCACGCGCCCGTCGTCAAGGTCGAAGTAAAACGTGTGGCCGTCCTCGGCGGCCGAACGCGCATACTGGCGCTGCGCTTGTGCCCAAGACACGCGCTTGCCCTTGTATTCCAGGACTGTCTCACCAGCCCCGATCTGGGTGAGTGCAAATACACCGCGTCCGTGGACCGGCGAAGAACGTACCACGATGCGGCGCATAACCTTTGCCCTCTCTGTTTGTGCCGTAGCCGACTAAACGATGTGGTATCGCCGCTGCGAATTGGCATAATGCGATCGACGCACGAGCTTTGACGCCCTATGCCTTCTTCGACCGGTCGCAGCCGCATGAAACGCAAACCGCCTCGCGGCACGCTTATGCGCTATGAGGACCGCATCGTCGAGGTGCTGGGCGAAGCGCGTGGCCAACGGATCATGATCCGGTCGATTCACGCGGACGGCACCGAACGCCTCACGGCAGTCAAGCTGACCAATCTGCGGCCGTTGGACGACCAGCTCTTCTAAGCGGCGGCATGACTGACGCCGCCTTGGTTCACGCTTGGTTGACGGCGTCTTTGAAACCCTTGCCGGCCGTGAATTTGACGGTCTTGGCTGCCGCAATCTCGATCGTCTCACCGGTCTGCGGATTTCGACCCGTTCGTGCGGCCCGCTCGCCGGCCCCGAACGATCCGAAGCCGATCAGCTGAACGGCGTCACCGGCAGCCACTGCTTTCGAAATCGTCTCAAACACGGCATTGATGGTCTCTTCTGCCGCGACCTTGCTCGTACCCGACTCCGACGCCACGGCGTCGATCAGTTCCTGCTTGTTCATTGAAGTCTCTTCCTCACTGTGAAAACGAACGCGATCTTACCGAACCGCGACGAAAACAGGTGACCGTCGCTGCTACGAGGCTGCGTCGGTCGCATCCAGATCGAACAGATCCGAGGTGGTGCTCTGTGCGGCGAGCAGTTCGGGCAGAGCACCATTTCTAACCTTCGCCAGCGTGTCCGGCGACAGCCAGATTTCTTCCATCGCATCGATGCCTTCCTCGATCATTCGCTGCAGAAAGAACGATTGTTTCCGGCCCGTTGCCTCTGCCAGCACCCGCAAGCGCTGTTCGATGACGGGGTCGATGCGCACTGCTACAACCCGCAGCTTGTTCTCTGCCGATCTTCTCATCTGTTCGCTCCTTTTGGCCGTCGGCGCGACTGGCGCGCCAACGGTCGGTGGACTGCACAACTCGCCGGCGCCATCCGATCATGATCTACGGGCGACCTTTCACGCTCGCCGTTTTGACTGCCGCTGCCTTGCGGGCGGCTCGTCTGGCTGGCGGACTGGCTTCGGCGGTGGACACGCGTCGCGTAGAGGGCCGCGCCGCTGTGCGCAGCGACTTCAACTGTTCCTGAAGTGACGCATAAGCCGCTTCGAGCGCGGCGAGCTTGCCCTGGAGCACCCCGGTCTGATGGCGCGCGTCGCCCTGCTGCTCCTGCAGCGCTTCGACGGTGCGACGGTGCTCGGCCTCTCGCTTGTCTGCCCGCTTGGCCGCCTCGGCCAATTCTTTCTGAGCCTTTGCTGTGGCGCTGCGTTCCCGATCGATTTCGAGAAGTGCCCGCTTTTCCGATGCGCGTAAGCGCTCCTCGGCACGGCTCGCGGTCTCGCGAAGCTTCTCCAGATCACGCGAGAACGTGTCGCGCACCTTCTCCCGCTCCCGCTCGCGAGCGACGGCCTCTTCGCTTAGACGCTTGATCTGCGCCTCGAGCGCTTGACGCGTGGCGGCCTCTTCCGCTTGCTGTCGCTCCAATTCCCGAATCTCGACCTGGGCCGCTAGCAGTGCCGCGGTACGCTGCTCCAGCGCCGTTTCCGTCCGACCCAGTTCTTCCCGTGCGGCGACGACCTTTTGTTCTGCCTCGGCGCGACTCGCTTCGACTTCGTCGCGCAGGGACGT
This sequence comes from Caballeronia sp. INML2, assembly GCF_023631365.1. Taxonomy (NCBI): domain Bacteria; kingdom Pseudomonadati; phylum Pseudomonadota; class Betaproteobacteria; order Burkholderiales; family Burkholderiaceae; genus Caballeronia; species Caballeronia sp. INML2. Next base: position 744 of record NZ_JALQDH010000158.1, on the reverse strand, counting down.
CAGTTCGGCCTGTGCAGACGTCGCCGCCCGAGTCCAGAGCGTCCCGATCAGCTCGCCCGCCGCTTCGCTCAAGTCCGTCGGCAAGTCCGGGTGCTCGATACGCACCCGGCTTTTCTCGCGCAACTCCGCCCAAAACTCGCTCAAGACCGACGCCGGTGTACTCATGGTGCCGCGCCGGACCAGGTTGTAGAGGCGGTTCGCCGTCGGGGGGACGCCAAAGCGGAAAAACAGCAGCGCACACACCTCACGGTAGAGCTCCCGCGTCTTGGGGAACTCGACCTTGAGGCGCTCGATGTCCGCCGCCAGGCGGGTTTCATCGGACGGGATTGCAGGATGAGCGTCGGACATGGGTCATGAGGGCGGAAACAATCATCCATAATACAACGTATTTCGATCCAAAACCAACGAACGTTGCTATTGAATTTGACATTAACCGTATAATGTTGAGATTCCTAGGTCGAGCTGCCGCCAAAACGAACATTGACCTGAAAGCCCCCCTATGCCAACCTCACCGCCCTATGCGTTGCAACCGGCACCGCTCGAAACACTCGTCATCCCAGCGACGCTGAACGGCTCCGCGGGCCTAAATCGGGCTGTGACAGGGCGCCCCCAGATTGCCGCCGATCACGACCTCGATGCGATCCGCGCCTGGCTGTCACGCTTTGTCGACACGAAAACCACCTTCGAGAATTACCGCAAGGAAGCCGAACGGCTCCTGCTCTGGTCGGTCGTCGAGATGGGCAA
>NZ_JALQDH010000157.1:0-3537 GCF_023631365.1 Caballeronia sp. INML2 | reverse complement strand
GTTCCGGGCTACGCCCTTCACCGCTGCCGCCATGCCAGTTCTCTCATCCTGATTGACGCGCTGTTCTCATCTTGATTGACGCGCGGCAACCAGAGATAGCTCTTTGTTTGTGGCTTGCGCCCCTTCTCCTTCAGGACCTGGAATGTCGTCTCGTCGCAGTAGATCAGATCGGCATCGAGCAACGCATCGCGCATCAGGTTGATCACAGGTTGCGTCGCAAGCCCGACACGGACGATGCTCGCGGCGATGGTGTTCGATGTGATGTCGCCGCCGAAGCGTCGCAGTAGGCCGGCCTGACGGTAGAGGGGCATCCCGAACTGATACTTGCCGGCAGCGATCCACGCGAGCGCCGATTCGCTCAAGAGTCCGCGCGGGATGATGCGCGGCGGCGCTGGCGTGACCTTGATGCCAAGATCGCAGCACGGGCAGGCATACTTGACGCGCTGGTGTTGGATGACCCGAAGCTGCTCCGGGATCACGTCCAGCTGTTCGCTGGTTTCTACTCCGATCTCCACAAGCGCATGACCGTCGTTGGCGCAGAAGCGATCGGCTTCGGGCAGTTCGTGTCGCACGACATCGCGCGGAAGACTGGGATCGAGCGGCTTGCGGTGACCACGCTTCTTGCGAGTGTGCGCGTCAACCTTCGTTTCCGGTGTGTCTTCCTGCGCGGGCGTGGAGTTTGCGCCGAGCGCCTCAGCTTCGTTGAACAAGCCGTATTGATCAGAATCTCGCGCTTCACTCTTTGCGCCAAACAGCTCGCGTCGGTAAGCCCGTAAGCGCTCCTCCGCGAGGTCACGCTCCGCTGTCACGAGTCGCAGCGTGCTGCGCAGCTCGTCACGTTCTCGCTGAAGCGCAGCGTGCTCCTCGCGCATCGCCAGGAGTGCCTTGAGCTCGTCGGCAGAGAGGGTGACGTTGATCGGCATGTCGCTTAGACCGGCACGCCAATGTCGTGTTCAACTCACACGAGCATAATGTCGTTTCGGATGGCGCCGAAGCGCGGCAATGTCAGCACCCTTGAGTAGCCACTGCAATCGCTCGACGTCCAGCGTGACGACCTCTGTACTACTGTCGGGCCAGACGAAGCGGTCCTTTTCTTCGAGTCGCTTGAACAATAGCCAGAACCCATTGTGATCCCAACCGAGGATCTTGATACGATCACATCGCCGGTTCGTGAACACATAGAGCGACGCGTCCATCGGGTTCAGTCCCATCGCCTGCTCCACGAGAATCGACAGGCTGTTCATTCCGAACCGGAAATCGACGGGATCGCGGTGCAGATAGACGTTCAGACCTTCGTCAAACCGGAACACGGCAGCCTCCCAAGCACCTGGACGATCGTCGTGATCTCTTCGACGCCAGCCTCGCCGAAGTTGAGTTCGACACCGTTAGGTAACCGAACATGCAACGCGAGCGTCATCGATGGAACTGGAGTGGACGGTGTCGACGGCGGCACCGGGGCAGAGATGACGGGAACAAACGCTGGTAAGGTGCTTGCACTACAGGGGCTTCCGACGGTCCGCGCAGCAATGTCGATCGAAACGCCATCGATTACCACAGGGTCCGGTTCTCGGGAATCGTGCAGGATCTGCGGCTGATACCGCGCGATCCATCGGCGCAACTGGTTCGGGTTGACGTCGTGATCCATGGCGGCACGCGCGATCGACACACCCGGCTTCAGGCACAGTGCGACCAGTTCCCGTACAGCATCCTCGTCAAATTCGCGCCGTCCGTCCCGTTTCTGGCCAACGACGAGCCTGCTGCGAAGGTCTCGATTCTCGTTCATTGCGGTCTGAGTGAATGTGTCCACGCGGACACATAGGTTCAGACCTTCAGCCGCTCATTGGAAGGACGTTGTTTCTGGACCGCATACGCTTGAACGTCTGCGTGTGTGGTGGCGCGTGGCCCGTGCGCAGGGCAAGATGCTCGATGGTGGGTGGCTGTTTCCCGGACTCGATCCGCTCGATCAGTTAAGCACGCGACAGTTGAACCGTGCCATTCATGCCGCCGCCGAGACTGCGAACATCGACAAACGTGTGTCCATGCACACGCTACGCCATAGCTTTGCGACACATCTCCTCGAACAGAAGGTGGATATCCGCGTGATCCAGGTGCTGCTCGGCCATGCAAAGCTCGAGAACACCGCGCTCTACGTCCAGGTGGCCACCGACCTGCTGCACGAGGTCACCAGTCCGCTGGACCGTCTGCCCTCAGAGTAGACCCGCGGGCTGTAACGCCTCATGCTGGAGGTTGCGGACATCTTCCGCAGCCACGGGCCAGCGTGGCGAGCCACGACACACTTGAGCCTGGGGCAGCTGAAGGTCATGTCGGCCATCGAACGGTGCCGCACGGCGGCACTGGGCGGACATGTGCTGCGCTGTTCAGGCTGCACAAGGACCGAGGTGTCCTTCAACTCGTGCCTTATGGGGAGTCCTGGCTAACAGGGAGTCCGAAAGCATGTTCGGAGCCCCAGACCGAACAATTCTGTGTTTTTGCTCCCCATTAAAACGCGCCCCTCCGTTGCTATCGTGGTCTGGCTTTCACGGGCAATCTTCACAGGAGGACGTGATGCTAGACACATACCTCGTAGCACCCAAGACTTTGAGGCGCCTGCGTACGGGACCGGTCGGCGCCTTCATTGACGGCTTTGCTGATGCGCTGGAGCGGGACGGATATTCAGCGGCCAGCGCCGAGCGGTACATACGTGCCGCCGATCATCTGGGCCGCTTCATGCTGATGAGTGGCAGACCTCTGGCTGAGGTAGGTCCGCAGATGTTGGAAATCTTCCGTCGACATCTTCCGACGTGCAGTTGTCCAGATGCAAAGGGCGGCAAAGCAAACCACCATGTTTACTTCGGAGCGAAGCGCTTTCGTGAGTACCTGATCGGGATCGGTGTCTGTCAGGCAGGGAAGCCCGCAACGGCCGAGATTTGCGAACCTAACATCGTCAGCGGTTTCCGGCAGTGGATGCAAAAGCACCGGGGCGCAAAGCCGGCGACACTTCGGCTGTACTGTCGCGATGCCACGACAATGCTCGAGTTACTTGGGCACGATGTGGGCGGATGGGATCCGAAGCGCGTGCGGACGTTCCTCCTGGATAGTGTTTGCAAGTGCGGCATCAGTACGGCCGAAAAGCGGATCACCAGCGCGCGGGCCTTCCTGCGTTATCTATGTGTTCAAGACTTGTGTCGGGCCGGTCTCGACCAAGCGGTTCCCGCGCTAGCGCATTGGCGCCTGTCGACACTCCCGCAGTGTCTTGCGCCTGACGATGTTGACCGTCTGATAGCCGCTTGCGATGGCCATTCACTTCGAACACTTCGCGACCGCGCGATCATTCTGTTGCTCGTGCGACTCGGGGTGCGTGCGGGCGACCTCGCAAACCTTCGAATGAGAGACATTGAGTGGGAAACCGGGACGCTGCGGGTCTCCGGTAAGGGGCGTTATGAAGTTCGACTCCCGCTGCTGTCAGCGTCGGATAGATACTCCTCATTTTCGTCGAAGTAAATTTCCCCAGTTTTTGTTTGGCGCCGCCGCGTAAGC
>NZ_JALQDH010000156.1:0-3696 GCF_023631365.1 Caballeronia sp. INML2 | reverse complement strand
CATGTACACCCAATCCCTCGACCTCCCGAGTCCCACGCACACAAGCGAAGCGGCCCCTGGCGCCGCCGCACCCGAACAGGCCCGCTTTGACGCGGTGATGCAAGCCGACGGCAAGATCGAGCCGCAGGACTGGATGCCCGAGGCCTATCGCAAGACGCTGGTGCGGCAGATTTCGCAGCATGCGCATTCGGAGATCATCGGCATGCAGCCCGAGGGCAACTGGATCAGCCGCGCGCCGAGCCTCAAGCGCAAGGCGATCCTGCTCGCGAAGGTGCAGGACGAAGGCGGCCACGGCCTGTATCTCTACAGCGCGGCTGAAACGCTCGGCGTCTCGCGCGATCAGCTCGTCGCCGCGCTGCACGCGGGCCGGGCCAAGTACTCGAGCATCTTCAACTATCCGACGCCCACCTGGGCCGATGTCGGCGTGATCGGCTGGCTGGTCGATGGCGCGGCGATCATGAATCAGATACCGCTGTGCCGCTGCACCTACGGGCCGTATGCCCGCGCGATGATCCGCATCTGCAAGGAGGAGTCGTTCCACCAGCGCCAGGGCTTCGATGCGCTGCTCGCGATGATGAAGGGCACGCAAGCGCAGAAGGACCTCGTGCAACAGGCGGTGAACCGCTGGTGGTGGCCGGTGCTGATGATGTTCGGCCCGAGCGACAAGGACTCGATTCACAGCGGCCAGTCGTTCGCGTGGGGCATCAAGCGCATCTCGAACGACGACCTGCGCCAGAAGTTCGTCGACGCGACTGTCGAGCAGGCGAAGATTCTGGGCGTCACGCTGCCCGATGCCGATCTGAAGTGGAATGCGCAAAGAAACGCGCACGACTACGGCGAGATCGACTGGGACGAGTTCTGGCGCGTGGTCAACGGCGACGGCCCGTGCAACAAGGAGCGCCTCGCCACGCGCGTGAAGGCGCACGACGCAGGCGCGTGGGTGCGCGAAGCGGCACTCGCCTACGCGGAGAAGCACAAGGCCCGCGCCCACAAACAAGCTGCATGAACAGGGAGACGATGAAGATGAGCAAGGAATGGCCGATCTGGGAAGTGTTCGTGCGCAGCAAGCAGGGACTCGATCACAAGCATTGCGGCAGCCTGCACGCGCCGGATGCGGGTGTGGCGTTGCGCATGGCGCGCGACGTGTACACGCGCCGTCAGGAAGGCGTGAGCATCTGGGTGGTGCCGTCGGCGGCGATCACCGCATCGGACCCGGCGGACAAGGGCGAATTGTTCGAGCCCGCGGGCGACAAGATCTATCGGCATCCGACGTTCTTCGTGCTGCCCGATGAAATCAATCACATGTAAGGGCGAAAGAGCCATGAGTCAGGACCATCTCGCCTACGTGCTGCGTCTGGCGGACAACGCGCTGATCCTCGGGCAGCGCAATGCCGAATGGTGCAGTCACGGCCCGGCACTGGAAGAAGACATCGCGCTGGCGAACATCAGTCTGGATCTGATCGGCCAGGCGCGGCTCTTGTACACGCACGCGGCGTCGCTGGAAGCCGCGCTCAATGGCAGCAGGAAGACCGAAGACGATTACGCGTACTTTCGCACCGAGCGTGAGTTCGCCAACTACACGATCGCGGAGTTGCCGCACTTCGGGCCGCTCGCGGGCACGGCGCGCGCTGAGCGCGATTACGCGGTGACGATCGTGCGCAACTTCCTGTATTCGTCGCTGATGATCGAAGTGTGGAGCGCGCTGCAAACATCGAGCGATGCGCAATTCGCGGCGATCGCGGCGAAGTCGATCAAGGAGACGAGCTATCACTTGCATCATGCGCGCGACTGGCTGGTGCGTCTGGGCGATGGCACGGACGAGTCGCATCGTCGCGCGCAGGCCGCGCTCGACTATCTGATGCCGTACACGCGCGAGTTCTTCGCCACCGATGCAATCGAGCAGGCCGTCGCCGATGCGGGAATCGCGCCGCTCGCGAGCGAGTTCGAAGCGGCATGGCGTGACGAGGTCGCATCGGCACTGGAAGAGGCCACGCTCACCGCGCCCGAAGAAGTGAAGCACGTCACCACGGGCAAGCACGGTGAGCACTCGGAGCACATGGGCTATCTGCTCGCGGAGATGCAGAGCCTGGCGCGTCAACATCCGGGCGCGAGCTGGTAATGAATACCGCCAACGCAACCATCGAACGCGCGTGGGATGTGCTCGAAGCGGTGCCCGATCCGGAGATTCCGGTGGTATCGATTCGCGAACTGGGCATTCTGCGCGAGGTACGTCACGGCGACGATGGCGTGCTCGAAGTGGTGATCACGCCGACGTACTCGGGGTGTCCGGCGATGTCGCAGATCGCGGAGGATATTGCGCAGGCGATCGATCGGGCCGAGCTCGGTGCGCATCGCATCGAGACGGTGCTGGCGCCCGCGTGGACGACGGACTGGATCACCGACGAAGCGCGCGAGAAGCTGCGCCGCTACGGCATAGCACCGCCGACGGGAGCGTGCAGCGGCACGGAAAAGCCCATCCGCTTCGTGCCCTATACGAAAGCGACGATCGCGTGCCCGCGCTGCGGCTCGACGCACACCGAGAAGCTGGCGCAATTCGGCTCGACGGCGTGCAAGGCGTTGTACCGCTGCATCGACTGCCGCGAGCCGTTCGATTACTTCAAGCCGTACTGAACTGACTCCATTGAAAAGCGAGCCGAAAAACATGGCGACTCCGCAATTCCATCCGCTGCGCATCCGTGAGGTCCGCCCCGAAACCGCCGATGCGCTCACCGTTTCGTTCGAAGTGCCTCCGGCGCTGCGCGATGCGTTTCGCTTTACGCAAGGTCAGTTCGTGACGCTCAAAACGCATATCGATGGCGAGGAGACGCGCCGTTCGTATTCGATCTGCGTGGGCGTGACCGACTACGATCGCGACGGCGAATTGCGCATCGGCATCAAGCGCGTGCGTGGCGGGCGCTTCTCGAACTTCGCATTCGATACCCTGAAGCCCGGCCACGAGATCGAGGTGATGACACCCGACGGGCGCTTCTTCACGCATCTGAACGCGGATCACGCGAAGCACTACGTGGCGTTCTCGGGCGGCTCGGGCATCACGCCGGTGCTGGCGATCATCAAGACGACGCTGGATATGGAGCCGACGAGCCGCTTCACGCTCGTGTACGGCAATCGCAGCGTCGACGCGATCATGTTCGCCGAGGAGCTCGAGGATCTGAAGAACCGGTATATGGACCGGTTCTCGCTGTATCACGTGCTCTCGGACGATCTGCAGGACGTCGAGTTGTTCAACGGCGTGCTGGATCAGGCGAAGTGCAAGGCGTTTCTGGAGACGCTGCTCTCGCCCGAGGAAATCGACGAGGCATTCATCTGCGGCCCCGGCCCGATGATGGATGCAGCCGAAGCGGCGTTGAAGGATGCGGGCGTGGCGCCGAAGCAGATTCACGTGGAGCGTTTCGGCACGCCGTTGCCGCAAGCCGGGGCGCCGGACATCGAGATCACGGACAGCACGCCGGCGGCGGATCTGGAGCTGATCATCGACGGCAAGAAGCGCAAATTGCGGCTGCCCTATGAAGGCGTGAGCGTGCTCGATGTGGGTTTGAAAGCGGGACTCGCGTTGCCGTACGCGTGCAAGGGCGGTGTGTGCTGCACGTGCCGCGCCAGAGTGCTCGAAGGCGAAGTGAAGATGGAAAAGAACTACACGCTCGAACAACATGAAATCGATGACGGCTTCGTGCTGAC
>NZ_JALQDH010000155.1:0-3749 GCF_023631365.1 Caballeronia sp. INML2 | reverse complement strand
GCGTCGTCGGTTATTACCTTGACGGCACTATGGCGACGATCGGCATGTTCTGCCTAGTTGCCGTGCTACTTCTGTTCAGACCACGGGGGATGCTCGGCCATGTACAGAATTGACCACAAGATTATCGTGCTGAATGCCGTGTTGTTGGTCGCGGCCATCGGGGCGCTCAGTTATTTCGAGCCGACGTATCTGACGCAACTAGTCGTCTGGTCGGCGATTAACGCCGTTCTCGCCGCCGGTATGCGCTTCGTATTGCTCATCGGCGAGACGAACATGGCATGCGGCGCAATCTATGGCTTCGCTGCGTATCTCACCGCGATCGCCGTGACGAACGGTTTGGACGTAGTCCCACTTGTGCTAATTGCATCGAGCGTCGGCGCGGCACTACTTGGCCTGCTGTTCGGTTGGATGACCTTGCGTGTGAAGGGGCCGTATTTCATGCTGATCGGTTTCGCGTTCACCGAGGTCGTCCGTCTAGCATACACGCGTATCGATTTCGTCGGCGGCAACTCTGGCATGGTTGGCATCTATGCTCCGATGTCGCTCGAACCGTGGATGCCGGCGATCAGCGTGTCGGTATGCTATCTACTTTTATGCGGTCTTTACGCGGCGGAGATGTCGTCGTTCGGTCTGCTAATGCACGCCATTCGCAACAACGACAAGGTGGTTGAGACGCTGGGCGTTAGCGCTCTACGCGTGAAGCTCTTGTGCTTCGTAATCGCCGCGTTGGTGGTCGGTGCGGCGGGATCGATACACGCATACAGCTATCACGTCATCAGCCCTGGCGATTTCAGCTTCCTAATTCCGGTTTACGCGCTTGCATACGCGAAAGTCGGCGGTGAGCGTCATATCGTTGGACCGGTGATCGGCGCCATCTTCCTCACGGTCGTCTCGCAACTCGTGCAGGGCTCGGGCGCGCTGCAGTATGTGCTGTTCGGCGGAGTCATCATTTTATCGATGCTCGGCGTGCGCGGCGGACTGATCGACGTCGCAAAATGGATTGGTTGCTGGTGCCTAATTGGCGCAAGGCCCGGTGTTTCGAAAGACCGTGCGAGCGGAGAACTTGGATGAATCACCAGGATTTGCAATCGTCGCAACACACCCCGCATCCATTGCTGGCGGTGAAGGGCTTGACACGGCGCTACGGCGGACTCGTCGCGGTTTCCAATCTGAATTTCGAGATTCGCGCGGGCGAAATCCTCGGGCTGATCGGTCCGAATGGGGCCGGGAAGACAACGACATTCAATCTGCTCTCGGGTCACGTGAAACCAAGCGGTGGGGAGCTGCTCTTCGACGGCGCCAGCATTGCAGGTCTCGCGCCGCACGCGATCAGCCGACGTGGATTGGTTCGCACCTTCCAGCACGATAGTTTTTTTCGTGACATGACAGTGCTCGAAAACCTCGTAATCGCCGCAAACCGGCAGTGGCGAAAACGCATAGATCGGATAGAAAGCGCGCATGCGATTGCAGCGCGAGTAGGTCTGGAAAAACATCTTGACATGGAAGCCGGGAGTTTGCCGCACGGAATGCAGCGGCTGCTGAGCGTCGGCATTGCGATCTCGACAAAGCCCAAGCTGCTCGGGCTAGATGAGCCGCTGACCGGACTGCATACCGTCGAAGTTGCGAATGTGCTCCACTTACTTCGCACGCTATGTCGGGAAGACGGCACCACTATCTTAATCGTCGACCACAATATGAAGGCGATGATGGGCATATGCGATCGTTTCATCGTGCTCCAATACGGCAAGATGTTGGCACAGGGCAGCGCGCAAGAAGTGCGCAATAACCCCGAGGTGATTCTCGCTTATCTGGGGACAACACAATGACAACGACAACTTCTCTTTCAGTGCGTGATCTGCGGGTGCGCTACGGCGGCGTGACAGCCGTTGACGGCGTCAATCTCGACTTGCCCCGTGGCGCCGTAGTCGCGCTGATTGGCTCGAACGGGGCCGGTAAGACTTCTGTGATGAACGCGGTGATGAATCTCGCGGGGGACAGTTCCGGCACCCGCGTCTTTAACGGCAATGATATCTCCAAGATGCGCACAGACCAGATCGTCGGTCTCGGAATGGCGCTCGTGCCCGAAGGGCGGCGACTCTTTCCGTACATGACGGTTGCGGAGAATCTCACGATGGGTGCGTACCTGCGTCGCGACTCGGCGGCGATCCAACGCGATAGGGACCGCGTATTAGAGGTTTTCCCCGCGTTGCGCGAGAAGCTCAATCAGCCGGCGATGTCGCTGAGCGGCGGGCAGCAGCAAATGGTCGCGATCGGCCGCGCGCTGATGTCGTCGCCGCGCCTTTTGCTACTTGATGAGCCGACCATCGGACTCGCACCAGCCGTGGTCGATCTAATCGGTACAACCATCCGCGCGATCAATCGAGATGGAGTGGACGTACTCTTAGTCGAGCAAAACGCGTCGGTGGCGCTCGATCTGGCGAGCTACGCCTACGTAATTGATGATGGCAATGTGGTCATGCAGGGCTCATCTGAAACCCTGAAACACGACAATCGGGTTCAGGCCGCTTACCTTGGTCTTTGAAGCGGCGAGACAAGCCTATCGGAGCGTATATGGATCACCGACCGAAACCAGTTTGGGCGCCTACTGACCATGACGTCACGACTGCGCAGGTTACTTCACTCGCGGAAACGCTTGGACAGAAGGATTTTGACAGCTTGTACGCATGGTCAATCGCCCATCCGGACGAGTATTGGGAAGGGGTGATGCGGTGGCTTGGCATACGTTGGCGGGAGCCGTACTCATCATATGTCGACCTATCTCAGGGCAAGGCGTTTCCGCGTTGGTTCCCCGGTGGCAAGATCAACTGGGTCGAGAGCATTTTCGCGCCTTGCATGAACGACGGGCGCAGCGAACGCCTAGCAGTCGTCGCGGAGGACGAGGGCGGGCGGGTCGTCGCACGTACTTTCGCGCAATTGCACGACGATGTCCGTGCGTTCGCGGCGGGGCTGCAGACAGCTCATCTCGGCGCGGGTGACCGGGTCGGCCTGCTCATGGAAAATAGCTTGGAAGCGGTCGTCTCGTTCTTGGCAATTTCGTGGATCGGTGCAGTCGCTGTGCCGCTCTTCTCTGGGTTCGGGGCGGACGCTATTGTCGCGCGGCTAATGGGCTGTGAAGCGAAAGGGTTAATTTGCACGGCCGGATATACGCGGCGCGGAAGGCCGGTGCGAATGGGCGAGACGATCGAGGCATGCGCGGCGGCACTCGCCTCGCTAAGTGTGGTGATCACCAAGCCCACGCGCGGTAAGCCGCTCGAACCCATCGCTGGGACGCTGAATTGGTATGACGTAACAGCGGCGGGCCGCGCAGATCCACTTGTCCACCCGCTGCTCGTTGAAGCGGATGCGCCCTTTATGATCGTCTATACGTCGGGCACCACTGGCAAGCCAAAAGGCACGGTGCACACTCACGGCGGTTTCCCGCTGAAAATTGGCCACGACGCTGCGGTGTACTTCAACCTCGGCCCAGGCGATACGTGGCTGTGGCCAGCCGATATGGGGTGGGTCGCCGGTCCTATCACGATTGCAGGTGCGTTGTTGCGGGGCGCGACCCTGGTGTGCTACGACGGCGCACCGGACTGGCCTGACTGGTCACGCTTGCCGCATTTAATTCGCCGGCATAACGTTACCCACTTCGGCGCGTCGCCCACACTTATCCGCTCACTCGCAGCGCATCGATCGTCGATCTCGCGTTACGATCTCGAGTCCATCCGGCTTGTAATCACAGCGGG
>NZ_JALQDH010000154.1:0-4022 GCF_023631365.1 Caballeronia sp. INML2 | reverse complement strand
CATCGGTCAGCGCTGGTCACTCAGCAACGCCGCGAACCGCGGATTGCCGGACGCGAGGGGCAGCGGCACGAAACACCACCTAGCTCGATAACGCGTAGCCGCCCCTTGCCCCATAGCCGCGCCCACCGCCCCGCCTGCGTCTTTTCCGAAGGTGTTATAGCCAACAGTCAAGCGCCCGACCGCCGCCGTTACACGGCGCTGCGCATAAGCTTGGCGCTGGTGCTTACGTCTCATGGCAAAGCGCTCCCACAAATTCGATCCAATCTGGCTGCAAACTGACTGCTAGCCTTATAGGCCGCTGACGCTATCCCCATCACCTCTGCAACGCGCTGCTGCAAGTCGAGGCCCACGCGATCGGCAACGTTCTCTTACGACCTGACCTTTGTGCTCGTGGCCAATCAACCGCGCGAGCTCTCATTGGGTGCCCATGACGCCCGGCGCAGAGGTCAACGGCTTTACGGCTAGTCCGCAGGCTCCCTGAGAGCCATCTTTTACGGTCATGTCTCACCGTGCGAGGCATGCATGAAAAACCCGCGCCCGCTCAGCCTCCGCTATCACCCGCTTCTTGATTACGGACCGGCCAGTCGACGCATACCCCAAAGCGACATTCACCAACTTCCTGCGGATGTAACCGTTCCCAGAGTGCAGCTGTCGTTCATCTCGTCGAGTCCCGTTAAATGCGGCGCGATGAAATCGTCCGCTTGGGCCGGTCAGTTCCAAAAGGACCAAATGACGACGTGTTCAATCCATCCACGCCGCCCCCGGCAGGCGATGCTTTGATGCGTCGGTAGCCCATCGGCAACAAGTTCATTTTGGCGTCGGCAGCAACATACAACGTTCATCGACGCGCACCGTCGCCTTGCTACCCGCCTCATCCAATTCAGGCTTGAGCCCCGCGTTGAAGGCGCCACGCTCCATTGTCGTTAAAGCGCATGCAATCTGCCGCCGTAGAAGTGCACCACGAGAAATACATGCCGAGGGAGGGTGCGGTATGCGCTTTCCTGCGTTCACCCCATCGCACCCGATCCTCACCGTTGATTCGACGCACCGTATAGCCGTTCGGTTATCAGATATCGAGCTTGCTAACGTTTGTTCCTTCGAAGCTGAGATTGGCCATCAGGCCGGAGTTCGTCAGCACGAACCCAACAATCGGCGCATTCGTCGTTGCCGTGTCGAGCGCACCGTTCGCGCCGGTCTTGGCCACCGCTACCGAGCCATCCACGCCCGCTGTCCAACCCTTATCGCTCGTGCGGAATTTTTCGAGCCCGTCCTGGGTCATGAACATCATGATCACCGCCTTGGACTGGGCGCCAATCTGCAGGCCAAAGGAAGCGGTACTGGTCTTGTAGTAGCCGACGGACGTGCCTGCCTGACGGAGCGCGCCTTCGCCGTACTCGCCGCCGACCACCAGGCCTGCGGCAAGCACCGACGGAAAGACCAGGATACCCTTGGCCTTGGCGGCTTGCGCCTGCGCGCCCGGTGTCGAACTGTAGAGCTTGTTGAGGGCGCCATCGACGCCGGCATCGATTTCCTTGCGCTTGCTGGCTGCTTCGGTCGGCGTCGAGGTCGAGCCACAAGCGGCCAGCGAGCTGGCGAGGGCGATAGCAGTGAGCGAAAAGAAGGTGCGACGATTCATGAGACTCTCCTCGATCGAACTGTGCAAGATTGAGATTTGAAGCGTCTGGAGTTGCTGCTCAGAGAGAAACGAAGACGCGTCGGCTGACGCACTGGCTAGAGGCAGCTGCCAACAGCGCCGCCGGCGTCGCCGCTACCTCCGGCACCCGGGCGAAAGCCCACCCACGTTTTGCTGTTGCCTGTCCAGGACGGCCGCACGAGCGCGGCTGCGCCATCCGGCGGCCGCTGGCCCGGAACATAGACGTCCATCGCCTGATTGTTCGCCACGATCACTTGCGATATCACTTGTTGCTGTGACTGATTCGCCCATCTCTGAGCGATGCATTGCGAGACTGCCGCGACCGACTGTTGACTTTCCCCGACCGATTGCGCGCTCGGAGGCATGGGTTGAGTTGCACAGGCTGACACGGCAATGGTTACGACGAGAAGCGGTAGCAATTCCATTTTTATCACCCTCCTGTTGAATTTCCATTTCCATCGCCTTATCGTAGGCTCTGGTTGACATGCGCAAAAGTTCGGAACGACGGCTGTTCGCACGCTTCTGGACAATGTGTTCGCATGATCGCCTGATGCGCGTTCACTGCGTTTTCCAGGAATGCGATCGGCCGTGAAGAAGCCGCTACCTGCTCCGTGGACATAGTGCTTTCTCGTTATTGCGCAACGTTGCACTTGAATAGCGCTCCCCTTTCTCGGCTAAGGCGACAACAAATCCGCGCAGACGTACGCGCGTTGCCTCATGGTCGCCCATCAGCATAAACGGGGCGATTCGAATTGAAGAACCAGCAGCACATATGGCTTGCCAATGAAAGCCGGCCGCTGATTTCGCGTTCGTAGCGCTCGTTTCGTTGTGTTGCAGCAGCGACCGCAGAAAGCAATTCCGTTCGCCGCCAGCGTCTACACGACAAAGCTCATAATCGGAACACCTGGCCCGAGTTCTCGCTCTCTTCGTTTTAATCAAGCCGGCGCGGGCTTTGAGCGAAACCGGAAGAAGCCGGTCGCACTCGGGCGGAGCCGTCTGTTTTACCAATGCAGTAGACCGTCACGCGATATGTCGACCAACCGAAAGCGTGGCTGCCGTCATCAACGTCCTTGAACAATCTGACTGTTGTAATAGGTCAGACAGTCCCGCGGTGCACAGAGCTCGTGGCTTTTAGACGACTGCTGAATTCTTCCAGGTTGATGGTATGAAAACGGGGGCGGGCAGGCGCTCATCTTTTCATGCAATATAGGCGGTATGCGTTTGGTTTTCCACCAAAGGCGTGCGAATTGTGCCCTTGACAAGTCCACCCGGAGGTCGGTGACTCCGTTCATACGAAGCGCTGCTCCTGGCGCTCGTTAATAGTGACGCGCGCCGGCCCGGACACTATAATCCATACGCATCACGAAGAACCTTGGCAGAGCGAATATCAATTCACACTAGCCCGCTGAGAGCCCCCCGACTCGCGGAAAAGAGGTGACGCGATGAACCGCATCGTGAATCGACTGCTGAGTGCAGTTGTTATCGCCTTGTTCCTGTGCAGTTGCGCCACTACACCGCAGAACGACAGCGCTCTGAACTATAAGAGCCGTGCCACGAGCCGCACGGAAGGCGGTCTCAGGGTTTACGCTTCGGTGCTTTCGGCCGAAGACAGCGTGGCGGTCTATGGCGCGCCATTAGCGCAAAAAGGAATTCAGCCCGTTTGGATCGAGGTGCAGAACGACGATCCGGTCAGCTATTTCCTGATGTCGCCAGGCCTCGATCCAAACTTCTTCCCGGCCTCCGAAGCGGCCGAAGCGTTTGCTGACAGCAAGGCCCTCGTTACCAAGGACGAGCTCGACCAGCGCTTTCGCCGTCTCGCCTTTCACAACCCGGTCCTGCCTGGGCAAACCGTATCCGGATTCGTGCTCACGAACCTCCGTGAAGGTGCGAAGCTCGTTCAGCTCGATCTCGTTGCGAGCGGTGGCGCAAAGACATTCTCGATCCTGATGGTCGTGCCTGGCTTCCATGCCGATTATCATGTCAGCGCCGTGTTTCGCCGCGAGATCTATCCGCCTGAAAGAATCGTCGATTACACGGACGATGACGCCTTCCGCTCGGCGCTCGAAGCACTACCCTGTTGCGCGACCAACGAGGACGGTTCGAAAAATGGCGATCCGCTCAATCTAGTCATCGTGGGTGGCCTCGATGATGCGTTTCCCGCACTCGTGCGGCGCGGCTGGACTCCAACCGAAGAGAAATGGTCGGGCGCAATCACGAAGACAGTCACGTCCGCGCTCTCCGGCGAGCGTTACATCAATGCGCCGGTGAGCGATCTGTATCTCTTCGGCCGCGCGCAGGATCTTGCGCTGCAAAAAGCACGCGACACGATTCACCAGCGCAATCACTTGCGGCTCTGGCTAAGCCCGAT
>NZ_JALQDH010000153.1:0-4041 GCF_023631365.1 Caballeronia sp. INML2 | reverse complement strand
TTCGGATACGCTACAACGTCGGGCGGATTGTCGAATTCGCCGCGGATCGCACGAGCAACGTCAATCGTCGACGCTCCATATGTGTGATAGAGCCGCTCATGATGATCGACCGTGCAGATCGACTTGAGCGATTCGGGCACGGCTATCCGGGGGGCACGCAGCTTGATCATTTCGGGCCGCGGAAACGGCACCGGTTCGAAATCTGACACCCCTAGCAAGCGGGTCCATGCTTTTTCAAATTCGACGAGCTCGTCGTTGGACACATCTTCGCCCTCGTAGCCCCACCCATAGAACTTGCGGCGTCGCTTCTGCATCTGCATCTCCTTTTTCATGGTTGCCAACGTTGTCACCTTCTGGTTAAACCAGCTATATTTCCTCGACAAAACATCGATTTAGCGTTTTGCAATCGTTGGCATAGAGTATCGGCGCGTGCGCAACCGTGTCAACGCTGATCGCGCTAGGGTTTACGTGGGAGTCGGCCGCGCACGCCGTGGACGAATTGCTTGACGGGGTGGCTAAGAGCTACCGATCGGCGCGAGGTGGCATTCTGATCGAGCGATCGAAGAGAAGAGAAGCGGAGAGAAGCGCGCGCCTGCGCGGTGTCACAGTCAAATAGGTCTAAACCAAGTCTGCTAAAAAGCGCCCGCAATCTGGTAGCAAAGCGAATGTGACGCTTGCTTGTGCATCATGCAGCCCGGGCAGTGCTCTGCCTCACGATCAGCTCAGCTTCAAATTGGTCCTGTTGACACTCGCTCGTGCCCGTTGCGTTGATTTGGCGCAAAAGGTTCTTCGCGCTGAGTTTGCCGATCCTAACCGCGTCGGAGCGAATGGTCGTGAGCGGGGGAAACGTCAAAGATGCGATGTCCCAGTCACCGAATCCCGTAATCGACACCTCCGAAGGCACGTCGATTCCGAGTTCCCGGCATTCGGCCAGTACCGTGGCAGCAATCATATCGTTGCCGCACACCAGCGCGCTGGGCCGCACCCCTGTGTGCATAACTCGACGAGTCGCTTCACGGATTTCCCCCGGATCGTATCGCGTCGGGACCACATCGCGCGCCTCCAGGCGTATTCCGTGGATGGCTAGGGCTTGTCGCACGCCGTTAAGCCGTGTAGCCGCTAATGGCACTCCGATCGGTCCAGGCAGCACAGCGAACCGCTGATGTCCGAGCCGCACTAGGTGCTCCGCGACGCGAGCCATCGCCAAACGGTTGTCATAACCGACGCTCGGATGGAGAGCGGAGGCGTCGGTCGCCCACATCAGCACGTATGGAAGCTTCTGTTTCCGCACAAGTGCGAGAAGATCGGGATGGTGGTTCGTCCCGATCAACGCCAGACCATCGACTCGCCGTTCAATCAGGGTGCGTACGATGGTCAGTTCCAGATCGGGATCGTCGCGATGACAGGTCAGCAGCCCCGTGTAACCGATGCGAAGGAATTCTCCTTCCAGCGTGTCAACTGCCCGCGCGTAGAGCTCGTTCATCAAGGTTGGCGCCACAATGCCGATTGACTGCGACCGCCCGGAGCGTAAGACCCGTGCGGGCGCGTACGGCAGGTAATCGAGCGACTCAATGGCGTCCTTCACTTTTTTCAGTGTCTTCGGATGAAGGCGCTCTGGTGCGGCCAGCGCTCGCGACACAGTTGATGTTGACACGCCCGCCAGTGCAGCTACCTGTTTGAGGCTAATCATTGGCTATCCAGATCCGCAAAGGGCGGCGCCCGCCTGACCCCCACGGGATGCGTGGATCGAAGGCGGCGACTCCAATTTTATCTGAGTTGCCAAAATGACGATCCTGGTGGCCGATCGCTCCAAGGACGTAGCGGAGGCGCCGGTATAACGCAAGGAAATAGCAAGAATTGTCCTCGGACGCGCGATGGCATACACTGTAGTGACTGAGCCGTCAGTCAGTTACGTCTTTGCCGACCGCTTGGCCACATCTTCCGTCGAGTATTCAAGCCCGCGAAATGATGCTCGAACAAACTCTCCATTCGCATATACGCATGAAATCCGATGCATCTTCCAACGACCAGTCTCCCGCAGTCCGCAAGCCTCGCGCGCGCATCGTCAAAACAAATACTCGCGACGAAACGCTCGTGCAAGAGCGCCGCGACATACTAGTCCGTGCGGCTATCAGAGTTTTTATAGAAAAGGGATTTCATGAGGCAACGGTACGCGACATAGGACGTGCAGCCGATATGACACAGGGGACGATCTATAACTATGTCAAATCGAAGGATGACATCTTGTACCTTGTCTGCGATCGGATTATTGCCGAGTACCAATTCAAGGTGAAACAGGCACTTGACGAATCCGCGGCGCCGGCAACGCAAGTTTCAGGGGCGCTGCGTACGGTCGCACGCATCATGTACGAGCACCAGGACGAGATCATGCTGATTTATCAAAATAGCCATCTGCTCGACAAGCGGTCTCGTAAAGTGATCCTTGCGCGTGTCGAGGAGTTCATCGCGATGTTTGAGGGGATTCTTTCGACGGCCAGTTCTGAGACCCGGCTCGATTTCGGCAATCTTCATATCGCTGCAAACATTGTCACATTCCTGCCGACCATGATCGCATTGCGCCGCTGGTCGTTGCGTGATCGCACCGAGCCGGAAGAAGTAATCGAAGCACTTAGCACCTTCATGGCCCGAGGCCTTGGCTTCAAGTAATCTCAGTCAAGGTTACACAAAATCGCCAGCCCCCGGCAGATCCGGGTAAAAGCGACGCGAACCGAACATCGTCGAGACCGCGGTCCAGTCGAGCGTCCTGTCGAAATGTTGGCAGTAGTCCTGAGCAGGTTCTCCGCGACGCTATGTAGAGGGGTAATCGCGTCTACGCCGCGCGCCGCGTCGAGCGCGCAACGCATGTCCTTCGCCATGCCGGTCACTGGAAACGTCGGTTGGGCGAAACGCCGGCTCGCGGCGGCGCCGGGCACGACTCCTGGTAGAGGGTAGTATGCGTCAAACACCCGGTGCCGTTTGCGATTACGTCATACATTGACTGCGCGTCGAGTCCCAGCTTGAGCCCGTGTCCGCGCTTCCGCGGCGACCATCAAGTTGGTTGCGCAGATCATGTGGGTAACGAGTTTCATTTTGCTGCCGCTACCGAACGGCCCGCTGTGGAGAATGCGCTCGCCCATCGCCTCCAACACGGGGCGGATGCGCGTGACTTGTGCGCCCGTACCTCCCACCATGAACGTTAGCGTTCCGGCTTCCGCACCTTCTACGCCGCCTGTCAGTGGAGCATCGACGAACTGCGCGCCCGCCCGCGTCCCCCTCACGCCGAGTCGTTCGATCGTCACGACGTCGGCAGTGGAGCATTCGAGCAGCAACGTTTTGCGCGGCGTGAGCGCAAATAGACCAGCGTCGCCTTCTACACCTGCAGCGAGACATCGGGCGTCGGCAGCATCGTAATTGCGATTTCCTGACGCGCGACCTCGGCGAGTGAAGCAGCCGCCGCCCCACGCTCTGCGCCGCGTCTTAGCGCGGCCTCGTCATTGTCAAATACACACACCTCATGTCGGTGGTGCAGCAGGTTCCCGATCATTCGATAACCCATCCGGCCAGCACCGACGAAACCGATCTTCATACTGCCCCCTTCCCATTCAATCGGTTCGACTCAGGGCGCGGATTGCGCAGAGTGCGCCCGGGTTTTCCAGTGACGCAATGTCACCGAGCGGCTGCCGCTCGTATGCGCGTTTAATGAGACGCCGCATCACCTTTCCGCTTCGTGTCTTTGGAAGTTCGCCGACGACATGCACCTCCGATGGCGCGAATTCCCGGCCGACTTTTCGCGCGACGATCCTCTTGATTTGCTCGCAAAGGTCGTCATCGGTTTGCGCCTCTGTCGACATTTCGTCGGGAACGACGAACACGACGAGTCGGTGCCCCTTTTGCGGATCTGCGATGCCTACCGCCGCCACTTCTGCCACCGCTTGTAAGCTCACGACGACGTCTTCGATCTCTATTGGCCCTACGCGCTTGCCCGCGATCTTAAGCGTGTCGTCGGAACGGCCGTAAAGGAAGAACATGTGATCGTCGTAC
>NZ_JALQDH010000152.1:0-4158 GCF_023631365.1 Caballeronia sp. INML2 | reverse complement strand
CATGGTGGTGGAGTTCGATTGTGGAAGTGTTACCGTGAGAAGCAACATTCTCCTTCAATCGCCACCGCCTTCTTCCGTCTCTTCTCCACGCCGCGTACACCAGTTTCAACGATAGCTCTACGAACCGCGCGCTCACGCACTTCCGCTGAATATTTCGGCGCCGTCTTCCGTTTTGCTTTTTCGAGGTTTTCCATGACTCTATTCTCTCAGGAGTAAAGGTCTCCGGAAAACCCGGTGCGCTTCAGTGCGTGTGCCGCGCGTGCGCTTGCCCGATGGCTCGGTGCGGCTGGTCGTGCCGGAATGGGTCGGCCAACTCGACGGTTTCACGTTGCTGTTCGAGGCCCTGGTGCTGATGCTGGCGCAACAGATGCCGTTTGCCGCAGTGGCGCGCATCGTCAATCTGTCCTGGCATCGGGTGCATGCCATCTGCTCGCGCTATGTGGAACTCGCGCTGGCGTCGGCGAACCTGTCGGACGTCAGCTCGGTGGCCATCGACGAAACCTCGTACCGGCGAGGCCACGAATATCTGACGCTGGTCGCCGATATGCAGGCTCGGCGCGTCGTATTCGTCACGCCTCGCCGTGACGCGAAGACGATTGAGAGCTTTGCGGCCCACCTTAGCCAGCATCACGGCACGCCTGAGCAAATGACGTCCGTGAGCATCGACATGTCGCCCGCGTTCATCAAAGGCGTCGGCGAACATCTGCCCAATGCGCGAGTGACGTTCGACAAGTTTCACGTCGTCGCCCATGCGTCCAAGGCGCTTGATACGGTCCGGCGCCAACAACAGAAAGCCGACCCAGAACTTAAAGGGATGCGCTGGACACTGCTTAAGGACGCCAACAAGCTGAACCTCGAGATTGCATCGTTATCACCGCGTAGAACGGCTTGCGGCCAGACGCTGCTGCCGATACCGATGCGCACGTCACCGATCACGACGGTATTGGGTGCAATGTAGGCATCGGACGAAACTCGGGGTCGCTCATCGGCGAAGGAAAAGAGAGTCATATGGAAGGGTCCTATTCGACATTGTTTGTAATGGGTGCCACCTGACGTTTGTCTGCCGCTTTTGGAAAAAGTCGATCAAGCGCCATCACTATCGGCGGCGCTGCCAGCGCAATGTAGATATTATCGATGCCATATGGATCGCCCATCGCGTACCACGCTGTGGTCGCAAGGACTGCGCTCAGCAGCCCCCATGTTGCGCCCCGGCTACTGCTGAATAACGGCAGGTAAAAACCGAGCACCGCCACCACCGCTATTGACAAGCGAATCGCGCGCGTGAAGAAGGACAGGTGCAGCACCTCGGGAAAGAAGAAGACAAACGCGAGCGGTACGAAACCAATTGGAATCGACAGCAATCGAGACATACGAAATTCCTGTTCAGGCGAAGGGTGACGCATCGGGCTATAGAAATCTTTTACGATCAAGGACGAGATAGCAAGGCATACGCTGCACACACCGACGAATACCGATGCGGCCAGCGATATTGCAACTATTGCCGCGAGTACCGGCGACATATATGTCATGAAGACCGGAAAGGCGTAAAGGCTCTTCATTCCGGGAAACAGATACTTCGCGGCCACACCGATTAGCCCGAGGGCAATACTGACGGGTATGCACAATGCACCCGCGATGTATGTCGAAGTACGCGCGCTGTTCGCACTTTTCAGCGAAGACACCGCCTGAACGATGTACTGCGTCGAAAAGATCGCGCCGATGTTCGCGATAGACCAAGCAAAGATGGTCGGAAAGCCGATTTTACCTGTGGCGCTGAAGTTGAATTGCGGCATGTGTTCCACCATTGGTCGAATGCCACCGGACAACGTCAGCGCGACGCCCAGCACAACGAAAACGCCGACACACTTCACCACTGTGTGAACCACGGATACGTATGCGACGCTCTTCATCCCGCCAATCGCGCAATAGAAGGTGCTGACCACCGCCGTGACGATGGCCGCAGGCCCGAGCGGGATGTTAAGAATCGTCGATAGAGCGGCAGCGCCGCTCACGTAATAGCCGACGTTGACCAAGAGCAGCGCGTATATCATGATGAGTGACACTGTTATCTGCGTCGATCTGCCATAGCGCTTCGCAACTGCGCCGGAAATCGTGAATTCCCCAGACGTATAAAGTTTCTTGGCCAAAAAGATGCCAAACAGGGGAAAGCCGATCGCGGCGCTGAGTACTGCCCACATCGCAGCGGCGCCGGACTCGAACGCGGCTTGTGCCGTACCGATGGTCGATTTCGCGCCCACAAATTCTGACATCATTAAAATGCCGACGACAATCGCCGGCATGGAACGTGCGGCGACCATGAAGTCGCTTGAATCCCTACTTCGCAATTTGACGGTCAGCAACGCGGTTGCCGCAATGTAAGCGATGAGGGCTCCGATGATGATGTAGGTCACAGTCGGGTCGATCTGATGCATGTCTCGTCTCCACAATTTTCAGTACTACAAAATTTGTTCAGAGCCGATATCCAGGTAGTAGTTGTCGTGTGGATGAAGGCGCGTGGCCAAACTTGTTACTGACGCGACCTGGAGCCGATTCTCCGCGGCCGCGTCGTCGGTGAAGCATTGTCAGTGCTGCGCCGATTTTGAAACCTATATTTCTTCGTCGCTTTGTAAGGCCCCAAGTCAGCTGCGAACAGGCGTCCGCAGATTACTGGGCCCGACTACGCCGGATTCTCTGAGGCCCGCGATCGCTGCGTCAGAAAGACCCGCCGCTCTCAGCACCTCGTCTGTGTGTTCGCCGAGAGCCGGCGGCGGACGGTCGTATTGGACCGGCGAGCGAGAAAACTTAATCGGATTGGCGATTTGCGGCACCTCTGAACCCATCGCATGCGGTAGGGAAAACGTCATGCCCCGCTCGAGAACATGTGGGTCCGCGAGCGCCTGTGCAACAGAATTGATCGGGCCAGCCGGGACACCCGCTGCTTCGAGTTTGGCAAGCCATCGTTCACGTGGAGCGCGACCCAGCGCGCGCTGGATCTGCTCGACCAAAAGTTCTCGATTAGCCAAGCGCCCGCTGTTCGATGCGAATTCGGGCAACGACGCAATCTGCTCCAGTCCAAGTACCCGGCAAAGAGACTGAAACTGACGGTCATTACCAACGGCAACGATCATCGCGCTATCGCTTGCATCGAACGACTGATAAGGACACAGATTTGGATGCGCGTTACCCCAACGCTTAGGGTTGTCACCTGAGACGAGATAGTTCAGCCCGTGATTGGCAAGCCAGCCGATCTGCGTGTCTAGCAGGCTCATGTCGATATGCTGGCCGCGCCCGCTCACATGACGTTCGTTAAGCGCGCCAAGGATCGCCACTGTCGCATACATGCCTGTCATCAAATCAGAGATTGGCACGCCGCACTTCTGCGGGCCGCCGCCAGGGAGATCGTCGCGTTCGCCAGTGACGCTCATTAACCCGCCCATCGCCTGGATTACGAAATCATAGCCGGCACGTTCGCGATACGGTCCGCTCTGTCCGAAACCCGTGATCGAGCAGTAGACAAGCTTCGGATTCACCGCGTGCAACGTCGAATAGTCTAGTCCATATCGGCGCATGTCACCGAATTTGAAGTTCTCTATTACGACGTCGACGTCGGCTGCGAGTTTTCGCACTACATCTTGCCCGGCCGATACGCTAAAGTCGATCGCGATCGAGCGCTTGCCGCGATTCGCTGCGAGGAAGTATGCAGACTCACGGCTTGGCGCGTCATCGGGGCCACGGGCGAACGGCGGCCCCCATGCGCGCGTATCGTCGCCACTGCCAGGGCGCTCGACTTTGACGACGTCGGCGCCGAGGTCAGCGAGAACCTGGGTACACCACGGTCCCGCAAGAATTCGGCTGAGATCAAGTACCCGGATTCCGGAAAGCACGCCTTTCATTGATACCTCCAAATTGACGCATCTTTGTGGGCGCCTGTTACGACGGATCGAAAAGAATTCCGGGGTTCAAGATTGCACGAGGGTCGAGGATTTGCTTTGCCGCGCGCAGCGCTGAGCAGAATAATTCTGGACGCTCCTTGTCGTACCAGGGGCGATGATCTCGTCCGAGCGCGTGATGGTGCGTAACCGTACCGCCTGCATCTACCATCGACTGTTCGGCGATCTGCTTGATGGCCATGTATTGTTCAGGAATGCGGCGCTTATC
>NZ_JALQDH010000151.1:0-4178 GCF_023631365.1 Caballeronia sp. INML2 | reverse complement strand
TGATCGAACGACGGCTGTTGATCCTCGTGCCGTTCGCGGCGCTCCTCATCGGTCTGCTTCAGGCATTGCCGCGCATGGTCGAGACTCGGATGAGAAAGCGGCTCGTGGTTTGGTATCGCGAGATCAAAGCACTAGAAGATGAAGTGTGGAACAGCACCGGGCCGACCCGCTCGCAAATTGAGCAATGGAGCGACGAGATCGAGAGCATCGACGCGAACGTGAGCCGGATACGGATTCCCTATCGATATTTCCAGGATGTCTATGCTCTGAAACAGGCGATCGGGGTTGTGCGGGACCGGATAGCGCATGTGGCGCAGAGAGCTAAGGAAACTCTGCAAAACTCCTGCTTATAGTGAGGGTGAGGAGTACTATTAGAAAACCAACGACTCGGATGCACCACGATGACGCAACTTCATCTCGGCTTGGACCTCTCGACCAAGCGCACGCGTAAGCGGGAGTTCCTGGACGAAATGAGACGAGTGGTGCCATGGTCAAGGCTGATTGCATTGATCGAGCCACATTATCCAAAGGGGAAAACCGGTCGCCCGCCATTTCCGGTGGCGACGATGTTGCAAATTCACTTCCTCCAACAATGGTTCGGTCTGTCGGATCCAGCGATGGAAGAAGCCCTCTATGATATCCCGCTGTATCGCGAATTCGCAGGCCTCGATGGAGCGATGACCCGTCTTCCGGACGAAACGACTATCTTGCGGTTTCGGCATCTGCTCGAAACGCATGGCATCGCTGCGCAGATTCTTTCGGTCGTCAATGAAATCTTGAACGGAAAGGGATTGATGCTTAAGGCGGGTTCGGCTGTCGATGCTACGCTGATCGCAGCGCCCAGTTCGACCAAGAACGGCTCTGGCACACGTGACCCGGAGATGCAGTCGACCCAGAAAGGCAGGAATTGGTACTTCGACATGAAGGCGCATATAGGCGTGGACGCAGAATCAGGCCTCGTTCACACGGTCATCGGCACGGCGGCTAATGACCACGACATCAATGTGGCCGTTGCGCTGTTGCACGGTGAAGAAACGGATGTTTACGCTGACGCCGGATACCAGGGCATCGAGAAACGTCAGCAAACGGGCTCGGCTCGATGGCATGTCTCGATGCGGCGCAGCAAGCGAAGGAAATTGAACTTGAAGGATCCGCTCGATGCGATATACGACAAGATCGAACGACTGAAGGCCGGCATTCGTGCAAAGGTCGAACATCCGTTTCGAATTCTCAAGCGACAGTTTGGTTATTTGAAGACCCGATACCGGGGGCTAGCGAAGAACACGGCTCAGATCACGACATTATTTGCTTTGGGCAATTTATGGATGATGCGCAAGGCGCTATGCAAAGCATAAAAGAACACCGCAGCTCGAACGCGCTCACGCACTCTCGATGAGGGCACAAAGTGTGGGCCCATCACCTCTGCCGTTGACGGACCAAGCCAGCTAAGATACTGCGCCAACGCCTACATGGTGCGCAGGCATCTGAAACCGTGTAATGCAGAGCGTCCCTAAGGGTTAGAGGGACGGCGCCCACGCGCGATCTTTCCACGCCATCGACATGATGCTTTTGGCAGCGTCACGCGATTCGCACGGTGAAACTTCAGCTACAAGACGGCGGCGAACACAGTGTCTCAGGTCGCTGGATCATCGAGGGCGACCTTGCCAGCTACTTCGACACCGTTCATCATCGTGTTCTTCTGAAGGGAATCCGCAAGCGGATTGCCGATCAGCGCTTTCTTGCCTTGCTCCGGAAGTTCATCAAGGCCGGGTGCGTCGATCGCGATCTGTTTCGTGCTGCGAGTGAAGGCGTTCCTCAGGGCGGTGTCATCTCACCCCTGTTATCCAACATCATGTTGCACGAATCGATGCGTGGATGGAAAGGAACTACCTGAGCAAGAAGGTACGGAAGGATCGGTGGGCGTGGAACTTCGCTATTCTCAAACAGCGCCCCATTACTGTAAGAGAAAACCGGCAGTGGAAACCTGCTGTTGCCTACTGCCGATATGTAGATGACTTTGTGATTGTGGTCAAGGGGACTCGCGAACATGCCGAAGCAGTACGTGAAGCATGCGGTGGGTTTCTCGAAGGCGAACTGAAGCTCACGCTGAATATGGAGAAGACCCATGTCACGGGAGAAGTATCAGGGCTTTGCCGCGAGGCTCGTCAAGCAACTGTCAGGCAACTATGGCATGAATCGGATGGACCTGATGGAAAGCCTGAATCGACAAATTGCCGGCTGGGCCGCCTTCTATCAATTCACCGACTTTACGGCCACCACGTTTAGAAAACTCGACCGCGCGGTCTTCTGGAAATTCGTTTACTGGCTTGCGTGCAGGTATCGGCGCGGGTTCCGGTCGCTGATGCGCGAATACATTCGGGCACCAGAGCCAGGCCAGACTAAAACCTGGGTGCTACAAGGCCAGAACAGTCGAGGTTGGTATGGGACGGTGGCGCTTCGGCGTCTTGTTACCAGTCGGAAGTGCCAATTTAGGTGGCGTACGCCGTCGGAAAATCCGTACATCCTGCGCGAGGAGACACGCAACACCATCGAGTCGCGCTATGCCGACCAGCCGAAAGTAACCGTTTGGTACATCATTCGGACCGCCGCGGGTCGCAATACGTTTCAATTCGGTATACGGATCGGCTAGCCGAAGCAGGGATCGAACCGTCAGTCGGCAGCGTCGGAGATTCATTACGATAACGCCCTCGCCGAAACGATCAACGGCCTCTACAAGGCAGAAGTTATTCACCGTCGCGGACCATGGCGCAACGTGCAGGCGGTTGAACTCGCCACGCTTGAATGGGTGGATTGGTTTAATCACCGACGCCTGCTTGAGCCGATCGGCAACATCCCACCGGCCGAAGCAGAAGCCCGCTACTATGAGCAAATCGCTGGAATGCCGATGGCAGCGTAACTCCAGCAAAACCGTCTCCGAGATTCCCGGTGCGCTTCACCCGTCGCGTACCAAGTCGCGCCACACTTATAATACGGCACGTCCTGAACGGCGACGGGGGCGACATTGCACGGCGGCGCGCTGGCCCAGGCGGTGGTGCAGCGACGACGGTGGTGGTTGCCGGTGACGGTGTAGTAGCGGCAGCGGCAGCGGCCGCACCGACCACCATTGCGCCGGCCGCAAATCCGGCCGGCTATCATGCTGACATTCCGAGCGTCGGCTCCGCCCCGGCTAACGGTCAACCGCAGGCCGCGCCGCGCGGCGACCGCGATCAGTATCCGGGCGGTGGCGGAACTTGCGTGTACACCACGCCGCCGCTTCCGTATCCCGTCGCGTACCAAGCCGCGCCACACTTATAATACGGCACGTCCTGAACGGCGATGGGGGCGACATTGCACGGCGGCGTGACAGGCCCAGGCGGTGGTGCAGCAACGACGGTGGTGGTTGCCGGTGGCGGTGTGGTGGCGGCAGCGGCCGCACCGACCACCATTGCGCCGGCCACAAATCCGGCCGCCGCAGAACCGCCGTCCCAGTCCGAGTTGCAGTCGTAGCAACCGCCCGAGTAGTTGTTCTGTACGTTGCTCACGTTCGTAGCACGCGTGTTCTGCATCTCCTTCGCGGTGGATTGACGCGTGCTCTGGTTTTGGCTGGTCGTTTGGGCCGCCGCGGTCTGTCGTGCGCTCTGGTTCTGGCTCGACGCAGCTTGGCGCTGGGCCTGGTTCTCGCTCGTGCTCTGCTGTCGGTTCGCCTGGTTCTGGGCGGAAGTTGCCTGCATGGAGCTCGCCGAACTCTGGCGCGCGCTCTGATTCGCACTTGAAGTAGAAGTTGTGTTGCCTTGTCGTGAGGCCTGCCTCTGTTGGGCCGTTCCCTGCCGGCCGCCGCCAGATCGTGAACCGCCTTGGGCAGCGGTTGTGCCGCCGGAAGAGAGCCCTCCAGCCGACGCTGCCCCGCCACGTGAATAGCCGCCTTCGCCGCCACCGTCAGCGCCACCAGCACGGGCGCCACCGCCTCTCTCGCCTCGTGCATCCGCTTGGTTGATCAGCCCCAGCGCGAACACTGCGCCGACCAATGCCGTAATGGCACGGTCCCACGACCCTGTTTTCATCATTTGGCTCCCTTTTTTGCAGACGACTGGCGAGCCGCGAGCGACGCGCGCGGAAGCTGCGCTGCGAACGCGACTTTTTGCAGTCCATCGGGAATCTGTGCCGAGAATGTCGCATCG
>NZ_JALQDH010000150.1:0-4607 GCF_023631365.1 Caballeronia sp. INML2 | reverse complement strand
TCCGCGAAACGCACGCTCGTCATGCGACGATGCGTCGGCCTGCGATGCAGTCTGACCCATGCCTCGGTGATGATGCCAAGCGCACCCTCTGAGCCGAGGAACATCCGGTCGGGATTCGGGCCCGCCCCGGACACCGGAAAACGACGTGATTCAATGTTGCCTGCCGGCGTCACGACCCGTAGGCTCTCAATATGGTCGTCGATCTGCGTATAGGCCGTCGCAAAATGGCCCGCAGCGCGCGTCGCGATCCAGCCACCGAGCGACGAGAACTCCCACGCCTGCAGGAAGAAGCGCATCGTCAGTCCGCTCGCCTTCAACTGCTGCTCGAGGTGCGGGCCCAGCACGCCTGCCTGGATGCGCGCGGCCTGGGATTTCTGGTCAATCTCGAGCACCTTATCGAAGTTCTGCATGTCGATCGTCACGACGCCGCGGTACCGGTCATGCGTCGGCGGGTTCACGCCGCCGACCACGCTCGTGCCACCGCCGTATGGCACCGCCGCGAGGTTCGCGTCTTCGCACCAACGGAACAGCGCGACGATATCGTCTTCGCTGCTCGGATACGCTACAACGTCCGGCGGATTGTCGAACTCGCCGCGGATCGCACGAGCAACGTCAATCGTCGACGCTCCGTATGTGTGATAGAGGCGCTCGTAATGATCGACCGTGCAGATTGACTTGAGCGATTCGGGCACGGCTATCCGTGGGGCACGGAGCTTGATCATTTCGGCGCGCGGAAACGGCACCGGTTCGAAATCTGACACCCCTAGCAAGCGGGTCCATGCTTCTTCGAATTCGACGATCTCGTCGTTGGACACCTCTTCGCCCTCATATCCCCAGCCATAAAACTTGCGACGTCGCTTCTGCATGTGCATCTCCCTTTTCTAGAATTGCCAACGTTTTCATACCCGAATCTTATGTTCAATTTATCGTCGCAAAAACAATGACTTATCTTTTTGCAATCGATGTCATAGGGTATCGGCGCTGGCGTAATGGTGTCAACGGTAATCGCGTTAGGGTTTACGTGGAAGGCGGCCGCGCAGGCTGGGACGAATTGTTCTGCGCGCGGCTAAGGACTACACGTCGGCGAGAGGTGGCATTCCGATCGGGAGATCGGAAGAAGAGAAGAGAAGCGCGCGCACCCGTGCGGTGTCACGGGCAGATAGAAGAAAACTTACATTGATAAAAAGCGCCGGGAATCTGACACGCAGAGCGAGTGCGACGCTTCCGCGTGCATCATGCAGCCCGCGCGGTGCTCTGCCTCACGATCAGCTCGGCTTCAAATTGGTCCTGGTGACATTCGGTCACGGCCGTGGCATTGATTTGGCGCAACAGGTTCTGCGCGCTGAGTTTGCCGATCCGAACCGCGTCGGAGCGAATGGTAGTTAGCGGGGGAAACGTCAAAGATGCGATGTCCCAGTCACCGAATCCCGTAATCGACACCTCCGAAGGCACGTGGATTTCGAGTTCCCGACATTCGGCCAATACCGTGGCAGCAATCATATCGTTGCCGCAGACGAGCGCGCTGGGCCGCACCCCCGTGTGCATCAGCCGACGAGTCGCTTCACGGATCTCTGCCGGATCGTATCGTGTCGGGACCACGTCTCGCGCCTCTAGGCGTATTCCGTGGACAGCCAGTGCTTGTCGCACGCCGTGAAGCCGCGTAGCCGCGAGTGGCACTTCGATCGGTCCGGGCAGCACAGCGAACCGTTGATGTCCGAGCTGCACTAGGTGCTCCGCGACGCGAGCCATGGCCAAACGGTTGTCATAACCGACGCTCGGATGGACAGCGGAGCCGTCGGTCGCCCACATCAGTACGTATGGGAGCTTCTGTTTCCGCACAAATGCGAGAAGATCAGGATGGTGGTTCGTCCCGATCAACGCCAGACCATCGACTCGCCGTTCAATCAGGGTGCGTACGATGGTCAGTTCGAGATCGGGATTGTCGCGATGACAGGTCAGCAGCCCCGTGTAACCGATGCGAAGAAATTCTCCTTCCAGCGTGTCAACAGCGCGCGCGTAGAGCTCGTTCATCAAGGTTGGCGCCACAATGCCGATTGACTGAGAACGCCCGGAGCGTAAGACCCGTGCGGGCGCATAAGGCACGTAATCGAGCGACTCAATGGCGTCCTTTACTTTCTTCAGTGTCTTCGGATGAAGACGCTCCGGCGCGGCCAGCGCTCGCGACACAGTCGACGTTGACACGCCCGCCAGCGCGGCTACCTGTTTGAGACTAATCATCGGCTATCCCGATCCGCAAAGGGCGGCGCCCGCCTGACCCGCACGGGATGCGTGGATCAAAGGCGGCGACTCCAATTTTATCTGAGTCGCCAAAATGACGGTCGTGGTGGCCGATCCGCTCCAACGAGGTAGCGGAGCCGCAGATGACAGCTCAAGGAAGCAGCAAGGATTGTCCTCGGACGCGCGATGGCATACACTGTAGTGACTGAGCCGTCAGTCAGTCATGTCTTGCCGACCGCTGGCCACATCTTCTCGTCGAGTAGTCAAGCCCGCCAAATGATGCTCGCACAAACTCTCCATTCGCATATACGCATGAAACCCGATGTATCTTCCTACGACCAGTCTCCCGCGGTCCGCAAGCCTCGTGCGCGTACCGTCAAAACCAATACTCGCGACGAAACGCTCGTGCAAGAGCGCCGCGACGTATTAATCCGTGCGGCTATAAGAGTTTTTATAGAAAAGGGGTTTCATGAGGCCACGGTACGCGACATTGGACGCGCAGCCGATATGACACAGGGAACGATCTATAACTATGTCAAATCGAAGGATGACATTTTGTATCTTGTCTGCGATCGGATTATTGCCGAGTACCAATTCAAGGTGAAACAGGCACTTGATGAATCCGCGGCGCCGGCAACGCAAGTTTCAGCGGCACTGCGTACGGTCGCACGCATCATGTACGAGCACCAGGACGAGATCATGCTGATTTATCAAAATAGCCATCTGCTCGACAAGCGGTCTCGTAAAGTGATCCTTGCGCGTGTCGAGGAGTTCATCGCGATGTTTGAGGGAATTCTTTCGACGGCCAGTGCTGAGGCACGGCTCGATTTCGGCAACCTTCACATCGCTGCAAACATTGTCACATTCCTGCCGACCATGATCGCGTTGCGCCGCTGGTCGTTGCGCGATCGCACCGAGCCGGAAGAAGTAATCGAAGCACTTAGCTCCTTCATCGCCCGAGGGCTTGGCTTCAAGTAAATCTCAGTCAAGGTTCCACAAAATCGCAAGCTCCCGGCAGATCGGGGTAAAAACGACGCGATCCGAACATCGTCGACACGGCGGTCCAGTCGAGTGTCCTGTCGAAATGCTGGCAGTAGATCCTGAGCAGGTTCTCCGCGACGTTATGTAGAGGGGTGATCGCGTCTACGCCGCGCGCCGCATCGAGCGCGCATCGCATGTCCTTCGCCATGCCGGTCACTGGGAACGTCGGTTGGGCGAAACGCCGGCTCGCAGCGGCGCCGGGCACGACTCCTGGTAAAGGGTAGTATGCGTCAAACACCCAGCTTTGACCGGTGCCGTTGGCGATTACGTCATACATTGACTGCGCGTCGAGTCCCAGCTTGAGCCCCAGTGTCAGCGCCTCTGCGGCGACCATCAAGTTGGTTGCGCAGATCATGTTGTTCACGAGTTTCATTTTGCTGCCGCTACCGAACGGCCCGGTGTGGACAATGCGCTCGCCCATCGCCTCCAACACCGGGCGGATGCGCGTGACTTGGGCGACCGTACCTCCCACCATGAACGTTAGCGTTCCGGCTTCCGCACCTTCTACGCCGCCTGTCAGTGGAGCATCGACGAACTGCGCGCCCGCCCGCGTCGCGCTCTCGCCGAGTCGTTCGATCGTGACGACGTCGACAGTCGAGCATCCGAGCAGCAACGTTTTGCGCGGCGTGAGCGCAAATAGACCAGCGTCGCCATGTACACTTGCAGCGAGACATCGGGCGTCGGCAGCATCGTAATTACGATTTCCTGACGCGCGACCTCGGCGAGTGAAGCAGCCGCCGATGCCCCACGCTCTGCGACGCGTCTTAGCGCGGCGTCGTCATTGTCAAATACACACACGTCATGCCGGTGGTGCAGCAGGTTCCCGATCATTCGATAACCCATCCGGCCAGCACCGACGAAACCGATTTTCATATTGTTTCCTTCCCATTCAATCGGTTCGACTCAGGGCACGGATTGCGCAGAGTGCGCTCGGGTTTTCCAGTGACGCAATATCACCGAGCGGCTGCCGCTCGTATGCGCGTTTAATGAGACGCCGCATCACCTTTCCGCTGCGTGTCTTTGGAAGTTCGCCGACGACATGCACCTCCGATGGCGCGAATGCCCGGCCAACTTTTCGCCTGACGATCCTCTTGATTTGCTCGCTAAGGTAGTCATCGCTTTGCGCCTCTGTTGACATTTCGTCGAAAACGACGAACACGACGAGTCGGTGCCCCTTTTGCGGATCTGCGATGCCTACCGCCGCCGCTTCTGCCACCGCTTGTAAGCTCACGACGACGTCTTCGATCTCTGTTGGCCCTACGCGCTTGCCCGCGATCTTAAGCGTGTCGTCGGAACGGCCGTAAAGGAAGAACATGTGATCGTCGTAC
>NZ_JALQDH010000149.1:0-4632 GCF_023631365.1 Caballeronia sp. INML2 | reverse complement strand
CTGGATAGATTTGCGTGAATCGTGTCCACGATCGCCGATCATGGACACGATCCCCTGTGATCTATAAGAATTCCACTTCGACAGCACCATCATGCCCCACGCGCGCGCGAATCAGGAACTGGCCCAGCCGAGTCGCTTACCGGCACCACGCCGACGAAGTAGTTGAATCCGTCCGAGGCAGACCAGCGCGTCGACGGCCCAACGCCGATACCACCAGGAACTGGAGCGGTGGACGATTGCGTGCGAAGCCTGATTCGCAATGCGGACTCGCTGGGAGGCCGACCGGCGCTAGACAAGAAGAGAACAGGTTTCTGCTGACGTAGCGCGTCGGCGCCGCTTGCGCCTTTGCGTGAGCCCGGCAAGGACCTACCCTCCAGCGACACGGTCCGACACGCCCCCGCATGCTTCCTTGACTTCTCGTGAGCCTCGATACGCTGGTCTCAACGGATCAGGAGACGCACAGCGTATGAAGTCAATCGTAGCAAAGCGAAATCATCAAGTGCCGGATACTTCAGCCGACGTGCCGAAGCGGACGTCCCTGGAAGCGGATCGTGAACTCGCGCATATACAGAAAGTGGTGACGGCAGTACGGGCAACATCCGTTCCGTTGCCGATAAGCGTTTGCTACTGGAGGGCGCGCCTGCACGAGCTTCGCTTCGCCTATGCGTTACTTCCCGTTCAAGTTGCCCGGCTGTCCGCGCTTGAGATTGACGTCGAGAATATCGCACAAGGACAGGCGGACGTCGGCGCGGGCGACGGACGCCGCGTGGCGTAGTGAGTCAGGCCGGCAAGCGGTCTGTGACCGATGCGGTTCTTACGCGTCGACCCCGACAACTCGGCATTTGCGCACGAAGGCACGAACCCCCGCGCCGCGCGCAGCGCGAATTCGATTGTCCTGGCGCCCTGTGTTCATAGGTCGTGACGTTGCCGCTAGAGCAGAACCGCCTGGCGCAATAACTCCAACGCCTTCAATTCGTCCAAGCGACCGGTGCGTGCCTTGCCGGCGAGCGTCTTCAGGAGCGCCTCGGCGATAGGTGAGATCCCATCGAGACCGTCCAAGTTGGTCGCGGAAGTGGGGGAGGACGGCGTGTCAGCGGGCGGTGACATTGCAACCGCAGGCTGCGACGCCACCGGTGCGGAAACGGCTGCTGGCGTGTGGCTTTCGATGCGTTCCACGGGACCGTCGGCGCGCATCGCAACTGCGCTGCTGACGTTCTTGTGCTGAGCGCTCGCAACGCTGCCGCCGTCGCCCGCCGCATCAGTTGGCAATGGCTCGGTGTGCGGATCGCTCGTGATGCTAGGTACAGCTCGATCGTTTTCGCTCGTCGGAGTGGCTGCGACCGGTGTGTCCTCATACGCCGCCGCGGCGGTGGGCGCCTGTGCTTGACCCGGCGCGCGCGCGCGTGATGCGGGCGCGAGCAGCTGCGCGACTGACTCGGGAATATCGGCTTCGGCGCGGGGTGTGTCCAGCCACCCCGCAGGCAAGCCAAGCCCAGCGGTGAAGCGCTCGGCTTCAGCATCATCCATGCGCTTTTTACCGTGGAGTCGGTGCGCCATATTCGATCCGCTCAAACCCAAGACTGCGCCGAGCTTGACCTTCGAACCGTTGCGCGTGGTGAGAACCTGAAGGTTGGCCTGCCTGATGCGCTCGACGGTCACACCGCCGTTTCGTTGCGCTGCTTGTTTTCGCCCGGCCACTTGATGCGACTGATGCGGTGTGGGCGAACCTCCTGCTCTTGCAGCTTGACCGCTTGTCGGCGCAGAAGCCTTTTGGACACGGGTCTTGGGCGCACCCGACGCTTCTTTAGAACTCTTAGACGGCATGGTCATATCCTTGGGCGAACTGCTGACAAGCAGCAATGGCTTCTGCGCACTTGAAAGAATGGGTGTTGCCTCGATGTCACCTTCATCGGTCATCTCGTCCGTATGGACGAACTCGAGCGGCGCCTTCAGGCGCGCAATCGTCTCCGGGGAAAGGACCGGATGAAGTTGGTCGAAAAAGCCGGAAGGTAGCCCAAGCGTCGTTTCCATGTGGAAGGCGGTCTCGGGCGTGAATCGCTCTCCGCGCATCAGTTCGGCGATCCGGATCATGCTTGAGTCGAGCCCCAGCGCAATATTCTCCGCGCCGACCGCATCGACGAGGAATCTCAAGGAACGAGTCTTAATAATCGACGCCGGCGTCGCTGCGCCATTGGTCTCCCTTGAAGGAGATTGGTCTCGCGCTGGGCGCTTCTGATTCGTCAGGTGATGAGGTTGGCGCCGACTGTTTGGTTTGCCCCGATATCCCGCATTCGGTCCGCGGGTTTGACTCATAGGAGAACTCCGGTGCAATGTGTGAAATTACCGCGTTCCATTATATCGGCCGTCATTCGATCTGAGCGACGCTCGCCACGCATGCGCAGTGTGGGGTGCTGGAGGGATTTTCGCGCGGCGTGGACCGATTGCGATTAGTGGCGCGCCGCGGTGGACATGAGCGGCGAGGCGCGCCCGCTAGCTGTCGGTCTGCCTGTTGCAACACTGCTTCGAACAACGGCAGGTCCGCCGCCTCAAGGTTCCAGCGTCGCTCTACCTCGGCGCGTTCCAGGCCGCGCTCGAGAGCCGCTTCAGCGCGTGCATAAATAACTACATCCGTGTCCCCATAACCCGCATCTTGCACAAAGAACGTGACGCAGACGAGTTGAATAAGCTCGTTGAAAAGATAGGCC
The DNA here is from genome assembly GCF_023631365.1 of Caballeronia sp. INML2. NCBI lineage: Bacteria > Pseudomonadati > Pseudomonadota > Betaproteobacteria > Burkholderiales > Burkholderiaceae > Caballeronia > Caballeronia sp. INML2. The sequence goes on along the minus strand of NZ_JALQDH010000149.1, from coordinate 1,927 downwards.
GATCCAGCGCCGGCCCGACAGGCGGCGAACGTCAAGTGATTCGATAACGCGACGGTCTGCGCCGCCGACGGAGGCAGGGGCAGCAGCAACTCTTTGCTGAGCGGTTTGCGAGACAACGACCGAGCAGCTTGCGAGGAAGGGCGACGAGATGACATCGGGAAAGAAGGAACTGGAGGTGCCTGGAAAACGGACGCTGAAAAATCACAACAGGCTGGAAGGGTGCGTTATTGTGGCGCGTGCCTCGTTGGCGCACGGACAGCCGGACCATTTGTGCGTCGGCGAACTTGGGGTATCTGAATAATGCGTCGCTCTTCTTTTGGCAGTCGATAATCAGCGCAGCGTTTCGTCGAACGATCCATGGCAGCTTCTTCGACGCGACGAAATCGATTAGCCTGTATCGTCTTCATGGACCTTCTTGAGCGCGACGACAATGCAGCAACTCGACATATTTGCCGACAGCCGGGACGTAGCGCTGCGCAATGATGTGGTGGAGCAGTTGCAGCTTCGCGACGCCGCCGCGGCGCGAACGGCACTCACAGTGCTCGCCGGCGAATACCCGAGCGACAGTGCCCTGCCTTCCATGACGGTGCTTGTCCAGCAACTTGAGAACGCATCAACGCTCGCCGTGACCGACCACGCTGAGTTGGCCGTGATCTGCCGTCACTTTGAGAATGAGGTGGCGCACGCTGCCCGACAAGTTTTGCCCGAGCGGTGCGCCCAGTTGTGGATGACACAATGCTGGCGTGAACTCGCTCAGCGCGCCGCCGCGTTGAGGTACCGTGCCGGTGACCCGGACAGTCACGCCGCACCGCTGTGGCTTCGGGCAAGTGACTGGGCCGCTGCAAGCGACGCTATCGAATCGATTGAGTCCTGGTGGCGCATTCCATCGCCGCTCGCGTGGATGACCGAGGCGCGCTATCGTTCCGCCGGAGTCGATGCTGCGTGGCCGCTAATTGCGGAGTTGGCGTGGGTGGCGCCGGCCCGGTTCACCGCGCTCATCGTCACCCTGCAGGACGCTTCGCTCAACGTGCTGCATCGACGCTTTGATGCAGATTTCCGAGGCACAGGCGAAATCGAAGATTACGCGTGGTTTCCAGCGTGGCTGCTGATCATCAAACCGGCAATCACAGGCAGGCTCGGCGAGGCGCGCGTACAGCGCGATCTGCCGGCATCGCGTGCGACTGCTCTACTCGGAGAGATTCTGCGTCGGGAACGTGAAGGCGAACAGCACGAACTGATTGCCCTGCGTCAAGAGATCCGCCGCCTGCATTCGGGCCTTTTTGACATATACATGGCAACGCGGAACGTGCAGCACCGATGAGACCACGCCGCGTACGTTGCCGGGCCTTGGACCACCGCGTCCCGAACGAAAACCAATCACTGACTCGGAAATCTTCGCTGCAGACTTTCGGCTGCGTGTGGAAGGCGATGCGGACTGTGACGTTTGCATTTTCTGCATAGGCATTGGTTCACCGACCGTGCAGGACGTCGCGCGCCGCGCGAAGGTCTCCGTGGGTTTTGTATCGCGCGTGCTCAATGGGCGCGACAACGTCGCACCGAAGATCCACAAGGCCGTGACCCATTGAGTAGCTCGACCTAGGGTTATCCCGAATACAGCAAGAATTTGTTGTTCAAACGCTCATTAATCTTAAGCGGGCGCTTACCTATACTGAAGTCACTGAAACGCAAACAGGGCTGTTTGCGAAAAACAAGACTCGGAGGTAAGTATCATGAAACTCGCAACTATCGTCGTCGCCGCTGCACTCGCTATCCCGGCAGTTTCTTCTTTTGCTCAAAGCCAACCGCTGACCCGCGCGCAAGTAAAGGCAGAACTGGTCCAACTCGAACGCGCTGGATACAACCCAAGCATGGATCGCGTGACGTATCCGGCCGAGATCCAAGCAGCCGAAGCAAAGGTTGCAGCGCA
>NZ_JALQDH010000148.1:0-4678 GCF_023631365.1 Caballeronia sp. INML2 | reverse complement strand
ATTACCCAAATCAGAAATGGCAACACGGTCGAAGTGCGTCGAGTGGATTCGCCGGACGTCAGCGGCAGTTAAGCGGGCGGCCATCTCACGACCCTCACATCGGTGCTGCACCGCTCGCGGACCGACCGCAAATCTGCACAGAAGGGTGATCTCCATGACGTTATTTCTTCAGCTTGCGTTGAACACGCTACAGGCAGGCTCCGTATACGTGCTGTTCGCGCTCGGCCTTACGCTGATTTTTGGCGTGATGGGCGTGGTGAACTTCGCGCACGGTCAGTTCTTCACGCTTGGCGCCTTACTAACGAGCGTACTGGTGCCGTCGCTGCAAGAAGCGCTGCACATCGGCGTCGCCGTGTCGTTCTTGCTGTCGAGCGTGCTCTCGATCGCCGTCGTGCTCGCGTTGGCACTCGCGGTCTATCAGTTGGGCTTCCGGCAGTACCTGAGAGATATGGTCGGCTCGTTCATCCTCTCGGTCGGCATGCTGCTGTTTTTCGAAGGCGCTTTCTTATGGATCTTCGGCGGCGTGCCGCGGGTGGTCCCGAACATCGCGCCGGGCGAGCTACGCATCCTTGGTGCCGGGATCGAATTGCAAAGACTGATCGTTTGCGTGGTCGCGGTCGTGGTCGCGATATTGCTGTATGTGATGCTCGGGTATACGCGCTTTGGTCGCGCAATCCGAGCAACCGCTGAAGACGCCGGCGCTGCCGCGCTCCAAGGCGTGCGGTATAAGCGGACACTGCTTTATGGCTTCATGATAGGGTCGTTTCTCGCTGCTGTCTCGGGTTGTCTGATCGCGCCAATCACGGTGATAACCCCGGCAGTCGGGAACGACTATCTAGTCAAAGGTTTTATCACGATTATCATCGGCGGGTTGGGCTCAATTCCCGGGGCTATTCTTGGCGGGCTAACGATCGCGTTTCTCGAAAGCGTCGTCGGTTATTACCTTGACGGCACTATGGCGACGATCGGCATGTTCTGCCTAGTTGCCGTGCTACTTCTGTTCCGACCACGGGGGATGCTCGGCCATGTACAGCATTGACCGCAAGATCATTGTGCTGAATGCCGTGTTGTTGGTCGCGGCCATCGGGGCGCTCAGTTATTTTGAGCCGACGTATCTGACGCAACTTGTCGTCTGGTCTGCGATTAATGCGGTTCTCGCCGCCGGTATGCGCTTCGTTTTGCTCATCGGCGAGACGAACATGGCATGCGGCGCAATCTATGGCTTCGCTGCGTACCTCACCGCGACCGCCGTGACGAACGGTTTGGACGTGGTGCCACTTGTGCTTATTGCATCGAGCGTCGGCGCGGCCGTACTTGGCTTGCTGTTCGGTTGGATGACCTTGCGTGTGAAGGGGCCGTATTTCATGCTGATCGGTTTCGCGTTCACCGAGGTCATCCGTCTAGCATACACGCGTATCGATTTCGTCGGCGGCAATTCTGGCATGGTTGGCATCTATGCTCCGATGTCGCTCGAACCGTGGATGCCCGCGCTCAGCGTGTCGGTATGCTATCTACTGCTATGCGGTCTTTTCGCGGTGGAGAAGTCGTCGTTTGGTTTGCTAATGAACGCCATTCGCAACAACGACAACGTGGTTGAGACGCTGGGTGTTAGCGCTCTGCGCGTGAAGCTCTTGTGCTTTGTAATCGCCGCGTTGGTGGTCGGTGCGGCGGGATCGATACACGCATACAGCTATCACGTCATCAGCCCTGGCGATTTCAGCTTCCTAATTCCGGTTTACGCGCTTGCATACGCGAAGGTCGGCGGTGAGCGTCATATCGTTGGACCGGTGATCGGCGCCATCTTCCTCACGGTCGTCTCGCAACTCGTGCAGGGCTCGGGCGCGCTGCAGTATGTGCTGTTCGGCGGAGTCATTATTTTATCGATGCTCGGCGTGCGCGGCGGACTGATCGACGGCGGAAAATGGATTGGTTGCTGGTGCCTAATTGGCGGAAGGCCCGGTGTTTCGAAAGACCGTGCGAGCGGAGAACTTGGATGAATAACCATGACTTGCAATCGTCGCGCCAGTACTCCGCGCATCCATTGCTGGCGGTGAAGGGCTTGACACGGCGCTACGGCGGACTCGTCGCGGTTTCCGATCTGAATTTCGAGATCCGCGCGGGCGAGATCCTCGGGCTGATCGGTCCGAATGGGGCCGGGAAGACCACGACATTCAATCTGCTCTCGGGTCACGTGAAACCAAGCGGTGGGGAAATGCTCTTCGACGGCGCCAGCATTGCAGGTCTCGCGCCGCACGCGATTAGCCGACGTGGATTGGTTCGCACCTTTCAGCACGATAGTTTTTTCCGCGACATGACGGTGCTCGAAAACCTCGTAATCGCCGCAAACCGGCAGTGGCGAAAACGCATAGACCGGATAGAAAGCGCGCATGCGATTGCAGCGCGAGTAGGTCTGGAAAAACATCTTGACATGGAAGCCGGGAGTTTGCCGCACGGAATGCAGCGGCTGCTCAGCGTTGGCATTGCGATCTCGACAAAGCCCAAGCTGCTAGGGCTAGATGAGCCGTTGACCGGACTGCATACCGTCGAAGTTGCGAATGTGCTCCACTTACTTCGCACGCTCTGTCGGGAAGACGGCACCACCATCCTAATCGTCGACCACAATATGAAGGCGATGATGGGCATATGCGATCGTTTCATCGTGCTTCAATACGGCAAGTTGTTGGCACAGGGTAGTGCGGAAGAAGTGCGCAATAACCCCGAGGTGATTCTCGCTTATCTGGGGACAACACAATGACAACGACAACTTCTCTTTCAGTGCGTGATCTGCGTGTGCGCTACCGCGGCGTGACAGCCGTTGACGGCGTCAATCTCGACCTGCCCCGTGGCGCAGTAGTAGCGCTGATTGGCTCGAACGGGGCCGGTAAGACTTCTGTGATGAACGCGGTGATGAATCTCGCGGGGGACTGTTCCGGCACCCGCGTCTTTGACGGCAATGATATCTCCAAGATGCGCACAGATCAGATCGTCGGTCTCGGAATGGCGCTCGTGCCCGAAGGGCGGCGGCTCTTTCCGTACATGACCGTTGCGGAGAATCTCACGATGGGTGCGTACCTGCGTCGCGACTCGGCGGCGATCCAACGCGATAGGGACCGCGTATTAGACGTCTTCCCCGCGTTGCGCGAGAAGCTCAATCATCCGGCGATGTCGCTGAGCGGCGGGCAGCAGCAAATGGTTGCGATCGGCCGCGCACTGATGTCGTCGCCGCGCCTTTTGCTACTTGATGAGCCGACCATCGGACTCGCACCAGCCGTGGTCGATCTAATCGGTACAACCATCCGCGCAATCAATCGAGATGGAGTGGACGTACTCTTAGTCGAGCAAAACGCGTCGGTGGCGCTTGATCTGGCGAGCTACGCCTACGTAGTTGATGGTGGCAACGTGGTCATGCAGGGCTCATCTGAAACCCTGAAACACGACAATCGGGTTCAGGCTACTTACCTTGGTCTTTGAAGCGGCGAGACAAGCCTATCGGAGCGCGTATGGATCACCGACCGAAACCGGTTTGGGCGCCTACTGACCATGACGTCACGACTGCGCAGGTTACTTCACTCGCGGAAACGCTTGGACAGAAGGATTTTGACAGCTTGTACGCATGGTCAATCGCCCATCCGGATGAGTATTGGGAAGGGGTGATACGGTGGCTTGGCATACGTTGGCGGGAGCCGTACTCATCATATGTCGACCTATCTAAGGGCAAGGCGTTTCCCCGTTGGTTCCCGGGTGGCAAGATCAACTGGGTCGAGAGCATCTTCGCGCCTTGCATGAACGACGGGCGCAGCGAACGACTAGCAGTCGTCTCGGAGGACGAGGGCGGGCGGGTCGTCGCACGTACTTTCGCGCAATTGCACGAGGATGTCCGTGCGTTCGCGGCGGGGCTGCAGAAAGCTCATCTCGGCGCTGGCGACCGGGTCGGCCTGCTCATGGAAAATAGCTTGGAAGCGGTCGTCTCGTTCTTGGCAATTTCGTGGATCGGTGCAGTCGCGGTGCCGCTCTTCTCCGGGTTCGGGGCGGACGCTATTGTCGCGCGGCTGATGGGCTGTGAAGCGAAAGGGCTAATTTGCACGGCCGGATATACGCGGCGCGGAAAGCCGGTGCGAATGGGCGAGACGATTGAGGCATGCGCGGCGGCACTCGCCTCGCTAAGTGTGGTGATTACCAAGCCGACGCGCGGTATGCCGCTCGAACCCATCGCTGGGGCGCTGAATTGGTACGACGTAACAGCGGCGGGCCGCGCAGATCCACTTGTCAACCCGCTGCTCGTTGAAGCGGATACGCCCTTTATGATCGTCTATACGTCGGGCACCACTGGCAAGCCAAAGGGCACTGTTCACACTCACGGCGGTTTCCCTCTGAAAATTGGCCACGACGCTGCGGTGTACTTCAACCTCGGCCCAGGCGATACTTGGCTGTGGCCAGCCGATATGGGGTGGGTCGCCGGTCCTATCACGATTGCTGGTGCGTTGTTGCGGGGCGCGACCCTGGTGTGCTACGGCGGCGCACCGGACTGGCCTGACTGGTCACGCTTGCCGCATTTAATTCGCCGGCATGGCGTTACCCACTTCGGCGCGTCGTCTACACTGATCCGCTCACTCGCAGCGCATCGATCGTCGATCTCGCGTTACGATCTCGAGTCCATCCGGCTTGTAATCACGGCGGG
>NZ_JALQDH010000147.1:0-4795 GCF_023631365.1 Caballeronia sp. INML2 | reverse complement strand
CGCTCGTCGATTGACCAGGTCCGTCCGTCTGCCTCGCCGAGATGCCTCACTTGTTTTCGCACAGCCTCGACCCGTTGCTGCCGGTCGCCGCCCTGCGATCCGGATGGCCGCATTTTATAGTTCAACGGTCATTCCGTGTCCCCGGCACATTCGTTCCGAGGACACCCAGTAACGCGCTCAACGTTACCGGTTTTCCGATATGCGCATCGAAGCCGGCACGCAACGCCCGCGCGGCATCCTGGTCACGCCCGGACGCTGTCAGTGCTATGGCAGGAACCTTAGCCATATTAGGCTGCTTGCGAAGTGCCTCAATCAGCTCGTAGCCGCTCATGACAGGCATCGCAATGTCCGACAGAATCAGATCGAATTGAGCATTCGCGGACCGCGCGAGCGCCTTTTGTGGAGCGTGCCCACCTTGTCCGGGCGGTGACAAGTCGCGATCGTCCCTTCATGGCGGCCAGGTGCGGCCGACGCGGTCGGATTGTCTTTTACGTCAGCGCTCAGCGATCGGCGTTCTGCCATCCCGGCGAGTTATCGACGCGATCGCTCGGATCATTCTCGATGAAATCATCTTCGAAGCTCTGTCCGACCGAATTATCGTACTCCGCCGGCTCTCGATTGACGATGGCTCGAAACATCTGAATCAACGCGCTGCCATCTCGGAGATGTTTGACCACAACACGAGCAGTGCGCAGCGGAACAGATTCGCGGACCGGCAGCGATTCACTCCCATCGTGCAGTTCGAAAGCAAAACGACGAACCTCTTCATGCCCTTGCGGCAGTTGGGTATGGCCCCTACCGCAGCGACCAAGCCGCCGAAGCAGGTACGCCAGCCCGTAGCCGAAGCCTGCGATGCTTGCCAGGCGATCCAATGCCAGCGGCCGGGGCACCACATAAAATACCTCAACGACGCCAAACCCAGCTATAGAATGTCTGGGAGGACACATACGAGAATGGCTTCGCGCTGCACCCTCTCCAGATGTCACGCCGAACGTCGAGTGGCCCTTCGGATTGTCAGACAATGGCCTTACCAAGGGGTGCTCCCGCCGGCACCTTAGGCGTTACTGTAGGAGGTGCCGTGAATTTTCGATTGTCAGAAATGGACGTTCGAGGGGTCATGCGCGGCATGGCGACGATATTCTTACCTTTAGCCGCAGGCTATTACCTAGTTCATCTGTCGTACTCGATATTGTCACCGCGCTCTGACGCCATCGTCGATGGAGTGACGATGTTCGCCCTTGCCACGCTGCTCGTGGTGACAGCTCGCCGAATGTTCCTCGTCGTGCAGCTCACTGCGTTGGGCATCTTGTTATGTATTGCAGTGTGGACCTACAGCGATATTTACATGAAGTTAGGTATCCTTGATGTGTCATCGACCGTTGTCCACGATCGCGAGAGTTGCTTATATTTCAGCATCATCACTTTCACCACCCTTGGATACGGAGATTACCGGCCCACGCTCGATGGCCGGATGGTTGCTGCCACTGAAGCGTTGACAGGCTATGTATTTTTTGGCGTATTCATTTCAATGATCTCTTCGTATGTGGCGATCAACAGACAGGAATACCGAAGAAGAAAATAGGTCTAAAGCCCATGAACCCCAGCCTTCGCGGGTACTCTAGGTTCGACAGACCCGACAGCATATAACGAGCCCTCTCGGAGGCAAATCATGCGGAAACTCATAATGGGCATCGTCGAATTTCGGGAGAAAATGCTGCCGAAATACGCGGAGCAGTTCAGCAAACTGGCGCTTGCACAGACACCTGATGCGCTCTTTATCACGTGCTCCGACAGCCGGGTTGTGCCGGACCTGCTTGCCTCGACCCATCCGGGCGATTTGTTCATCATGCGCAACGTCGGCAATCTCATACCACCGGCCACTCCGGATGGGATATCCACCGGCGATCTTTCTGAGGCAAGCGCAATTGAATACGCGCTGCTTGTGTTGAAAGTGGCGAACATTGTCGTGTGTGGACATTCCGAGTGCGGTGCAATGAAAGCCGTGCATACACGAAGCGCCAAGCTTAAGGCGCCGAACCTTGACAAATGGCTGTACCACGCAAGCAACGCGGCGTTTCGGCTCGAACAAGAAGGACCGCTTGATGACGGATTGAAACCTCATGATCAATTGTCACAACTCAATGTGCTCGTGCAGATTGAGCATCTGATGACGTACCCCATTGTCCGCCAGGAGGTCACCGCTGGGGCACTGGTACTGAGCGGTTGGTGGTTCGACATCGCAACCGGTGACATGTACGCCTATGAACGCGCGAGCCGCTCATTCAAAGTCATCGATCGCGCGATGGCTGAGCGGATGACCTCGCGACTTGCTGCACGAGCGCGATGAAGTTCAACGAAGGCCTGCTATAGAGGTGTCTGCTAGAACCCGCGGTCTAGCCTGACGACTACGGACTTTCCGTGAGAAACTGGTCTGCGAGGAATTCAGGCCGCTTCGGCACACGTAACTTTCTCGATACTGCTGGCCCGCACGCGTTTGACACCAGCTGCTTCGAGGATGGCGACGTCGGAAACCTCAGTTGCCGAGGGATGCGCGATGAGCTCGGTTTTTTCATCGACACTTCGAACGCCAGTGCAGCACACTCCCAATCGCTACTCTTTCGACCACGACCATCCGAAAAATGCAATCCGACCGTCCTATTCATGAAGGTGGACAGGCTGCCGTCGGCGCAACGCGATGGTCGCGTTGGCTGCCAGGCCTGGCGATGCTCAAGACGTATCGGGTTAGCTGGCTGCCCAACGATCTGGCTGCCGGACTGGTAATCACCACGATGCTGGTCCCCGTCGGCATCGCATATGCCGAGGCCTCAGGCGTTCCAGGCGTCTATGGCCTTTACGCGACGATTGTTCCGTTGCTGGCGTATGCGGTCTTTGGTCCCAGCCGGATTCTGGTGCTCGGTCCGGACTCTGCACTCGCCGCGCCAATCCTTGCCGTCGTTATCGCTACCGCGGGCAGCGACCCTTCGCGCGCGGTAGCGACGGCCAGCATGATGGCGATCGTCTCTGGGCTGTTCTGCGTCGTAATGGGACTTCTTCGGCTCGGCTTCATCACGGAACTGCTCTCCAAGCCCATCCGTTACGGCTACATGAACGGCATTGCGCTGACTGTCCTGATCAGCCAGTTGCCGAAACTTTTTGCCATCTCGTTTGATGATCGCGGGCCGCTGCGCGATCTGCTGGCGCTTGGAACGGCCATCGGTGCGGGCAAGGCCAACTGGTACAGCTTCGCCGTCGGCGCAGGAAGCCTTGTGCTGATTTTGTTGCTCAAGCGTTTTGAGAAGGTGCCGGGCATCTTGATCGCCGTCGTCCTCGCAACCCTAAGTGTCATTGCATTCGGGTTGGACAGCGTCGGCGTTAAGGTACTCGGCAAAATCCCGCAAGGCCTTCCATCGTTCGCATTACCATGGGTCGGTGACGCCGATCTCGTCAGGATTCTGCTGGGCGGCTGCGCGGTCGCGCTGATCTCGTTTGCCGATACCAGCGTGTTGTCACGAACCTTCGCTGCGCGTTTTCATATGCGCGTGGATCCAAACCAGGAGATGGTTGGTTTGGGGGCGGCCAATCTGGCGGCCGGTTTTTTTCAGGGTTTTCCGATCAGCAGCAGTTCTTCGCGCACACCCGTGGCCGAAGCAGCGGGCGCCAGAACGCAGGTGACGGGCGTGGTCGGCGCGGTGGCGGTTGCGGTGCTCCTGATGGCCGCACCAAATCTGATGCGGTATCTGCCCAATAGCGCACTGGCCGCTGTCGTCATTGCCGCCGCCCTCGGCCTGTTCGAATTTACGGATCTCAAGCGCATCTACCGAATTCAGCAATGGGAGTTCTGGCTCTCCGTTGTCTGCTTCGCGGGCGTCGCCGTTTTCGGTGCGATTCCCGGTATCTGCATTGCAATCGCGATCGCGGTCATCGAGTTTCTCTGGGACGGTTGGCGTCCCCATTACGCCATTCTCGGGCGCGTGGAAGATCTGCGCGGCTACCATGACATCAAGCGCTATCCACATGCCACGCGGATTCCGGGGCTGCTGCTGTTTCGCTGGGATGCGCCGTTGTTCTTCGCAAATGCCGAGCTTTTCCAGGAATGCCTGCTAAAAGCCGTCGATGAGTCATCGACGCCCGTGCGCAGGATCGTAGTGGCCGCTGAACCCGTAACCAGTATCGACGTCACCTCAGCCGACATGTTACGGGAACTGATTCTAATACTGGACGAGCGCGAAATTGCGTTGCACTTCGCCGAAATGAAAGACCCGGTGCGCGACAAGCTCAAACGTTTCGAAATGTTGGACATCGTCGGTGACGAGCGATTTCATCCTACCGTGGGCAGTGCAGTCGACGACTACGTCGAACAGCACTGAGCGCGATCGCTCGTCCGTAGGGCGCGATCGTAGACTGCGAACATGGGCTCGCGGCGGCCGTGACCTGCTGAGCTTGCACCTTTTACCAGTCGTGCGGCGTCGCGATGTGTCGGGATAGCGCGCCTGACGGCAGGTGAGATTCTTCACAACCGCAGGACGAAACGCATAGCCGTGAACGTCGCCCGAGGGGGCCTTCACATTGGATGCCGTGTCCACTGCAGGACATCGCTCGTGATCGTTCTCTCACGTTCGCCATCACATTCGGCGCGTCACACCGAGCAAAGAGTATGGTAGGCAATGGCGATCACAAGCCCCACCCGTTCGCTCAATGAGCCGGCGCAGGCGTGGCAGGCCGCGACTGGACCGTTTGCCGCAACACGACGTCCCGCTCGGGGTCAGGCATCGCAAGTATGGCGTGCATGGTCACC
>NZ_JALQDH010000146.1:0-5160 GCF_023631365.1 Caballeronia sp. INML2 | reverse complement strand
CTTGGCCGGTCGTTGACGTTTGTTTTGGCCGGTGGTGAGGAGTCGGAGGCGGCGTAGCCGCCGGAGACGACGAACCACCGGCGGCGCCGCGTCGGCGGGGCAATAGGATGGCTGATCGATTCTTAAAGAAGAAGCGGTCAGTACATGTCTGGAACCCGCATCACCGACCAACAGGTTCGCCTCTACATGAACAAGCGCAAACACCATTCGCAGGAAGTTGCGGCCGCCAAGGCAGGAATAAGCGTGCGCAGCGCACGCCGCATCGAGCGTGACGCGACGTTGCCGTCCCAGAAGCCCCGGCGCTCCTGGCGCACCCGTCCCGATCCGTTCGCCGATGTCTGGGACAGCGAAGTCGTGCCCTTACTGCGCAACGCCCCCCATCTGATGGGCATCACGATCCTGCGCAAGCTGCAGGATGATCACCCGGGCTGCTATTCCGACAGCATGCGTCGCACGCTGGAACGACGCATTTCTCAATGGCGGGCGCTCGAAGGTCCCAGCCAGGAGATCTTCTTCCCTCAGGAGCATCAACCCGGCGTGCGCGGGCTGTCTGACTTCACCGATATGAGCAAGCTGTGCGTGACGATTGGCGGCGCTCCGTTCGAACACCGGCTGTATCACTTCGTGCTGGCATTCTCGCGTTGGGAATATGCCTGCGTGGTTGAGGGTGGCGAGAGCTTTGAAGCTCTCGCCACCGGTTTACAGAACGCTCTATGGCAGGCGGGAGGTTGCCCGCGTGAGCATCGCACCGACAGCCTGTCAGCCGCCTTCAAGAACCTGAGCGAGAAGGAAGACTTCACGACCCGTTACAAGGCGCTGCTCGAGCATTACGACATGCAGGGCACGCGCAACAATCGCGGTCTGGGTCACGAGAACGGGAGTGTCGAATCCTCGCACCGGTATCTGAAGGACGGGGTCGGTCAGGCCTTGATGCTGCGTGGCCATCGCGATTTCGCTGATCGTGCTGCCTACGATGAATTCATCCGCGAGCAGGTGATGCGTCGAAACCGGCGCAACGCCGCCGCGTTCCGGATCGAGCGCCAGCAGCTTTAGGATCTGCCGGAGTACCGTACCACCGACTTCGTCGAGGAAGAAGCGCCTGTGACCCGCTGCAGCACGTTCACGGTGCGCGGCATCCTCTACAGTGCGCCGTCGCGCCTGATAGGTCACCGGCTGAAGGTGCGCGTCTACGGCGACCGGCTCGACTGTTACCTGTCCGGCGTGCTGGTGCACAGCACCGCACGGGGTTCCCGTGCAAACGACAACCGTCACGCGCTTGATTACCGCCACTTCATTGGCTCCCTGAAGCGCAAACCACAGGCATTCAAGGGGCTCGCGTTTCGTGACGCACTGTTCCCGCGTGAGGCCTACCGTCGGACCTGGGAACAAACTCGATGCCCGCCTGTCGCAACGCGAAGCATGCAAGACGATGGTTGGCCTGCTTGAACTCGCAGGCCTTCACGGCGTGGAGGTCGTACTGGCCGGAGAGCTTGACGTGTTGCTGGAAGCCGGCAAGCTGCCTGATCTCAAGGCGCTGCGTGAGCAGTACGCACCCCGTGAGGCCTCGTGCCCTGAAGTGGAAGTTCAGATGCCGCCCGTTGCCGTCTATGACGAACTGCTCGAGGAGGTGGCAGCATGAACGCGCCCGCCCATGATGGTGGCCGCCTGGCCTTGATGCTCAACGAGCTGCGCTTGCCAACGATCGGCAGGTTGTGGCCCGAGTTCGCCGAGCGCTCGGTTAAGGAAGGCTGGCAGGCCACGCGACTGCTTGGCGCGCTGCTTGAGCACGAGCTGGCTGAGCGCGCCAAACGACGCATCGAGCGGCATCGTACCGAATCGCATCTGGACCCGACCAAGACGCTCGCCACCTTCGACTTCAGCGCCGTGCCAATGGTCTCGAAGGCCCATGTCACGGCGCTGGCCACCGGCGAGTCATGGCTGGAAAAAGGCGCCACGGTCCTTCTGTTCGGGCCACCCGGGCACGAGACATAATGCTCACCTCCCTATGTCATTGAAGATCAATGGATAATTGATTTGAGTTATCTGATTGCGGACGGTCCGCAGCTCGTCGCGCCAGATAATTGTCGACGTCCACTTGCTGGATGATCCATGGTGCACCCAGACAAGCCTGTGACGCCGGCAGCCTCCCGACTCGAATCAGGCGGATGACGGTTGGCGCACTGATACCCAGCAGGGTAGCTACTTCTGTAACCGTCAGTTCGCGGCGCTCCTGCCGTTCGCCCTCGCGATATGCAGGGATTCGATGGTCCTTCCGCAGCGTGCAGATTCGCGCAGCGGTCCAGGTGTGGCCCTTCGCCGTTCGTTTGCCCAGTCGATTGATGACCGCTGCTACGCCTTGATCTGCCAACGTTCTCGCCAACGCGCGAACGATGTCTATCGTTGCGACATCGGTGGCCCAGCGATGCTCACCTGTGTGGTTCTTCTCGAACACGATCTCGGTGTGATCGCCTCCTTGCCAATGCACGAGTGCACGAATCGTGTCGTCCTGCTTTGTGGCAACGATCTCCTTGACGACCGTCCTAAGAATGCGTTTCTTGATCTCGACCGAACTGGCCGGGTGGTGCCATAGCCGCGGCAGGTCTTCACCGAGTCGCAGAAGTTCATCACGCGCGCCCGCACTCAGCGCCCTCGATGACTGTTCGCGCAGGAGGTCGAGCTCGGTCTGTATTTGCGCCTGCGTCTTCAGCGTTTCATTCCACCGTCGCTCAAGTTCTGCGGCAACCAGCCGGTTCTCAGGATCAATCGCATCGTATTGCCGACGTGCTCGCGCAGCTTCATACCGCGCCTGTTCAAGCGCCAGCTCCTTGTGCCGCACGCGTTCGTCCTGCTCTGTTCGTGCACGTTCAATGGCCTCGAGTGATGCACGAATACCTAACGGTTGAAGTTGGCGCAAAACTTCTTCAGTAACGCGTTGATCAACACGAACCGCACCAAACGAAATGCAGCGAGGGCCACCATGATTGATCATGCTGCCCTGACAGTTGTACCGCGCGACGGTGCCTTTGGTGCCGGAATACGCAACGTGCAGCTTGCGCCCGCAGTGACCGCAACGAAGCAGTCCCGCCAGAAGCGAGCTCCCGCGCTTGACAGCGCCGCGGACCATGCTGCCCTTCATGTTCGCGTTATTGGTAATCAATTTGCGGTTCGCCTCGTATTCGTCCCAGCTAATGTAGCCCGCGTGGTGCTCGATGATCAAGGCTTGCCATTCCTCGCGCTGAAGGGGGTTGCCCGCAAACACTCGCTTGCGTCCGTTCACAATGCGAGCAATAGTCCGGGTCTTGCCAAACGCGTATGCGCCGCCATAAGTCGGATTCGTCAGGATGTGCAGAAGGGTGTTATAGACGGGAAGCTTCCATACAATGTGGCGACCGTCCGGGCCGTAGTTCACCGCGGGTAGTTCAATGCATTCCTGTCGAATCCATAGGAGGACCTGCCTGACGCTACCAAACTCACGAAACTTCCGGAACGCGAGATCGAGCGCTTCCCGGACGCGGGTATCAGGATCCTTCTCGATACGATTTCCTTGTGCACGCACATAACCGATTGGCACCGACGTGAACAGTTCACCGCGTTTGGCTTTCTGATCAAGAGCCGCCTGTGATCGTTGGCGAAACGTCGAAAGCTCCATCTCGGAAAGCGTGCCCTTCATGCCTAACAGGAGGCGATCGTTAGGCTGTCTCGGATCGTAGATTCCATCTTCGTCAATCAGGAGGCATCCTACAAGACGGCAGAATTCCAGAAGCGTGTGCCAGTCACGACCGTTGCGCGCAAGACGCGAGGCTTCGATGCAGAATACGGCACCCACTTCGCCGCTGCAAAGTGCCACCAATAGGCGCTCGAATCCGGGACGATGATTGCCAGAGCCGGAGCGACCCAGGTCGTCATCGATAACCGTCGCATCTGGCCAGCCAAGTCCGCGTGCGCGATCGGCAAGCCCGTATTGGCGCAACTGGCTCTCGCGATTGTGGTGGACCTGATCCAACGTTGACTGACGGACGTACACGTATGCACGACGGGAAAGGTGTTCAGCGCCGATCTTGCTCATCACGCGCCTCCGCTTCGATGACGTCGATCAACGCGAACATCAGCAGCGCCAGTTGCGTCACCAACTCGGCTTGCATCTCCTCTGATACTAACGCCTCCGGCACAGTTTCCTCGAACAGATCCTTTTGCCTCGTCATCTGGTTGCGCATCTTTGCCTCCCTCAGGTGTTACCGCCGCAAAGCACGATAACGCCGTGTCGACCAGGCGCAGAAGTTCGATCAGCACTGCATGAGGCAATTCCGGCTGGACCACGACAGACATGCGGGCAGCATCCTCGCCTGCCATCCACGGCGGAAGATGCGTCAGAGTGCCATCGGGCTGCCGGATAGTCAGATACGACTCGCCCCGGTAATTGTTCATCCCGACGACGGTTATTCGTTCACCGCAGCGAGGGTGAAACGGATAGAGGATGATCACACCATCGCAATGATGATGGGCAGTGTGTAGTGGGTTCGCCGGGGGTCGGAAAAAGCCATCTAGGTTCGGCCATCGGGCACGCCCTGATCGATGCCGGATACCGCGTGCTGTTCACGCGCACCAGCGAACTCGTCCAGAAGCTGCAGGCAGCACGCCAGAGCTTGCAGTTGCCTTCAGCACTGGCCAAGCTCGACCGCTTCGACCTCATCGCCCTCGATGACCTGTCGTACGCTCGCAAGGACCAAGCCGAGACCAGCGTGCTGTTCGAACTGATTGCCGAGAGGTACGAGCGTAAAAGTCTTCTAATAACGGCCAATCAGCCGTTCTCGGGTTGGAATGACGTGTTCCCTGACCCCGGCATGACGGTCGCCGCTATCGACCGTCTTGTGCATCACTCGACGATCTTCGAGCTCAACGTTCCAAGCTACCGCCGCCGCCAGGCCGGCGATAAACAGAACGCGCGGCGGCGTCAATTACACGACGACAACCCTGCCAACCCGTTTAGTGGCCAGTCGCCTGACGACGGCAACGTTACGCAGCAGCGGTGAGCGTCAACTACACCATCACGCAACGACAACTACGAAGGAGGAGCACGCTAAATATGACCTGATACCCAACGACAACCACCCCGTTGACCGGCCAAAATAGTTGTCGCTGACC
Source organism: Caballeronia sp. INML2 (assembly GCF_023631365.1). Lineage (NCBI taxonomy): Bacteria > Pseudomonadati > Pseudomonadota > Betaproteobacteria > Burkholderiales > Burkholderiaceae > Caballeronia > Caballeronia sp. INML2. The sequence goes on along the minus strand of NZ_JALQDH010000146.1, from coordinate 18 downwards.
GGCCGCGCTGCTTGACGC
>NZ_JALQDH010000145.1:0-5372 GCF_023631365.1 Caballeronia sp. INML2 | reverse complement strand
GGGGTGGGGTTTTTGTTTATCGCATGAGGAGCCTGACGATTACCTACTTTCACACGGGTATCCGCACTATCATCGGCGTGGAGTCGTTTCACGGTCCTGTTCGGGATGGGAAGGGGTGGGACCGACTCGCTATGGTCATCAGGCATGACTTGTTGTTGGGTTGAGGTGCTCAACACAACCAATCTGGGAAGAAGCGGTAAAGAATTGGGTGGCGATTGTCGCACACGCGTGACTCGCCAGTGGTGGCGCGCGGGGCGCGCACAAACACACTGGTTATAGGATCAAGCCTTACGGGCAATTAGTATCAGTTAGCTCAATGCATTACTGCACTTACACACCTGACCTATCAACGTCCTGGTCTGGAACGACCCTTCAAGGGGCTCGAAGCCCCGGGGATATCTCATCTTAAGGCGAGTTTCCCGCTTAGATGCTTTCAGCGGTTATCTCTTCCGAACATAGCTACCCGGCGATGCCACTGGCGTGACAACCGGTACACCAGAGGTTCGTCCACTCCGGTCCTCTCGTACTAGGAGCAGCCCCCTTCAAATATCCAACGCCCACGGCAGATAGGGACCAAACTGTCTCACGACGTTTTAAACCCAGCTCACGTACCTCTTTAAATGGCGAACAGCCATACCCTTGGGACCGGCTACAGCCCCAGGATGAGATGAGCCGACATCGAGGTGCCAAACACCGCCGTCGATATGAACTCTTGGGCGGTATCAGCCTGTTATCCCCAGAGTACCTTTTATCCGTTGAGCGATGGCCCTTCCATACAGAACCACCGGATCACTATGACCTGCTTTCGCACCTGCTCGACTTGTCGGTCTCGCAGTTAAGCACGCTTATGCCATTGCACTATCAGCACGATTTCCGACCGTACCTAGCGTACCTTCGTACTCCTCCGTTACACTTTGGGAGGAGACCGCCCCAGTCAAACTGCCTACCATGCACTGTCCCCGATCCGGATCACGGACCAAGGTTAGAACCTCAAACAAACCAGGGTGGTATTTCAAGGACGGCTCCACCGAAACTAGCGTTCCGGTTTCATAGCCTCCCACCTATCCTACACAGATCGGTTCAAAGTCCAATGCAAAGCTACAGTAAAGGTTCATGGGGTCTTTCCGTCTAGCCGCGGGGAGATTGCATCATCACAAACACTTCAACTTCGCTGAGTCTCGGGAGGAGACAGTGTGGCCATCGTTACGCCATTCGTGCAGGTCGGAACTTACCCGACAAGGAATTTCGCTACCTTAGGACCGTTATAGTTACGGCCGCCGTTTACCGGGACTTCAATCAAGAGCTTGCACCCCATCATTTAATCTTCCGGCACCGGGCAGGCGTCACACCCTATACGTCCACTTTCGTGTTTGCAGAGTGCTGTGTTTTTATTAAACAGTCGCAGCCACCAGTTTATTGCAACCTCTTCACCCTTCCAGCGCAGGCTGGTCAAGCTACAGAGGCGTACCTTATCCCGAAGTTACGGTACCAATTTGCCGAGTTCCTTCTCCCGAGTTCTCTCAAGCGCCTTAGAATACTCATCTCGCCCACCTGTGTCGGTTTGCGGTACGGTCATCGTTAGACTGAAGCTTAGAGGCTTTTCTTGGAACCACTTCCAATTGCTTCGCTTCCGAAGAAGCTCGCGCCACACCCTTGAATTCTGTGCCCGGATTTGCCTAAGCACCTTCTCCAATGCAGCGACCGGGACGTCCAACACCCGGACAACCTTCCGCGATCCGTCCCCCCATCGCATCTAACAATGGTGCAGGAATATTGACCTGCTTCCCATCAGCTACGCATTTCTGCCTCGCCTTAGGGGCCGACTCACCCTACGCCGATGAACGTTGCGTAGGAAACCTTGGGCTTACGGCGAGGGGGCTTTTCACCCCCTTTATCGCTACTCATGTCAGCATTCGCACTTCCGATACCTCCAGCACGCTTTTCAACGCACCTTCGCAGGCTTACGGAACGCTCTCCTACCACACGTACTTGCGTACGCATCCGCAGCTTCGGTGACTGGCTTGAGCCCCGTTACATCTTCCGCGCAGGACGACTCGATCAGTGAGCTATTACGCTTTCTTTAAAGGGTGGCTGCTTCTAAGCCAACCTCCTGACTGTTTTAGCCTTCCCACTTCGTTTCCCACTTAGCCAATCTTTGGGACCTTAGCTGGCGGTCTGGGTTGTTTCCCTCTTGACACCGGACGTTAGCACCCGATGTCTGTCTCCCGTGATTGCACTCTTCGGTATTCGGAGTTTGCTATGGCGTAGTAATCCGCAATGGACCCCACAACCATGACAGTGCTCTACCCCCGAAGGTGATACACGAGGCACTACCTAAATAGTTTTCGGAGAGAACCAGCTATTTCCAAGTTTGTTTAGCCTTTCACCCCTATCCACAGCTCATCCCCTAACTTTTCAACGTTAGTGGGTTCGGTCCTCCAGTACGTGTTACCGCACCTTCAACCTGGCCATGGATAGATCACTTGGTTTCGGGTCTACGCCCAGCAACTGATCGCCCTGTTCGGACTCGCTTTCGCTACGCCTGCCTTAATCAGTTAAGCTCGCTACTGAACGTAAGTCGCTGACCCATTATACAAAAGGTACGCCGTCACCCCTTGCGAGGCTCCGACTGTTTGTATGCATGCGGTTTCAGGATCTATTTCACTCCCCTCCCGGGGTTCTTTTCGCCTTTCCCTCACGGTACTGGTTCACTATCGGTCGATCACGAGTATTTAGCCTTGGAGGATGGTCCCCCCATCTTCAGACAGGATTTCACGTGTCCCGCCCTACTTCTCGTACCCCTAGTTCTTCCTCACGGTTTTCGCTTACAGGGCTATCACCTGCTATGGCCGCACTTTCCAGAGCGTTCAGCTAACCACGAAGATAAAGAGTACAGGCTGATCCCATTTCGCTCGCCACTACTTTGGGAATCTCGGTTGATTTCTGTTCCTGCGGTTACTTAGATGTTTCAGTTCACCGCGTTCGCCCCACATGACCTATGGATTCAGTCATGGGTACTCCATAAGGAGTGGGTTTCCCCATTCGGATATCGGTGGATCAAAGCTCGTTTGCCAGCTCCCCACCGCTTTTCGCAGGCTACCGCGTCCTTCATCGCCTGTGATCGCCAAGGCATCCACCACATGCACTTGTTCGCTTGACCCTATAACGAGTGTGTCTGCTTCGCATTCACCACGTCATAGGCTGAGTATTCGCGTTGTGCCGTATTCCAAAGCGATCTCTCGATCACTTTTTCATACTCGATACAATCACTACCCTGAATCCCTACTCACACCCATCTCTAAGTGCTTTCGAAGATTCTCTTTACTACTTCTTCCAGATTGTTAAAGAACGTTTAGCCTACAAGCGTACTGCCCTGCTTGCGGCATCAACTGGCTATCAATCGCCAATGCTTAACGCTCAACTGCTTGAACGCTAGGCATTGAAGATTGGTGGAGGATGACGGGATCGAACCGACGACCCCCTGCTTGCAAAGCAGGTGCTCTCCCAGCTGAGCTAATCCCCCAGTCATGCATCTCGACTCGTGGTGGGTCTGGTTGGATTCGAACCAACGACCCCCGCCTTATCAAGACGGTGCTCTAACCGACTGAGCTACAGACCCTTAGCCTGTCTTAAACAACAGCCGATAAGCGTGAGCGCTTAATATCTTCGTGCGAAGCTCGAGAAAGGAGGTGATCCAGCCGCACCTTCCGATACGGCTACCTTGTTACGACTTCACCCCAGTCATGAATCCTACCGTGGTGACCGTCCTCCTTGCGGTTAGACTAGCCACTTCTGGTAAAACCCACTCCCATGGTGTGACGGGCGGTGTGTACAAGACCCGGGAACGTATTCACCGCGGCATGCTGATCCGCGATTACTAGCGATTCCAGCTTCACGCAGTCGAGTTGCAGACTGCGATCCGGACTACGATCGGTTTTCTGGGATTGGCTCCGCCTCGCGGCTTGGCAACCCTCTGTTCCGACCATTGTATGACGTGTGAAGCCCTACCCATAAGGGCCATGAGGACTTGACGTCATCCCCACCTTCCTCCGGTTTGTCACCGGCAGTCTCCTTAGAGTGCTCTTGCGTAGCAACTAAGGACAAGGGTTGCGCTCGTTGCGGGACTTAACCCAACATCTCACGACACGAGCTGACGACAGCCATGCAGCACCTGTGCGCCGGTTCTCTTTCGAGCACTCCCGCCTCTCAGCAGGATTCCGACCATGTCAAGGGTAGGTAAGGTTTTTCGCGTTGCATCGAATTAATCCACATCATCCACCGCTTGTGCGGGTCCCCGTCAATTCCTTTGAGTTTTAATCTTGCGACCGTACTCCCCAGGCGGTCAACTTCACGCGTTAGCTACGTTACTAAGGAAATGAATCCCCAACAACTAGTTGACATCGTTTAGGGCGTGGACTACCAGGGTATCTAATCCTGTTTGCTCCCCACGCTTTCGTGCATGAGCGTCAGTGTTGGCCCAGGAGGCTGCCTTCGCCATCGGTATTCCTCCACATCTCTACGCATTTCACTGCTACACGTGGAATTCTACCTCCCTCTGCCACACTCAAAGCCTGCCAGTCACCAATGCAGTTCCCAGGTTAAGCCCGGGGATTTCACATCGGTCTTAACAGACCGCCTGCGCACGCTTTACGCCCAGTAATTCCGATTAACGCTCGCACCCTACGTATTACCGCGGCTGCTGGCACGTAGTTAGCCGGTGCTTATTCTTCCGGTACCGTCATCCCACCACCATATTAGGGCGATGGTTTTCTTTCCGGACAAAAGTGCTTTACAACCCGAAGGCCTTCTTCACACACGCGGCATTGCTGGATCAGGGTTGCCCCCATTGTCCAAAATTCCCCACTGCTGCCTCCCGTAGGAGTCTGGGCCGTGTCTCAGTCCCAGTGTGGCTGGTCGTCCTCTCAGACCAGCTACAGATCGTCGCCTTGGTAGGCCTTTACCCCACCAACTAGCTAATCTGCCATCGGCCGCCCCTGCAGCGCGAGGTCCGAAGATCCCCCGCTTTCTTCCGTAGATCGTATGCGGTATTAATCCGGCTTTCGCCGGGCTATCCCCCACTACAGGACACGTTCCGATGTATTACTCACCCGTTCGCCACTCGCCACCAGGGTTGCCCCCGTGCTGCCGTTCGACTTGCATGTGTAAGGCATGCCGCCAGCGTTCAATCTGAGCCAGGATCAAACTCTTCAGTTCAATTCCTGTTACTGTTTTCGGGTTCCATGAACCCGGTCGCTCACTCAACGTACTGACGATGATTTACTCCATCCAAAGATGGAAAAACCTTCCTCTGATACTTCGTGTGAGACTCTTGATACTTTCGCTATATCCAGCCCCGAAGAACCAGACCGCAC
>NZ_JALQDH010000144.1:0-6089 GCF_023631365.1 Caballeronia sp. INML2 | reverse complement strand
AGGCCCGACCATCTCGGTTGTGAACCCGACCATCGGCTAAGTGTGCGACCCGAGAAGTTGCGCCGTCATTCACGCCCGCAATGCGATTGCTTTCACCGCTCTCATCAGCTTCGGGAAGTGAGCCGTTTGTCAGTTCTGGGCGCGCCGGGGGGGCGCAAGCAGCCTGCGATGAGCGACGGCGTAAATACGGTCAGCGCCGTCGTGAAAGTCTTCAGCATACTTGGCCTCCACATCGGTCGGCAGCCAGAAAAAGGCCTCCAGCTCTTGCCCGCCAGGACGACGGTCACGTCACGTCGGTCAGCCGGAATCCGTGCTTTAAAAGGTCGAACGCTTCCATGGCGAGTTAATCGTATTGCAGGGTCGAGCGATTTAGACATGCGTCGCACCATTCGGGAGACGTGTCGCTCGGTTGCTTACAACACTGCGTCGATCATCATCGAAATGGAGGTACAGGCATGTCGTCGTCAGCGATGCGTGTCCGAGGTTGTCGCGCACGGGTCGCAGATCGACTTGCTGATCCGCCATATGTGATCCCGCGCTGTGTCGCAGCCAGTGAGCGGAGGTTTGTCCAGCAGGTCAGCGCGTGCGGCGGAGGACGGGTCGTGCTCGCGAAGTCTCCCCGCAGCGCTCGAAACACGTGTTTGACGATCGCGTTTAAAGCGGCGCGGGTCAAACGCGAGTAGGCCGTGGCGCTCCGATAGGCTGCCGTGGCGCCAATCGGCAGGATGAGTGGCGTATCTTCATCTGGCGAGGGGAGCGCGCTCAGGACTGGCCCATCGTATTGGCAGCGACTTCCGCGATGCGCAGGCCACCGAGATAGAGCAGGGTGAAGAGCCATCGCACGCGGTAGACGTGCGCGATTTCGCGCTCAGTGTCCCTAGGCATCGCGGCGATGGTGGCCTTGACCTCCTGCTCGAGATAGCGGGTAATGCGCGGGCGGGATGCCAGGCACGCTGTCGAGAAGGTGAGAGCGGGTTACCGGCTAGATAGCCCACGTGCCAGCCACGAAAACAATGCCTTCAGAACACGATTGCCTGGCGCTGACTGGCGGGCGACAGCGGGCCATAGAACCGACGCCAGCGCGCATTGCTGCGCGCGTGTTTGCGCCCGACGGCCGCGACCCAGGTTGCCACCCGTTGCGGATCAGCCAGGAAGTGTCAATAACGCAGGCAGTCCTCGCGCGTGAGGAAGGAAAGCGGTTTGTCGAGCACTACGACGGACCAGAGCAGGAGTCGCTCGGCTTCCTTGCGGTAGTTTTCGAACATGGTCCTGGTGTCCGTGAAGCGCGACAGCCATGCCCATTGGCCGAATGTGTCGCGACGTACAGGGCGTTCAATGTGTTCCTCGAGTGAAAGCTGGATATGCACTCTCTGACTGCGACAGATTGCTCGCGAGCCGCACGCTCGCCGATACCGATCGAACACAACTCGAAGCTGCGTGTCGCGCATCTGGGCGCTTTGCGGCACGGACGCCGTCGGTTCGGGTGAATCTTCAATACGTCGGCTTTGTCTGACTACTGTTGGTCCCCGGATCCTTCATCGGGTTTTGGATCTACTTGCGTCATCTCACCTGCACTAGCAACAACAACCGCAAGCGTGGTTATGGCGGTCAACAATGCAACGGCATCGACAGGCTTCTGAAGGAACAAATTGTGTAAGTTGGAACTGCCGAAAGGCGGCAAGCTCAACGAGGAAGCCAGAACGATCGGCACGCTGGCGAGCACCGGATCGCTCCGGAAAATCCGGCATAGTTCGGGGCCATCGATAACAGGCATGTCCCAGTCGGTCAGCAGCAGGTCCGGACGGGCCATACGCGCCAAGGACAAGGCTGAGCCACCGTCAGTCGTCCAGACCACCTCGAAACCGTTCATGCGAAGCACGGCGGCCCAAGCCCCCGCCGTCTGCTCGTCATCGTCGGCGAGCAGGATCACGGGACGTTGCTCCTGTCGCTCCACTTTTGCACCCAAGGGTTGCGTTGAAGAACATAGAGAGAGCAACAATCACTCCGCGCCGTGCGAAGCCGTCGCGCGTGGCCGACCGGCACCCGGGGGCGCCGCGTGCCGTCGTCGGCGCTTCGTAGATACCACCAGTTCCGCCCAGGACGGGACAGCGCGCGTATGATATCTAATGCGACATAGGAGCGTGTGCACCCGTAAATCGGCCGTTCACGCCGACTTCCGCCTGCAAACATTTGCCTCGGGGTGGATTCAGCGTTTCAGTACGGGGTAAAACCCACGTTGCACCAGACCGCGTCTTGCGACGACAACTGGCCACCGATGAATGCCGCAGACCGGCGTAAGGGGTTGCATCATGATGCACGTTTTTCTGGCTAACAATCGCGAAGAGTTGATCGAACGGTGCCGGGCAAAAGTCGCGCAGAGGCCCGCCCGGTCAGCGACCTCCCAGCAACTCCAAAACGGCGTTCCACTGTTCCTGGACCAGCTAATCCGGACTCTGCGGACGGAACAGACATCGGAGCCGATGGACAGCCGCAGGATTTCGGGGCCTTCGGGCGGCGTGGCGTCGTTATCCGAAATTGGCCAGGCGGCTGCCCGACATGGACGGGAACTGATGACGCTCGGGTATTCGGTCGATCAGGTCGTCCACGACTATGGCGACTTGTGCCAGGCGGTAACCGATCTCGCGTACGAGCGGGATGCGCCATTTCAGATTGACGAGTTTCGTACCTTAAATCGCTGTCTGGACAACGCGATTGCCGATGCGGTCACCGAATTCAGCTACCAGCGAGATTTTGCCGTGGCGGACCGGCAGGCCATCGAGTTGCATGAAAAGCTAGGTTTCTTCGCCCACGAATTACGTAACCTTCTGCAGACCGCCACGCTCGCATTCACCGCCGCCAAAACTGGCAATCTGAGTCTGTCCGGCGCCACAGGGACGGTACTGGAACGAAGCTTGGGCGGACTGCGCGATCTCATCGCGCAATCTCTGGATGAGGTCCGCTCAGCATCCGGCGCCTCTGCGCAATCTCAACTGTTCCCGGCTGCCGACTTCATTGCGGAAGTCAAACGGGCGGCTAACCTCGCCGCGCATGTTCGTGGATGCGTTTTGACGGTTTCCGCAGTGGATTCCCAACTCGCCGTGAGAGGAGATCGTGACCAGCTTTACTCAGCATTGGGGAACTTGCTGCAAAACGCCTTTAAGTTCACTCACCTCCACAGCGAGGTGACGCTGGACACGTATGCCGTGTCGGATCGCATTCTGATCGATGTGAAGGATCAATGCGGCGGTCTTCCGCCTGGCCGTGCGGAACGGATGTTCCTGCCTTTCACCCAGAACGGGGAGGACCGAACCGGGCTCGGTCTGGGACTGTCTATCGCGCGGCGAAGCGTCGAGGCAAATAACGGGACTCTGAGCGTGCGCGACGTACCGGGCACCGGCTGTATTTTCACAATCAGCCTGCCCCGGTATGCCACGGCGGCAAGTTGAGGGCGTTCGGCGTCTACGCACCGAACGCGGCAAACAGAAAGACATTGTCCACGGAAAGATCCCATCGGCGACTGTTGGAGCCGTTTCGAGCATTGATGCGGGAGTTGCCAGAGCACCGGTCACGATGGCGACAAAGATCACGTGAGCGCGTGGATTCCCACGTTACCTCCGTTTTTTGCCAGGCGTCCGCATAATGACCTAGCCATCTTCCGTCGCGTCGCGCCCGCATGGGTGGTTGGCGATTCCTGAAACAAGATTACAGGCAGTACTTGCAGCTGCGGGATGTTGTTGACCGTCTTGCGCGTCGTTCAAGGCGAGTTCTCGTCCAGTCGTCGCGCCACACTGATGGAACACGATATGGCTTCGTCTACGAAAGTCGACATCGAGGTCGATGGTCAGGCCGATTCGTGGCTTGCGAAGCTCGGACCAGGACTCATCACCGGGGCAGCGGACGACGACCCGAGCGGTATCGCCACGTATTCGCAGGCGGGTGCGCAATTCGGCTTCAACATGCTGTGGACCGTCCTGCTGACGTATCCGCTAATGGTCGCCATTCAGGTCGTGAGCGCTAGGATCGGTCGGGTGAGCGGCCACGGCCTGGCGACGAATTTGCGACGTCATTATCCACGGTGGCTGCTGTACGGCACTGTCGTCCTCCTATTGGTCGCGAACACAATCAATATCGCAGCCGATCTGACGGCCATGGGCGCGGCCGTCAATCTGCTCGTGGGCGGCCCGACACACGCATACACGGTCGGATTAGGCGTGTTTTCGCTCGCGTTGCAGGTGTTCGTACCGTACCGCGGGTACGTCCGCGTGCTCAAGTGGCTCACCCTGGCACTGTTCGCCTACGTCGGCGTGATCTTCGCGGTCCAGATCCCCTGGACGACCGTGGCCCTACGCACCGTATTTCCGCACAGCTCGTGGAGCGCTGATTACATCACGACCATGGTCGCCGTATTCGGGACCACCATCAGCCCGTATCTGTTTTTCTGGCAGGCCTCGCAGGAGGTTGAGGAACTGCACGCGAAGAGGGGACAGCTGGCGCTCACCAAAATGCCGTCCCAGGGTCCAGCAAATCTGAGCCGCATCCGCCTGGATACGTCGATCGGGATGGCGTTTTCCAATCTCGTTGCGTTCTTCATCATGCTCACTACTGCAGTCACGCTGCATGCTCACCACATCACTGACATCCGGACGTCGGCACAGGCCGCCTCTGCGTTGAAACCAATCGCCGGCCAGTTTGCGTTCCTCCTCTTCAGCCTCGGCATCATTGGCACGGGGCTGCTCGCGCTGCCCGTGCTGGCCGGCTCTGCAGCTTACGCGATGGCCGGCACCTTTCGATGGACAAACAGCCTTGCACTGGAACCGCAACTGGCGAAACGATTCTACGGCATCATCGCGCTCGCGACGATCGCGGGTCTCGGACTCGACTTCACATCGATCGACCCGATCAGGGCGTTGTTTTGGAGCGCCGTCATCAATGGCGTCGCGGCGGTGCCGATCATGGTGCTGATGATGCTGATGGCGTCAAACCCGAAGGTGATGGGCACCTTCGTCACGCCCATGCCACTGCGGATGCTCGGATGGCTTTCAACCGGTGTGATGGCCGCCGCCGTGATCGCGATGTTCGCTTTCATCTGAGGGGCCATCCAGATGGGCACCCAGTAGCCATAAGATTCGTGGCCTCCTTTAGCCGCGTTCGCCCGCGCCAAGATCGGAAAGGTCGGCACGAATTCGAGCGCCGCGATTCGCTTGACCATCTTGAAGCCGAGGTCGCTCTCGCAGCGGCCGCAACCGCGCGCCATGCAGCACGCTCAGCGGCGCGCAGTGCAGTTCGTACGCGAGGGCTGACAATTCGTGTCGCGTGCTGTGCACGTCCTAGTAGTGTCCACCGTCGCCCCATCGGCTAGTGCATGGAACACCGCGTAGAGGGTATCGGCGGTCGGCGCATCCTTTCGTTGAAGTCGTGAAAGGTGTCGGGATAAATGTTGTATCCGTCAGCGCAACCCGTCTTGAGTGTCCGTGTGCACGATGCGAAGGTTTCGCCATCGTAGTGATCGGAGTGTTGCGATGGACGACGACGTGATGGGGCGAGCTGCTTGCGAACGCGCGCGCCGCCCTCGCCACGGCGAGGCGTTCTGGCGAGAGATGGTGACAGCATGGAAGACGAGCGGCGTTGGCACTTGTCGCTTCTGTTCGCGAACGAGGCCTTGTCGTCAGCACTGACGCCCACCGCTTCGTGCCGGCCGCGGCGCGCACGGAGCAACAGGATCGTCGCATAACCGGCAAGGGCGATGACCGTACCACCGGCGAGAATCGTGCCGATAGTCTCGCCGCTGATCTCCGGGTACATGACCGGACGCCGTCAGGACGATGGTCAGATCACCAGCACCCACACCGCCGCGCCGGTGAACATGCGCCATGGCATGAGTACCTTGTTCGCGGCACTGGATATTGCCACCGGCGAAGTGATTGGCGAGTTGCATCGGCGTCATCGCAGCAGTGTTGCCTTTCGCCGTAAAGGAGCCGGGTGTTTTCGGCGTAATGGCGCCAGAGAAAGGCGCCTGTTTCGGGGCTCGAACGGGGATCAAGAATCCTTGTTTTTACCTCCTTTCGCAAGTGCTGATTTGTTGCTCTCGG
>NZ_JALQDH010000143.1:0-6127 GCF_023631365.1 Caballeronia sp. INML2 | reverse complement strand
ACTGGACCAAATCGGCCGACGACATCCTCGCCAGCGTCAAGCGATTTTGTCTACGAATTTCTAACTCGGGACACTAGAGACGGGATAAGTCGCCGACCGCATGAGCAGACGGAGACGACAGAGAGCGCGAACGACGTTACTGGCCAACGACTTTTCGCAATAACCCTTCCCGACAAGGCAAGCGACGCAATGGCCTTGTTGCAGCCGAACAGTCCGCCGGAAAGCACCCCCGATCTGAGGTGCCGATGACGACGTGGCCTCTATTAGCTTGCGTCCAGTCGGTCACTCAAGTCGAGTATTCTGCGCCTGCGTGGTCTCACGCAGCATGCCAGCGCACTGCGTCAGCCAGGCAACGCTTTTTGCTTCCCTGATGCCCCGACGTCTCGCGTACCCATCCGTTTCGTCGCCTGCAGCAACGCTTCCGCCGGCGTGAAGTAGTGAAAAATAAATCGGCCGACTTTTCAATGATCATGTGGACCGGCCCGGACTGCGGTTCCACACGAATACGCGCTTGAATTCGCGATCCGCGGAGCCGGCGATGCATCAGCGCTCGTGCTTATTGTAATCGCTACGCATATGTGCCAGCGTTCAGCTGTCACGTTCCGTCATGCGATGCGCGGGCTCAACTGCAACCGATATCACCGGCGGTCGAAAATCACTTGCGACCTGCTCATAAGAGAACTGCGAATACGCTGAGACAATGCATACAAATTCCGAATAGTCGTTCGCACGGAAAGGGCATGTCATGACGAGACTCCGTTTTTTTGCCGCCCTGCTGATTGGGATCTCGGTGCTTCTGCCGCCGGCGCGGGCCGAGTCAGGACCGAGTGCGCCCACTGTCGCACCAGCATCCGCGCCACCGGGTGCTGTCGCGAAAACCCGCCAGATGAACATCGCGGCCAAACCATGGACGGGCGACTTTGACGCGATGCTCGAGCGCCGCGTGATCCGCTTTCTTGTGCCGTACAGCCGTACTTTGTACTTCAACGACAAAGGCCGAGAACGTGGCTTGACCGCTGAGTTCGCGCGAGACTTCGAACGGTACGTCAACAAGCGCTACGCCAGCCACCTCGGAAAACGCCCGCTCACAGTCCTTCTGATACCAACTACCCGGGACAAACTCCTGGCGAACCTTCAGGCCGGGCTGGGCGATATCTCGGCGGGCAACCTGACGGCGACCGATGAGCGCCGCAAGTTTGTGGACTTCGTTGCGCCGCGTGACCGCAAGCCGGTCAGAGAACTGATCGTGACCGGTCCTGGCGCTCCGGCTATCGCCAAGCTGGACGACCTCGCGGGGAAGCAAGTCTATGTACGCAAGGCGACGAGTTATTTCGAGAGTCTAACGGCGCTCAACGACCGGTTCAGGAAAGCAGGCAAGCCGGTCATGCAGATAGTGCTGCTACCGGACGCACTCGAAGATGAGGACACGCTCGAAATGCTGAACGCGGGAATGCTTCGCATGGTGGTGGTCGATGACTGGAAAGCAAAGCTGTGGGCGCAAGTCCTGCCTCGGGTCAACATCAGGGAGGATCTGGTAGTACGCAGCGAAGGCTATGTCGGTTGGGCGATCAGGAAGAACAGTCCTCAGCTGCAGGCTGCGGTGACTGAGTTCTATAACGAGTTTGCTAAAAAGCAGGGTGTCATCGACTATCGGCTCGCACAGTTCATGAAGCGTATCAAGCAGGTCACCGATGCTTCGGGGGCGGCGGAGAACAAGCGTTTCGACGAAACACTTGCCCTCTTCGAGAAGTACGGCAAGCAGTATGGCTTCGACCCGCTGATGCTGGCCGCGCTAGGCTACCAGGAATCGCAGTTGAACCAGTCGGCCCGAAGCCACGTTGGCGCGGTCGGAGTCATGCAGTTGATGCCAAAAACAGGCAAGGAAATGGCGGTTGGCAACATTGGCGTGACCGAATCGAACATCCATGCGGGAACCAAATACATGGATCGGCTGATGACACGCTACTTTCCGGATGCGCACTTCGATGACACCACTCGTGCAATGTTCGCGTTCGCAAGCTATAACGCGGGGGCGGCAAAAATTGCAAAGATGCGCACGGAAGCCGCGGCACGCGGGCTCGATCGGGACAAGTGGTTCAATAACGTCGAAATCGTAGTCGCGGAGAAGATCGGCATCGAAACCACAACGTACGTACGCAACATCTACAAGTATTACGTTGCATATCGCCTAATAGTCGATTCGCAGGACGCGCGCGACAAGGCGATTCGCAAAATGCAGCCCGGTGAGTGACCGTTGCCCGAGCGGAGTCGACCCCAGATGTACGACTGACGTTGCGGGCGAGAGCCGCTTCATGGCGGTTGAGCCCTCCCCCTCGTCAGATCGGCGAAGATTTACATTTCCGCCAGCTACCGGCGTCGCAACCGACGAACCGGGATATGCCAATCGCCGAGAGCGAAGGCGGAGCTCCATGGGGCACTGGGTCAGGCGATGCGTTGGCGTTTCGCTGGCTGCATCAGGAACTCGCCGAAGCGCTCACGCAACTGATTCTTCGTAAGCGCTAAATAGAACACACCTATCATCGTCGGTGTTTAAGGGCGACGATTGCGTCCGCAACCTACATTGCGGACGCAAACCATGAACGACGACGAGTCTGATTTTCTGCCACTGCGGGTCATTCGAGAATGCTCCAACGGTAAGCGGAGGTACGACCCCGAGGGTAAGCGCCAACTGATCGAGGCGTGCTTGCTGCCGGGTGCGTCAATCGCCGGCCTCGCACTCAAGGCCCAAGTAAACGCAAACCAGCTGCACAAGTGGATTCGCCTGCATGAGAGGGCAAAGTCTGCTCGTGCAGCCGAAGACACGGTCAACCCGGCAACGACGGCGTTCATCCCTGTGGTTTCTGTGGAACACAGCTATCCGGATTCCAATCCCCAGTCGTCAGCGCTGCCAGTGTCATCTAGTCACAGGCAATCGGCGACTGTGTCTCGACCCATGGCGCGCCTGTCGGCGCAACTGCCAAACGGGGTAAAAGTCGAACTTGAGTGCTCACGACACGATGCGACACTTGTCACGGCATTGATCGCCGCACTGGGAGCGCATTGATGTTCCGCCTTGACTCCGACCTCCGCGTCTACCTGCACCGCGAGCCTGTCGACTTCAGGGCTGGCATCAATAGCCTCACGGCGTTGGTTGAACAGTCGATGCAGCTCGATCCCTTCGCCCGCGCCGTATTCGCGTTTCATAACCGCAAACGCAACCGCGTCAAGCTGTTGCTGTATGAGCGCTCAGGCTTCTGGCTAATGTTAAAACGTCTCGAGAAGGACCACTTCGTGTGGCCGCGCCGCAAGCAGGCAGTGATCGAGCTGACGACCGAACAGCTGCACTGGTTGCTTGATGGTATTGACGTCGATGCGATGCGCCGTCATCCCGCGCGACAGGTACCATCATACAAGCTGATGCTGCGAGCATTGCTGGGCGACGTCGTCGACAGCCGTTACAAATTTCCGTAAACCCATTGTGCGTTCTGATTCGCTACTGTGGGTAGCATGGACGAACGCGAATTCTCCCGATTACCTCCAGCCGCGCAGGCTTACATTCGTGAGCTCGAGGCCCGCAACCGCCAGTTGGGTGAGCGAGTTCGCCATCTCGAGGAACAATTCCGGCTTGCGCAACACAAGCGCTTCGCACCGAGCAGCGAGAAGCTTCAGGATCGTATCTTCAACGAAGCCGAGCAGACCGCAGCCGAGGATCCTGAGGATGACACGGGCGAACTCGACTTGCCTTACACGGGTTTGCCGGAAGCGCCGGAGCCTGCTCGCCGCAAGCGAGGTCGCAAGCCTCTGCCGGCGGATCTTCCCCGCCAGCGCATCGAGTACGACCTGCCCGAAGAACAGAAGATCTGTCCCTGTTGCAGCAACGCAATGCATCGTATGGGCGAGGAAATCAGCGAGCAACTGCATATCGAGGTGAAGGCCTCAGTCTTGCAGCATGTTCGCTTCAAATATGCATGCCGTCGTTGCGAGCGTTTCGCCGAGCGTACGCCGATCCTGGTCGCGCCGATGCCGGCGCAACCATTACCGGGCAGTCAGGCCAGCCCCGCGATGATCGCCACAGTAATGACGGGCAAGTATGTCGACGGCACGCCGCTATACCGAATGGAAGACGCGCTCGGCGCGCGAACATTCCGGTGGGCCGAGGTACATTAGGACACTGGGTCATCAAGCCAACGCAATTGCATCTGGAGCGCCTCTACCAGTCGTTACGCAAGACCTTGCTGTCGCAGCCACTGATCCATGGCGACGAAACAACCGTTCAGGTGCTGAAGGAGCCGGGCAAAACCGCACAAAGCCAGTCTTATATGTGGCTGTATCGAAGCGGGCAGGATAGCGCAGAGCCGGTGGTGTTGTTCGACTATCAACCCGGACGTGGCAAGCAATATCTCCAGACGTTTCTCGCGGACTACAAAGGCATGGTGATGTCCGACGGCTACAGCGCGTGGCGAGCGATCAAGGGCGTGACTCACTTCGGCTGCCTTGCTCATGCGAGACGCGGATTCGTGGAGGTCCTGAAGACGCAGAAAAAACCGGGCAAACGTGCACAGCAGGCTCTCGAATTCTTCCAGCGACTCTATCGCGTCGAAGCACTCGCAAGAGAGAAGCCGCCGAGCGGCGAAACGCGCGCCGCGTATACATTACGATTACGACAACAGCACAGCGTTCCGCTGCTTGAAGCATTTAAAGCCCGGCTGGACGAGCAGGCACCGCAAGTGCCGCCCGAAAGCTCACTGGGCAATGCCATCAGCTACACGCTTAACCAGTGGGAGTATCTCAGCCGTTACGTTGCCGACGGGCGAGCCCCGGTTGACAACAACATTGCCGAACGCGACATACGACCGTTTGCAATGGGGCGTTCATTGTGCACCTCCTTCCGAAACCTCGATAAACATAGGGATTTGTCCGTCGGCATCGTTGCGACACGGGCGATGTTTGCGTGCCAACGCCGCCGTAACAGCTTCGCTTTGCAGATCGCTTGCCCGGATTTGCCATGGGGCGTCAGGCATCACCTGCTCGGCAGGCAGCACTCGCTCCTTGATCAGACGGCGGATCACGTGACTGGTTACGCCAAGGCGTTTCGCTGCCTCGAACATCGTTAGCCACTCTCCATCCTTCTGCGCCGATTTGTAGGCGTGAATATCCCTTACCTGACGCATGGCGCTGACGCGCTTCGCCGTCCAGGTCATGCCCTGTCCGGTGCGAATGCCCATCCGGTTCAGCGATGCAGCGATATCCTGATCTGACCACCGGCCCACCATGCCGCGTATGACTGCAAGCGCTTCATCGGACGTACTGCACCCATGCTCACCGGTCTTCGGCTTGCGGATGCGGAGTTCGGAATGTTGGCCGCCTTGCCAGTGGATCGTCAGGGTGACCGCCCGTGCAGGCTCGTCGACATCGGCAACGATATCAACGATCAATGCGCGAACCAACTGCTGACGTGTGCGCATGGTGACGCCCGGCGCGCTCCACGCTGCGCGAAGATCCTCGGCGAGCTTCGTAAAGTCTGGCATGGGAGCCTGTCCCTCCGGTGCGCCCGCCGTCTCCAGGCGCACCTGGCAGGCCTGTACACGGCGCAATGCCACTTCCCCAGTTCTTCTCCAACTGCGCGGCAATCAGGCGGTTCTCGGGATCACAGGCGGCGTAGCGCCGCTCAGCCAGCGTGGCCTCATACCGTGCCTGCTGCAGTTCGAGCTCCATGATTCGCCGCTGCTCGTTCAGGGTATCCATGTGCATTTGCTCGGCCTGTTGTGCTGCTTCGATCGCCAATGGCTCCACGACACGTAGCAACTCCTCGCCGATTGCGGCATCGATACGTGAGCCGCCGAACGTCATGCATCGCGGCGGCATGTCGAAGCGATTGCATCGGTAGACTGCCTGCGGAATGCGCCCAGTATAGGCCACTGACAGGCGACGCCCGCAACGTGCGCAGGCAAGCAGGCCAGCAAGAAGCGCGCGCCCACCACGGCCGGATTTTACGTCGCCAGCCTTGCCGTAGGCATTGGCTGCAAGCTTCTCCTGGTTGCGCTCGAACTCGGCCCAGTCGATATAGCCGTCGTGATGCTCCCTGAGCATGACGTCCCAGGCCTCAAACGGCTTGCGGTGCTTGTAG
>NZ_JALQDH010000142.1:0-7074 GCF_023631365.1 Caballeronia sp. INML2 | reverse complement strand
AAAATCGGCAGCTTGATTGCCTCAGCGATTCCACTTAAAAACTGGCGGATCCTGTCCGAACGAATGAGGCCACCTCTGTTCGATTAGCTCGCGCTCTTGCCCTCCGCATCGAATGGCGAACACGACAAGGAACTGCGCGCAAGGGTCGGCAGGGCCTCAGCTGCATCGTTCGCGTGGGGGAGCGGCGCGAGCGGCGGAAACACATCGTCGGGCAACGGGATCTGATGGACGTTGAGCGTCATCGACACTAACGTGTAGTAGCCGATCACTGCTCCGAGTTCAACTACCCCAACGTTGCCCCAGCGGCTCATCACGCGCTGGTAAACCTCCTCATTGACATTGCCGGTCTGTTGCAGCTGTCGCGCGAATTCGTAAATGTCGGCTTCTTCCGCGTCGTCGAAGACCGGCTGCGCGCCTGTCCTGATCGCGTCCAGCACGGCTTGATTCAGACCGGCGCGCAAGCCCGCCTCGGCGTGTATATGCCATTCCAGTTGACTGTTCCAGCGACGCGCCGTGACAACGATCGCCAGCTCGGTCAATCTAGCCGGCAAGGTTGTTCCGTAACGCAGGATTTCTCCAAAGCGTTGCCAGCGGTCGGCCAACTCGGGGCGATGCAGCGCAGCGCGCAAAGGGCCAACGACGGTCCCGCGTGGTCCGTCGACGACGGCCTGATAGACGCGCTCCTGTTCGGCGGTCATCGATTCGGGAGAGAAAAGGGGAATGCGTGCCACGTTCAATCCTTACAAGTTGATGTCATTTGATCTGCGTCGCCCGCGTCACGCGCGCGTGATGCCAAGCTCACGCAGCACCTGGTCCGTATGCTGTCCGAGCGTCGGGGGCGCGCGGTCGAAGCTCAACGGTGCATTGCGCAGCCGAATCGGGCTCACTACCTGCGGCACTGTGCCCGAGACCGGATGAGGAAGATGGCGCAGCATCTCGCGGTGCTTGACCTGAGCGTCTTCGAAGACCATTGGAATGGTGTTGATCGGCCCGCACGGTACCGTGGCGGCATCAAGTTTGGCGAGCCAGACCGCGAGGTCGTCTCCGAGCAACGCTTCGCGAATGATCGCGAGCAGCGGCGGAAGGTTACGCACGCGTTGCGCATTTGTCGCAAAGCGCTCGTCATCAGCAAGTTCCGGATGTGCGATGACGTCGCAAAATTTACGGAACTGGCCGTCGTTACCGACCGCAAGGACCAGATAGCCATCTCGACACTTGAACACGTCCTGTGGCTGGATATTCGGATGCTTGTTGCCGTTGCGAGCCGGCGTCTTACCCGAGACAAGATAGTTCATCGCCTGATTGGCGAGAAACGCGACTTGAACGTCGAGCATCGCCACGTCGATATAATCGCCTTCGGCCGTTTCGCTGCGTCTCGCGAGCGCGGCGAGAATCCCGACCGTTGCGTACATGCCGGTCATGATGTCGACAATCGGCACGCCGACCTTTTGCGGGCCGCCGCCCGGTTCGTCGTCACGCTCGCCCGTCACGCTCATCAGCCCGCCCATCGCCTGAATCATGAAGTCGTAGGCGGCGTTTTCCGACTTCGGGCCATCTTGACCAAAACCCGTGATCGAGCAGTAGATCAGATCGGGCTTGACGGCCTTCAAGTCGTCGTAGGCAAGGCCATAACGCTTCAGGGCGCCGGCCTTGAAGTTCTCGAGCACAACGTCGCACTGCGCCGCCAACGCACGTACGGTTTCCTGTCCCTCGGAAGTCGCCAGGTCAACTGCGACCGAGCGCTTGCCTCGATTCACGGACAGAAAATAGCCTGACTCCTTCGACGGCGTGCCATCGCTGGCTTCAAGGAACGGCGGCCCCCAACTGCGGGTGTCGTCACCGACTTCGGGACGTTCTACCTTGATGACGTCGGCACCGAGGTCCGCAAGGATCTGGCCGCTCCACGGACCCGCCATGATCCGGCTGAGGTCGAGCACTCTGATGTGAGAGAGGGGTCCACTCATGATCTTTTCCCGTTCAAATCGATAGTCCGCGTGACGCGTAGGTTGCGCGCTTCAATCATTAGGTCATACTTTTAACCTAAAAGCACGCAAGTTCCGGATGCGAACCGGTACGCGCAACGTGCGTCACGATCCATGCGTCGTATTCTGTCGACTTCCGGGCCGCCGCGCCGCTCGTAAAAACCCTATAGGTCATGTTATTGACTTTTAGGCGTCCAAGCTCTCTAATTCGGCTACCAAGGGCGCTCGCTCGCATCGAGCGATCTGTTCACAGAAGGAGACAGCCGTGACCATCCAAACATCCACATCGCCGACTGGCGACCTCTCCGTAGGTATTCCTGCGGAAAACGCCGTCTACAAAAAGCTCCTCTGGCGCATGATGCCGCTCCTCATGCTGCTCTATATCGTCGCCTTTATCGATCGGTCCAACGTAGGCTTCGCGAAGCTCAGCTTCCTGCGCGACCTGGGCCTCTCTGAGGCGGTTTTCGGAATCGGGGCGGGCATTTTTTACGCCGGCTACATGCTGTTCGAAATTCCTAGCAACATGCTCCTCGCGAAGATCGGTGCGCGAAAGACTTTCCTGCGAATCATGATTCTGTGGGCGGTGTGTTCGGCAGGACTCGCCGGCATGACCGGACAGAATAGCTACTATCTTTGGCGCTTTCTGCTTGGCGCTTCCGAAGCGGGGCTGTTTCCCGGCATCCTGCTTTATCTGACGTACTGGGTGCCGGTCTCGCGCCGTGCTCGCTTCACTGCGCTGTTCATGGCTTCCATTCCCATTGCAGGCGTGATTGGCGGCCCGCTGTCTGGGCTCATCATGCATACGATGGACGGTGTCGCAGGACTGCACAGCTGGCGGTGGCTTTTTCTGATCGAAGGGATTCCGCCGCTGCTGCTGATCTTCGTCGTGATTCGACTGCTGCATGATGCCCCGGCCAATGCGCCTTGGCTCTCGTCGGACGAGGTCGCCATCATTGAACACGACTTGCGTGCCGACCGCGAGGCGACCAGTGCCACCGCACATAAGTCTTTCGGAAAGGCGCTGCTTTCGCCTCGCTTCTATCTGTTGACCGGAATGGGCGTCGCCCTCCTCGCCAGCACGTCGAACGTATTCTTCTGGTTGCCGACGATCATCAACCGGACTGGCATTACCGACATGTGGACGATAGGCGTACTGTCGTCGCTCCCCTTCATCGCTGGCTTCGTCTGCCAGTACCTTGTGGCTCGACACTCGGACGCGCGCAAGGAGCGTCGCTGGCACGCCGCGCTTTCTGGCGTGGCCGCAGCGATTGGCTGGGCTGCGCTGCCGCTGGTGTCCGCCAACCCCGCATTGTCGATCGTCGCGTTGATCGTGACGGCAGCCGGAACATTTGCCGCGATGGGCCCGTTCTGGTCCATGCCCAGCCTCTATCTGAGCAAGCAAGCCGCGGCGGGGGGCATCGCGCTAATCAGCACCCTCGCAGGACTTGGCAGCCTCGTGAGTCCTGGCATCGTCGGCTGGCTCAACCAGACCACGCATACGCTTGCCGCGGGTCAGTATTACCTCGCTGCGCTCATGCTGATCGGAGCCGTGACCGTCGTCGCGGTGGGTCGCCACGACAAGCCGAGAGAGACGACCACCGTCTGAGCAACATCCAGGGCAGAGGTTCGATACCTCGGCCCCTAATCCCTACAGCGCTACCTCAACGTCTGCGCGAGCCACCGTTCTTCGGTCTCTCCGATGGCGAAGCCTTGCCCAAACACTGACAAAACTGAACCCTGGAGACTATTAATGAACAAGCATTCCTACTCGCTTGTCGCGATCGCAGCGCTCAGCGCCTTTGCCACCACCGCCTATGGTCAAAGCAGCGTCACACTGTACGGCATTATTGATGCTGGCTTTAACTATCAGTCGAACGCCAATGGCGGACGCCTGTTTGCTATGACGAGCGGAGTCAACCAAGGCAGCCGGTTCGGACTTGTAGGAAGCGAGGATCTCGGTGCGGGACTCAAAGCGATCTTCCGGCTGGAGAATGGCTTCGACGTAACGAACGGACGACTCGGCCAAGGCGGCCTGATGTTCGGTCGGCAAGCCTATGTCGGGCTATCGAATACGTACGGGACGGTGACATTCGGCCGACAATACGACGCACTTACCGAATTCGTGGGTCAGTACTCCGTGAGCAATCAGTGGGGCGGCTACATCTCAGCCCATCCGGGCGATCTCGACAACTTCAACTACAGCTTCCGGAGCAATAACGCCGTGAAGTTCAGGAGCGCGGACTACGCTGGCTTTTCATTCGGAGGGACGTATAGCCTCGGGGGGATCGCCGGTGACGTGACACGTAACCAGATCTGGTCTGTTGGTGCAGGTTATACCCGTGGCCCGCTCTCTCTCGGCGTCGCCTATCTCAACGCCCGGAACCCCAACACGAGCTTGTTTGGAGGCAACTCCGCGACGGCTGCAACGGCCACTGCGGCCAATGCAACCTCGCCCGTCTACCGCGGTTTCCTCTCAGCGCATTCCTATCAGGACATCGGT
Source organism: Caballeronia sp. INML2 (assembly GCF_023631365.1). NCBI lineage: Bacteria > Pseudomonadati > Pseudomonadota > Betaproteobacteria > Burkholderiales > Burkholderiaceae > Caballeronia > Caballeronia sp. INML2. Next base: position 2,592 of record NZ_JALQDH010000142.1, on the reverse strand, counting down.
GCAGGCGCGTCGTACACATACGGCGCCGCCACCTTCGGCGCAACGTATTCGAATATCAGCTTCCGTGGCATGGGCGATACGACCTCCGGGCCAAACCCGAGCCGGTATACGGGCAATGCGACGTTCAACAACGCCGAGGTGAATTTCAGCTATCAAATCACGCCTGCGTGGATGGCGGGCGTCGCTTACGACTATACCAAGGGCAGTTCGAACAACGTTAACGAAGGGGCGACTTATCACCAGGCCGAGGCCAGCACGCACTACTTCCTTTCCAAAAGAACGGACGTTTATCTCTCGGCCGTCTATCAGCATGCCTCAGGTGTCGATTCGACAAACAACAAGGCGGTCGCCGCTATCAACGTCCTGACGCCGTCATCCTCCGACAGCGTCAAGGTGGTTCGAATCGGCCTGCGTCACAAGTTTTGACGAAAGCATAACGAAGTTCCACAAAATGGATACGGCTTGGTTCGACTCTCGCATGGCGGCCGCGCTAACGCAGCTTCACCATCCGCCGGATCGACCAAACCATACAAGTTTGCTCTCAGGGGTTGAGAATGCCTAGCTTTGCCAAAAGTCTCCGCGTCGGCACCATGACGACGGCGGTCCTCTCCGTGTTTGGGGTAGCCGGATGCGGCGGCCACGATACCAACGATACGTCCACGCCCGATGCTCAACAACTGGCGGCGAACTGCAGTTCGCTCGCGTCGAAGAATGGGCCATCGCCGTTCCCCATCAGCGGTACCAATGTACTGAGCAGCGTGGTCGTTCCTGCGACTGCAACCGCTCCGCAGCAATGCCAGGTTGATGGCGAAATCAATCGTCGCACGGGTGTCGACGGGCAAAGCTATGCAATCCGCTTCCGTCTGCGACTACCTATTACGGGTTGGAATGGCCGTTTCTATATGGGCGGGGGCGGTGGCACCGATGGTACGCTGGTAGATCCCCAGGATGTTGCCGCACTCGGATACGCGACGATCGGCACTGACTCCGGACACGACAATACTGCCAACAATGTCGCAAACGCAGGCGGCACAGCATCGTTCGGTGTCGATCCACAAGCGCGAGTTGACTTTGCCTATAACTCCTATGACGAAGTTGCGCGCACGGGTAAAGCAGTGGTCGAAGCGTTCTATCACCGCGCTGCCGAGTTTTCGTACTTTGTCGGTTGCTCGGAAGGCGGCCGTGAAGCCATGCTGATGTCGCAGAAATTTCCAACCTATTTCGATGGCATCGTTGCGGGCGACCCTGCCATACATTTGCCCTTGGGACCGATGAGTGGCCTATACACCACCCAACTTTTTGCGGGTCTCGCCAATCGCATGGGCTTGAAGCTTACCAACGGCGATCCCGCGATCGCCAAAACGTTTTCCGACGCAGATCTGATGTTGGTTCGTGGCGCAGTCTTGAGCGCTTGTGACGATCTCGACGGTCTGCCGGACGGCATCGTGGACAACCTCCCTGCATGCACCTCTGCGCTCGTCTCTGCGAAACTTGCCGAGATGCAATGCAGCGGAGCAAAAGCAGACACTTGTTTAACTGGCGATCAGATTGCCACGCTACAGAAGGCATTTGGCGGTCCCGTCGACTCGGCCGGAAAGCAACTGTACTCGGACTACCCGTGGGACGCTGGCGTGAGCGCTCAGTCGGGATCCACCTATAGTCAAAACTGGCGGTCATGGTGGCTGGGGAGTTATGCGTCGGCGGCGAACAACGCGACCAAGCTGGTTTTCGCGCCAGCGGAAGCAGTGATTTACACATCTCCCCCACACTTGCCGAGTTCGGTTGCGGGCGCACTGAGCTATTCGCTCGCTTACAACTTTGACACGGACCCACAGGCAATCTATCAATCGACTGGAATCTATACGCAATCCGCCGCACAGTTGTACTTCACAGACGATCCCGACCTTTCGGCGTTCAAGACGCACGGCGGCAAGCTGATGATGTACCAGGGCGGCTCGGACTCTTCCTTGTCCATGAGCGATCTGTTGAAGTGGTATAACGCAATGAATCAAAAGATGGGCGGAAACGCTCAGGACTTTGCTCGACTCTACCTTGTTCCGGGCATGAACCATTGCAGCGGCGGGCCAGCGACGGACAAGTTCAACATGCTTCCGCAACTCGTGAACTGGGTCGAGAACGGGGTTGCACCGGATTCAGTCACTGCCGCAGCGACAAATCCCGGCTACTTCAACGTCGCTTCCCGTACTCGCCCTCTTTGCCCCTATCCGAAGCAGTCGCGATACAAGGGCTCGGGCGATATAAACGATGCGGCGAATTTTTCGTGCCGCTGATTCTGATTATGCCAGCCGGGTGACAGCATCAGGCTGGCAACTGAACGTCGGCATTCCCAACGCTTGCAGGACAATGTGGTGCTATATGGTCGCTCCGCGTTATCAGCTCCGATTGACTCGTTTTTGGGTGCCGTTCTACGTAAGTGTTCCTGCTTGAATGACCCATTCTTGGGTGTAACCGCCATCTGAATGTCTGAGCCACGAGGACAGGAAATGACCGCTCATGGCCGACAAGCGCCTCGCGGTCCGAACGTCAATGTCACGGCGTCAGCGATCGGCGTTCTGCCATTCGTGCGATTCA
>NZ_JALQDH010000141.1:0-7531 GCF_023631365.1 Caballeronia sp. INML2 | reverse complement strand
TTGAGCAAGGTCGATGGGTGATATGCCGGCCTGCCCACCAAGGAGGGCGTGGCCCGCTCGAAGCCAAGACCTACTAGATCAAGCTCATCGACAAAGACGTCCACCACTCGTACGGTGTTATCAGCATCGACGTAGTCGTCGAGACACTCAGGTAGCAGTGCGACTTGATCTCGTGCCGCGCTTTCAATAAATCGCTTCATGGGCCACCATCGAAAGACGTGTTGACTAACTATAGGCAATCAACACGTTTTTACACAGCCTCGGTCGGGCTCCGTCAGCCCGCTCTTCAATTTCAGCCCGCGAAAGCGGCCATTGGATCTCGCGGCCCGGGAGCGGACAGTCGTCTGCGAGTGCTTCCGACCCTGTATAGATGGTCGCCGTGCTGAACCAGCAATGGCTCTTCCCGAAGTGGAACGGACACTAGGCGAACGCCACCGATAGCGTACCGGCCACTGCGGAAAGAATGTCCGTCACCGTCCAGGCCGGATTAGACCTGCGCCAAACCGCCATCGACGAACACTTCACTGCCGGTCATAAAGCTACTCTCGTCCGACGCCAGGAACAGCGCCACGGCAGCCGTTTCATCCGGATCAGCTATACGCCCGAGCGGCGTCTGAACTTTAAGCTCGCCGAGCATCGCATCGAGCTGAGCGCCGGAGACAAGACTCTCCATCAGGCCCGGCGTCGCCGTTGCACCGGGAGACAGTACGTTCACGCGGATTCCGGAGTCTTTCAGATCGAGCGCCCAGCTGCGCGCGAAATTGCGGATTGCCGCTTTCGTTGCGCTATATACGCTGAACGCCGGCGTCCCCTTCGAACCTGTCGTCGACCCGGTCAGGATAATCGAGGCACCTGCGTTCATCAGTGGCAACGCCTTCTGGACCGTAAACAGCGTCCCTTTCACGTTGACGTTGAATGTAAGATCGAATTGCGCTTCCGTGATCGCTCCGAGCGGCGCAAGCGAGCCTAGTCCAGCGTTCGCGAACAGAACATCGAGATGCCCCTTCTCCGCCTGCACTGCGGCGAAAATTCGGTCGAGATCATCGAGCTTCGACACGTCGCCCTGAAGCGCCCGCACGTCGTGCCCGACGGCCGCCGCAGCCTTGTCTAGCTCGGTCTGGCGCCGCCCTGTGATGAACACGAACGCCCCCTCCTCGACGAAGCGCTTCGCGCTCGCGAGCCCGATGCCGCTATTGCCGCCGGTCACCAGCGCGATCTTTCCCGTCAGCCTACCCATATGCGTGCTCCTTGCAATATCATCAATTGTGTGCGGGCATCGTAGACCTTAACGACACTTTTAGATGGTATGCACCTTTTGGTAAGTACCATTGGGATGACGCATGAAAGCGAATGTGTTCACCTGTGGCCTCGACGTAACGCTGGCCGTGACGGGGGTAAACGGAAGCCCTGACCATGTTTCATCTCGCACACGACACGCGACGTTATGCAGAAATAAATCGGGCGGTTGGAGCAGTTAGCTACGAGATGCTGATCCAGCAATTGGAGGAATCGGAGACCGATGGCCCCGTCAATCGTGTCGACTACAAGGAGATTCCGCCGCGAGTCGAGCTCGTTAACCGCATTCGGTCTGCCCTGGCAAGCGCTCGCCCCGTTATGCGAGTGGGGGCACAGCACATGCCATGGACGTAGGTAACTCGATGGGGAACCGCAAGTCATCCACTAGATGAAATCCGCGCAGATGCCCTCGTGGTGCAGCGTTGAAGGAACACACCCAGCCAACCGACACGCATAGACATTAAATGTCAATGCCGGCGACATTCGTCGTCAGCATAGGAACCACCATAAGGTTCGATCACGGTCTTGAATCGATCTTTTGAGCAAGGAAGTCGCGTATCAGCGGCACCATCTCGTCCGCCTTGTCTTCCAGCGCGAAATGACCCGTGTCGAGCAGATGAGTCTCGACGTCCGGCAAATCTTCTTTGTACGGATACGCGCCGTCCGCCGGAAAGATCACATCGTTTTTGCCCCAGACGATCAGCATCGGCGGCTTAAATTCCCGGAAATACGCCTGCACCTTCGGGTAAAGAGGCAGATTGGTCCGGTAGTCATAGAACAGGTCGAGCTGGATGTCGTTGTTGCCGGGGCGATCGAGCAGCGCCTGGTCATGGACCCAGTTGTCCGGGGAAACACGGGTGCGGTCGGACACGCCATCGGTATATTGAAAGATGGTCGTCTCCAGCGTGAGCAGGGGCAGCAATGCTTTCCTGCTCGCGTCCGAACCGTCGGCCCAATACGCCTTGATCGGGTCCCAGAATGCCTTGAGGCCCTCGTCATAGGCGTTTCCGTTCTGGACGATAAAACCTGCCACACGGTCCGGATGCTTCAGCGCAAGCCGCCAGCCCACGGGCGCGCCATAGTCCATCACATACATCGTGTACCGGCGCGCGCCGAGCTGATCGATCAAGCCGTCCACCAGTTCGGCGTAGCGGTCGAACGTGTAGGCGAATTCGGCACGATCCGGCATGTCGCTCTGACCATAGCCGGGGTAGTCCGGCGCAACCACGTGATAGCGGTCGGCGAGTGCAGGAATCAGGTTCCTGAACATATGCGACGAGGTCGGAAAACCATGCAATAGCAGCACAACGGGAGCGTCGAGCGGACCGGCCTGTCGGTAGAAGATCTTGCATCCATCCACAACTGCCGTTCGATGATGCGTGACGGGAACGGCAGAGCTGTTGCGCTCGGCAGCAGACGAAGTACTCGAAGCTGGACTGGCCATTGCGATGCTCCTGGGTCGGATGGCCGGTCCGCGATCACCTTCTTTGCTCGAGGATGTCGAGCCGCGGCTCAGCACTGTGTATAAGCTGCAAGAAAGGCATGTGAAGCGAGGAAGTTCGGACGCCGACAGCAAGATCAGGTCATTGCCGCGACGACGTCGTCAGTGGATACCACCGCGTGCGCGAGAAACGCATAGTTGATCATGGCGGCTTTATAGCCATCACCCCAGACGGGATGACGAGGCCCTGCGGTCGCATCGGCTACGACCGACACTTCGAAGCCCTGCTCGAGCAAGTCGCGCAAATGAGCCTCCACGCACATGTTGGCGAGCATACCGCCGAGCACCACTTTGCTCATGTGACGTTTGCGCAATTGCAGTACAAGGTCATTGGTTTGCGGGCCGAATACCTTGTGTGGACTCACGACGATGGTTTGGCCGTCATCAATGTAAGGTTTGAACTCCGCCAGCCAATCCGCGCCCGAACCTTCAAGTCCCTGGAGACTCAGAGCGCCTTCTCGCGCGAACGTACCGGTTGCGAACTCGTCCGCTTCGAGCGGACCGTTGAACTTCCATGCGCGATCGGTCGGAAAGAAGTAATGAGGAGATATGAACACATTGATCTTCGCGGCTTTTGCAGCCTTGAAGATCCTCAACATGTTTTCGACGGTTCTGTTTTCCATGACGCTAGCGCCCACCGCGCCCCAATTCTTGCCCCTCGGGCTCAGCACGTCGTTCTGCGGGTCGATGAAGACCACGGCCGTATCGGTTGGATCACAGTTCATGCCGAGTCCTATGGTAGAGAAACGGATGGCCGCCGAGCCTCCGCTTGCATAAAGTGTTAGGAAGGTTAGGTCAGTAGCTACCGTTTAGCAATGCGGAATTTTGACGCTATTTGACGATCACGACAGACGCGGTGCGCACACGCTGCAGGAAACATAAAAGCGCTTAGCGGCGTTCCTCAATAAATCATGTATTAAGTGCCAAGTGAAGTTCTCGACCATCATCTTTCATGGACCATTCTCCCTGGCGGTGATCGCGATCGTGTTTTCCTGTCGCGACGATTCCGCACCATCAATGTGCCATCGATATGGCCAATGTTGAATTGCCTTCCGGCACTTAGTTGCGTCGAATTATCCAGTCAGTCAAACGCAGGCAGGCGCATTCTAACGCTGCTATCCCAAGGCGTGAATGTTGGCGGCGGACGATGCGACACAGACCATCCGCACACGACGGTCCGTTGTCCCGGTGAAGCTGACGTTCGAACGTCGCGGCGAACGCATGGTTCAACGTCCGTAGATGGCCGCGTGCGGAAGTACGCAGGTCAACCGCCTCCCGACCGTGCAGCCCGCGAGGCAAACCGCCTCTAAGAGTGCGAGGTTTCGAACCGTCTGGCTCACCATGGCCGGCAACTGGAGGCGACGCCGTATAACGTCGCCGCGATCAAGCCTCAGCGCTTCAGGCTAGGTCGAAGACGCAAGCGAGCGGCGTGTCTTCCGGACCGACGCGACGTATCAAGCATCGCTATCCATGATGCATAGGGATTTGACTGAATGCAAACGTTTGAACGGCGTTGCTAAACGGTAAACGAGCCGTTCGAACAGAAGCTTTACGGGACGGACGGCCTATTTGACCGAAGCTCTGTTCGTTGTTAAATCGATCGATAGTCCAATGGCCCCTCAATCGATACTTTGCACGTCTGCTGCGTCAGCGGGTTCTGTACGGGAGCGGAACGCGACCCTTATCCAAACGCCCCAATAATCGAGGAACGAAACCGAGGCCCCGATGTAGTCGCCGGTGATCAAGCTTTCGGCACACCTGCTGCAGAGAAATTTTGCGAGCACGGCGACTGCACGAGCTCCCACCTCTTGCAGGATCTGGAGAATCAACGGTGCGTTCAATGCAAGCTCGGCAACCCGATTCGCCCCATGCGCTTCCAAATGTGCCACATCGACCGGGTCACCACTGCAAAGCTCTGCACTATCACAGTAGCGCTGCTTAGCTGCGACGATCGCATGACATGGGTCAGACACGATGCCGGACCGCCGCCATTCCACGGCAATTGCACGCGATGATGTTAGTGGGCTCACTGGCGCCCGCTTCGTCGTCGTTGCCTTGCGCATGATCCAACCAATGGGACCCGGTATCTGCGTTCGCAGACCAGTCACCGCGAATCGGACGTGAGTTGTCTTTTCCATGGACTTGAGCTCATTGTCTGTTGATTGCCGGTGAGTCCATGATCGGTGCAAGCGCCTCGCTAACCCGTAGTGCCTGCGCGGGTGTGATCATTGCGTTGAGCATGGCGCGGAACCTCGGAATCTGAACACCCGAGACGATGTATTGGAAGCGATACGCAGCGAGGACGGTTTTCATCACGGATTCCGTTTCGACGGGCGTCTTCGGTTGATTGCAAAGTCTAATGAAGTAACGCGCATCGGCTGCTGCTTGAGCTTGTAAGATTCCGTCGATCGCGCGGACCAGCGCGATCAGGTCGTCAACGGCCACATCGCGTGCTTGCGAAGAGATTTTTGCGTTCTCACGCACCCATTCCAGTTCATCCAGGATCGCGTGCTGTGACTCCTCTTTCCAGTGGAACAAGAACACCTCTTTGAATAGCGGCGAAAGCTCGCTGTCCGGTTCGATGCTGGCCCGATAGTGCGCCTGCGTGAACAGTTCAATGAGGCAGGTCAGCGCGAGGACGGCCCATGTCGACTTGGTTAATACAAACGATGCGACCTCATCTGGCCGTAGGTCGAACGTGTACCCTCCGGGCATTTCCGCACCGATCATGGTCTCAATGCGACGAAACAGCTCCTGATGCTTTAGCTCTTCGTCGGTGAAGCGAACGAGCGCCTCGAGTGCGATCTGGTCGCCGAGCGAGTGGTCGCGGCTAACTTCGAGTACTTTGGCGCCGATGAAGCGCTCGACAAGTCCGAAGATGTTGGCATACGAACGCCCTTGAATCTGCGACAACAGCCCGCACTCGGCGGCGCTCAGAAACGACAGCCGATCGACGAACGACAGGCCGTCAGGCAGAAATTTTTTCGTGAAGTCGAATTCTCGATTTCGAATTACATCGCGATCGATGTCCCAGCGAATGCGCTTCGAGACTTCGACGCACTTTGCGTAGCGAGCGGAATCGACGTACGGCTGCAAGACCGGCGGTTGCAAAACGGCGTCCGTCGGATAGGATTCATTCTGCGCAAGATCGATTTCGCTCCTCGAAAGGGCATTGACTGCTGACATGGTTTTGCTCCAGAGAATGGGGACGGTTTCAACTTAAAAACGGCTGCGATTTTTTGAACGGGGCCTATGAAATTGTCTGACTCTTATTGAGCAGCCGCATACAACGCGCATATCCCAAATCGAATCCTCTTCGATCAGACGTGTTGCGTTTGGAGGCCTTCAGACACGGTGCTAGTATCACCACAGCAGAGACGACATTGAATGGCCTGGCGTCCAGCTTTCTTGTGCACGGCTCCAACATTGCGCGATCGCTCTATGGACGCTCTCTCCGATGTATTGCGGGTGATTCAGCTGTCAGGAGCGGTTCATCTCGACGGCTGCTTTTCCGCGCCCTGGTGTGTTATCGCTCATGCCGATTCCGCACTATGTTCAGGCTACTTGCCGCCTTCGGAGCGCATTGTTTCGTTCCATCTTGTAACCGAGGGAGCGTGCTGGGCGATGCTTCCAGGTGATTCGGCTAGTGCGTTGCAAGTCAACGCAGGCGAAGTCATCGTGGTGCCGCAAGGCGAAACCCACGTCTTAGGTAGCTCTACGGGGCTCTCGCCAGAATTTCTGGGGCCGTTGCTGGCCACGCAGGTAGAGACGAGGCCAGGTGAAGTGATGGAGCTTGCCTACGGTGGCGGAGGCGCGATCACACGTCTGGTGTGCGGCTTCCTCGCCACCCACGACAACTCCCGCAATCCTTTACTTTCGGCACTGCCGCGGATGTTCAAGGTCAACATGCGCGGATCCAGCGCGTCGTGGCTCGAATCGTCGCTGCGCTTTGCAACCCGGGAGGCGGCCTCAGCGCAAGCCGGCAGCGCCACGGTCCTGGCCAAACTTGCCGAGCTCCTGTTCGTCGAAGCGGTGCGCCGCTATGTCGCTACGATGCCTGAGGATCGCAAGGGCTGGTTGGCGGGTCTGCGCGATCGCTTCGTCGCGCGAGCGCTTGCGCTGATGCATGCGCGACCGGTCGACCCGTGGACCGTGGAAGCGCTCGCCCGCGAAGTGGGCATCTCGCGTTCCGGGCTGGCGCAGCGTTTCACGGAATTGGTCGGCCTCCCTCCGATGCAATACCTGTCGCTCTGGCGTTTGCAGCTCGCTGCGAATCAGCTTCGCGTCACTGATTCATCGCTAGCGTCGATTGCCGAGACGGTCGGCTACGAATCTGAAGCATCGTTCAATCGCGCGTTCAAGCGAGAATTCGGTGAGCCGCCAGCCACATGGCGCAAAAACAACGCTGGCAGTGTCACGGTTGGCGATAAGGAAAGCGCGCGCGTCACCGGATCGCAGGGCTGAGGTCGGGCGAGGCTGTGTAAAAACGTGTTGATTGCCTATAGTTAGTCAACACGTCTTTCGATGGTGGCCCATGAAGCGATTTATTGAAAGCGCGGCACGAGATCAAGTCGCACTGCTACCTGAGTGTCTCGACGACTACGTCGATGCTGATAACACCGTACGAGTGGTGGACGTCTTTGTCGACGAGCTTGATCTAGTAGGTCTTGGCTTCGAGCGGGCCACGCCCTCCTTGGTGGGCAGGCCGGCATATCACCCATCGACCTTGCTCAA
>NZ_JALQDH010000140.1:0-8207 GCF_023631365.1 Caballeronia sp. INML2 | reverse complement strand
AACTTGTGGTTGCTGCACTCCGGAACCGATCCGGATTACTTCTCGCCGCTCGAAGTAGCGTGGTCCATGCACACGCTGCTCGGAGGTGCGACGAACGAAAGTATCGACGATCACCTGGACAAACTGGGATTCAGAAATCCCATCCCCGCTGGCGAAACGCGTACCGGGTTCCTGTTCACCAACCAGGACCGGCAGATCAAATTGGTCAATATCGATTTGTTCGGCAGCAAAACGCTGATCCCTTTCTCCGTGTTCGTGCCGGTACCGAACGACGCCGGAGACGCGCGCTTCGCGCTGACACCGTTCCGGTATTCCGAGTCAGCAATCACCGACTATCACGATCTTGCTTCGTTACGTGCGGCGCTCGAACGCATGCCGTGTTGCGCCACGGACGCAAAAGGCACGACCGAAGCGGACCCGCTGAACGTGATTATTATTGGTACCCTGGGCGATATAGGCACTGCAATGGTTCGGCGCGGCTATCGTCGAGAATTGCGTGACACGGACCTTGCGCAAGCGCTGTTTGGACGCAGACCCGACGTCGTCCTGCGCAAGGAAGCGCAAGCGGGCGCGCCTTCCACTACGTTGCGCGCATGGCTCGCGCCCATCCGGTTCAACGGCAGCTGGGTGTATCTGGCGCAATGTGGACGGCCCATCGGCGGCCGCTTCGCGCATCACGATGCGGCAAGCCCCGCGTTGCATGGCGACGTCGACGAGGCGCGCAACTTTCTGATCCAGGACATGATGTATTCGGGTGGTCTGGAGCAGCTCGGCTTCGTGTACGGCGTAGGGGCGGCGCCGCCCGCAAACCCGCGAGCAACGCTGAACGGCGCGTCGTATTACACCAATGGGCTGCGTGCCGTCATGTTCTTCGCCACCCGCCCGCTCAACTTCACCAACGTGCAAATTCTAGACTGGGTGCCTTACCTTGAGCAGCGCAAAACCGGTGCACGCGAGGAGCAGGGCGATGCCGGCGAATAGCTCCGTCATGAGGCCACGCAGAGGCGTCGCCCGTCTCGTGGCCGCCCTTGCCTGCGTTGCCCTCGTGGCGTGCGCAACGAAGCCGCTCGTCCCCTACACGACGAATACGCCTCCGCTCGCGCTCGTTCCCGCATCTCAAGCGGGTGTGCTGGACAAGCGGTCACGCTTTCGCGAGACATTCTGCGCGGTGCTCGAAGCACACGGCAAGGCGCTTCCCGACTACCGTCCCTGTGAAGACGCACTGACACGCGTCGGTACCGAGCCCGCTGGCATCGGCGCGCCTGTGGATCTGGGTGAATCGAAGCGTCACCTCATCGCGGCAGTGGTTCCCGGCATCGGTTATGACTGTTTCAAGCCGTGGTTGAATTCGCAGAACGCCGTCGCGAAACACGTGCAGCAATTTGGATACGACGCCATCATGCTCAACGTCGACGGCCTGTCGAGTTCGAAGAACAACGCACGTCAGATCCGCGACGCCATTCTGGCGATGCAACTGTCCAGCGAGCCAGGTGTACTCGTGCTGGTCGGTTACTCAAAGGGCGCCGCCGACATCCTGCAGGCTGTTGTCGAGTATCCGGAGATCCGAAGCCGAGTGGCGGCCGTCGTGAGCGCGGCGGGCGCGGTTGGCGGATCGGCGCTCGCCAACGATGCAGAGCAGTATCAGGCCGACATGCTGCGGTACTTTCCCAGCGCGACCTGTACGTCGGGCGACGGCGGCGCCGTAGAAAGCCTGCGTCCGGCGACACGCCAGGGCTGGATGGCGCAGCATCCCCTACCAAAAGAGCTACGCTATTTCTCGCTCGTGACGTTTCCCCAGCCGGAACGCATATCGTCGATACTCAAATCGAGCTACGACAAACTTTCGCAAATCGATGCGCGCAACGATAGCCAAGTCATCTTCTACGATCAAATCGTACCGGGAAGCGCGCTGCTCGCCTTTGTGAATGCCGACCACTGGGCGCTGGCCGTGCCCATTGCCAGAACGCACAGCACAATCGCCGCGCTGTTCGTCACGCAGAACGCATATCCTCGTGAGGCGCTGACTGAAGCAATTCTGCGCTTCATCGAGGAAGATCTCGCGACCTCCGGAAAGTGAAGCTGCGCACCTGCGCAAAGCCGGGTCTATACGGCGGACTCAAAGCATCATCCCCACCCGTTCTACTTCATTGTGGCCGGTTCGACAGATACGGCCAATGCTTCGGTGTAGACAGCTTTGATCTGATCGCCCTTCTTTATGCGCTTGAGACGCTCGGGGTCTTCGACATGAAGATCGATCGTGTCGCCCTTGGGGCCCTTGAGCATCACCATCTGCGTCTTGGCATTCACCGCGACGACGTCCGCGATAACCGTCACTTCGCGACCGACCGTTCCTCCCGGCTTGGCGCCCGGAACCGAGCGTTCCGCGGACTGGCTCTCAGTCCGCGATGCCTCGCTCTTCTTGTCGAGCAGGCTCAGGCTCAGCGATTCGTGATAGGCGACCTTCACGGTATCGCCCACAGCCAGTTGGTCGAAATTGCGTACCTCGTCCGTGACCTCCAGCTCGATCACCTTGCCGGAACGCGTCTTGAGCGTGACGGTGCGCGTGGCGGCGTCGATGCCGACGATGGTAGCCGTCACCTTCGAGGTGCCCTGCACGGATGCTCCATTCTCGCTCTTTGTGACGTTCACGCTGGTCTCGGGCTCGGCGGTCCATGCGGTTCCGGATAGCACTAGACAAGCTGCGACAAACAGGCTCCTGCTCATGCGCTTCATTATTGTTGCTCCTGGGTTGAATGAATGGGCAATTTCACTTGATCGTATAGCCACGGCCCTGCATGCAGGCCGCATAAGCGCGGTAGTACGTGTCCATCGCGCCCTGTGATTGCGCTTGCGTATTCGCCTGCTGCGCGCGACGGTTCTGTCGTGCGCGTGAACCGCCCACCATAGTGCCGGCTGTCGCGCCGACCGCCGCGCCCTTTCCCGCATCGCCCGCAATGGCCCCGACTACTGCGCCTCCCGCCGCACCGCGTGCGGCTCCCTGGACGCGTTCTCCGCCGCCCACCGCCGGACCGCTTTGCGGCGGGGGCGCTGCAGAAGCCGTCGCGGGGTCAATACCCGTGTTGCTCTTTGCCCAGCTGTAGCACGCACCGTCGTCCTTCTGTTGTTGCTGAGCGCTTTGGCCTTTCGCCGGATACGCTATCGGCTTGCTTTGCGCAATCGCATCCAGCGCGAGCAGCATCATCAGCGCGACACACAGCTGGTGAGTTTTCTTCGCATTCATGCCGACTCCTTTGACTCGTTTTAGAGCGTTCGACATGCGACATGTAGGGTCCATTGGGCTCGTCCTCGCGGCCAGACGACGTATCGGGATCGCGTTCCGTCGGTGCTCGGAATTTCCCGCTATCCTTCTGATAAACGCCGCTGTTGCTGCTCAGATGAACGTCGTCACTTCGCTCGTGCCGTATTGCGCCGTGTAGGCGACCATCGCGAAGCCCGCGAGCAGCGACCGTTGATCACACAGCTGAAAGCACCGCCCGGTGCGTTCTGGCCTTGCAGCTTGGGATGCGAAAGTGGTAGCCGTGGTATGCGTCGCGGGAAGTGCGATGCGTAACGAATGCGCGCTCGAGGCTATCGGCGCAGCGAGCGGGTATTGCGGCACGCCGTCGCCCATCCGTCGCGCGAAATGTACTCACGTTTCGCATCAAAATAGGCGCTCAACACCTTGATCGCTTCGCGCTCCTTCGCGCCGACGCGGGGATCTAATACGTAAGACTCGACGCGCAGCCGAATCTTCACGATCTCATCATTACTGCCACTGTGCGCCGCAGTGATCCGTTTGTTCATATCGCTCTGCGGCCGCGCCCATCGCGAATGAGATCACCGCAACTTCAATCGCTGGACTCACACGTTTCACGGCAGTCCCGGCATCTTGAGCTGACACGGGATTCCTCTTGTGCTTTTGTCTCGTCGGCAAAATAAAAGTGTCGAGCATCACTCCCGTAATTTAAGAACATATTCCGAGCAATACAAGCGATTTTTAGTGAACGGGACCGACACATTTTCCACGTTTTCGTGGCTCGCGATTCACCAATCAGCCCGTGTTCCAAATATGGAGGTCGCCCGCAACCAGTTCTCCCAAGCCGCTTAATAATTAATTCATTTAAACGTCACCTAATTCCCGCGGCGTCGCTGGGTAAGGGAATATTTGTGACACACTTATCATGCGGACCATGAGGAGTTGCTGTGCCAGTCAATGCGAGGACAATTCAGCGCATCAAACTCAAACGCAATTCGCTAGGCGCGAGCCTTCGTAGTTTGTGATCGAAACGACCGGCCGCCGCACGCTGCAGGGCTGGACACCTGAAGAACCTCGACCGCGACTTGAGGCTCATTGCCCCGCGCTCGGTGCCGTCCCTTCGTTTTGGGTGACAAGACTGACGCCGCCGCGCGGGCGATCTGGACAGCTGATCAGCAGCCCGATGCGCGGTTTGTTGCCGTTAAAACAGAAGCACAGTAGACAATTCTCGCGCTACAGCGGGCAACTGATGAAGACCATCTGGCAAGGCGTGCAGCAAGTGATCGATTTCGTCGCCGGCCTCAAATACGCCCGCGGACCGGCCGGCTGACTTATGTTTGATTAAAAAGCTTCCCGGTCACGCGATCGGCGACGGAATTTTACGCACCGGCGAGAAACGCAGCCTATACTGAAAGACAGCGCGAATTCAGAGCACTGATGCGCGTCGACCGCTCACGGACGACTTTCGTCTTTGCAACCGTGACTCGCGGCTTTCCGGGCCCGCTTCTGCGGGCCTTTTTGTGCGGACTGACTTCACAGGAAGGTCCTCGGCGTCGTGCAGTTCCGATATTCATACCGATTGTGTGAACGGGGACCAGGAGTTAAAAGCGCCGATTTGGGTGGGTGTAGGTCGGCAGTGCGCCAATGCGATCAATCCATGGAGAACACATCATGCTCAAACGTCTGATACTGACGCTCACAATCCTTTTGATGTTGCCTACTTCCGCCGCTCTTGCAGACGAATATACGGCCACGCTCAACCTGTTCAAAAATGCGGGAGAAAGCAGCAATCTTCTGCACAGTGCCCATGGCTACGCTGTGTTTCCGAAGATTGGCAAGGCCGGGGTCGGCATAGGCGGTGCCCACGGCAAGGGCCACGTCTATGAGAAAGGGAAATATATCGGCGATACATCCATGACTCAGCTCACTGTCGGCTTGCAACTAGGCGGCCAAGTGTACAGTGAACTCATCTTGTTCCAGGACGAACGATCCCTCAAAGAATTCACCAATGGCAACTTTGAATTCGGTGCAGATGCCAATGCGATCGCGATCACTGCGGCAGCTGGCGCACAGGCAGGCACGGCGGGCACGTCTGCTAATGTAAGCGGCGGCAAGAAAGATGCCAAAACTACAGGCGCCTATCGAAAAGGGATGGCTGTATTCACGGTGGCTAAGGGTGGGCTGATGTATGAGGCAAGCGTTGGCGGCCAGAAATTCTCGTACAAGCCTCGTTGATTTTCGCTTAATAAAAGGTATGCGCCGACAAAGCGCGAAATTATATGAACGGCGCCGCCAGGCTGGAAGGTGCGCATGCGGTGGATCCTCACGTCAGAGTGCCGACATTGGAAGACCACGAGGTCTTCACTGGTAACCAGAGGATCCAAAGTGAACTATACGACAGTGGCCGTAATTATGGTCGAAACCGTGCACAGGTCGATCAAGCGGTCGGCGTGTCTCGAGCATTTGCGCACCGTGTCTCTAATCGGGATGGAAGCTCGCGGGAGCCCAGCGCCTGACCAGCGCGCTGTCCAAGATGGGGCACAGAGTCAAATTGATGCCCGCAAAGTTCATTAAGGCCTTCGACATCGGTAACAAGAACGATCCTGCAGATGCGCGGACGATCTGGATGGTGACAGATGCCGAGCAAGCCGTTACCGTCAAAACGAGGGCTAGCGAGCGGTCCTTGCCATGCATCGTACGCGCCAACAGATGTGCATGCGGCTTGCCAAACCGCGAAGACTCTGGTCTCTGCTGCAAATGGATCTTAGGGGAGAGCATACATGGGCTGGAATCGATGGTACAGCTTAAAGAGCTACCTAAGATCCTCGCTGTGGGCTGTGCCGCTCATGGCAGTCGCGATCTATGCCGTGGTAAAACCTCTGACCGAAATGCTAGGAAGATGGATGATCAGGCAAGCGATCCTGGATCCGAAAACCGGCTTTCTTGGGCTTTCTATGACTGGGGCGCGGTCGTTGCTCGGTGACATCGTTTCCGCAGACCTGGGGTTTCTGGTGTTCACGTTTGGTTCGTTGCTCGTCGCAATCCAGGTCGCTGGCGGGCAGTACACTCCCCGGATAATCGCGACCACACTGCTGCGCGATAACGTGATCCGTACCATCTCCGGACTGTTCGTTTTCACGATGCTGTTCGCCGATAGAACACTGGGCTGGATGGGTGAAAACGAGGTACACCAACTTCAAGTGTTCATTGCAGCGATATTCGGATTCGCTTCAGTCGTCGCGTTCCTCTTCCTGATTGACTACGCCGCGAAATCTCTGCGTCCTGTAAGCCTCGTAGCACGCGTTGGGAAGCACGGGATGGCGGTCATAGAAAGCGTTTATCCCGCTCCGACTAGCGGTGCAACTATCCCGCTGGAAAGTGATAAAGAGCGAGGCGTACCTAATCGCATTGTCCTTCACCGCGGCGAATCTGGCATCGTTCTGGCCGTGAACTTGGAAAGGCTGGTGGCCAAGGCGCGGCGCACTGACTCAGTTATCGAATTTGTACCGCAAGTCGGTGATTTCGTCGCTGTGGGCGAACCCATGTTTTATTTGTACGGGAATTCTGGCGCAATCGATGAGGAAAGGCTGCGCACACTGGTCGCTTTCGGGACGGAACGAACGATGGAGCAGGATCCTATGTTCGCGTTTCGCATCCTGGTCGATATTGCGCTCAAAGCGCTGTCGGCGGCGATCAACGATCCGACCACGGCCGTGCTTGCTATCGACCAGGTGCACCGACTATTGCGCGTGGTGGGCCAACGGTCGCTGCACATCGAGGAGATTGTGGATAGGTCAGGGCAGGTTCGGGTTATCCTACGGACGCCCAATTGGGAAGACTTCGTACATCTTAGTTTCCGCGAAATAAGACAATACGGCGCGGGCAGCATTCAAATCGCGCGTCGTTTGCGTGCTGCGATTGAGAATCTCGTCCAGTGCCTACCGGAACATCGACATGATGCATTACGCGTCGAGTTGGCACTGCTCGATCGCACGATCGTCTCGATGTTCTCGTTTCCCGAGGATCTGGCGTTGGCCCGTATCCCTGACTCGCAGGGGCTGGGAGGCTCCGCCACGTCGACAACACATGACTAGCCCTTTCGGAGGAAAAACATGGACAAACTCATAATGGGCATCGTTGAATTCCGCGAGCAACTGCTGCCGCAATACGCGGAACAGTTTACCAAACTGGCGCTCGCGCAGACACCTGATGCCCTCTTCATCACGTGCTCGGACAGTCGGGTTGTCCCGGACCTGCTTGCCTCGACCCATCCGGGCGATCTGTTCACGATGCGCAACGTTGGCAACCTGATTCCGCCGGCGACTGCGGAAGGAGTCTCTACCGGCGACCTTTCCGAGGCGAGCGCGATTGAGTACGCGGTGCTGGTGTTGAAAGTCTCGAATATTGTTGTCTGCGGGCATTCCGAGTGCGGTGCGATGAAAGCCGTGTATACACGCAACGCCAAGCTGAAAGCGCCGAACTTAGATAAATGGCTGTATCACGCCAACAACGCAGCGTTTCGCCTCGAACACGAAGGTCCGCTCGATGAAAGGCTGAAACCGCACGATCAATTGTCGCAACTCAACGTCCTTGTGCAGCTTGAGCATCTGATGACATACCCGATCGTCCACCAGCAAGTCGCCGCGGGCGCACTCGTGTTGAGCGGCTGGTGGTTCGATATTGCGAGTGGCGACATGTATGCCTATGAGCGCAGGAGCCGCTCATTTGAAGTCATCGACCGCGCGATGGCGGATCGGATGATAGCGCGCCTTGCTGCGCGGGCGCGGTGAAGTGCACGAAGATCTTCACCACAATTCCCATCGCGGGTCGACGGGCTAGCCACGGCGAGAATGGTTGTGCAATCAGGGCTCATTGGAAGCGCGACTGAAATGTTCTGCGCACGAAGGACCGCTGTCTGGTGCGGAGCCGACACTTGATTCCCGGTGAAGGG
>NZ_JALQDH010000139.1:0-8634 GCF_023631365.1 Caballeronia sp. INML2 | reverse complement strand
CGCCTCGGCGAGTTGGCCGATGCGCTTGCCGCCATGCCCCGACCCGATGATGCCAAGCGTCGAGCCGTAGAGATCCATGACCGGATGCAGTTCCGCATAGAAGGTCGGCGAGCCGCTCCAGTCGCCGGCGTAAATGTCACGCCAATACGGCACGAGATTGCGGCGCAACGCCATCATCAGCGCGAAGGCGTGCTCGGGCACCGAAATGGTTGAATAGCCGGCGCACATGACGACGCCGATGCCG
The DNA here is from genome assembly GCF_023631365.1 of Caballeronia sp. INML2. Lineage (NCBI taxonomy): Bacteria > Pseudomonadati > Pseudomonadota > Betaproteobacteria > Burkholderiales > Burkholderiaceae > Caballeronia > Caballeronia sp. INML2. Next base: position 8,390 of record NZ_JALQDH010000139.1, on the reverse strand, counting down.
CGCGCGCGGCACGTTTCAAGATCGAGGTGATGTCACCGAAGCGCGCGCGATCTCAGAACGCTTGTTGCGCCAAGCCACGCATGATGAACTGACCGGCCTCATCAACCGGCGCGAACTGCTGATGCGCCTGAACGATCTCGTCGATGAAGGGGCGGCCGATTCCGTCGACCTGCTCTTCATCGACCTCGACCGGTTCAAGGATATCAACGATTCAATTGGCCACGCGGCGGGCGATGAAGTGCTGCGTGTCATCGGCCAGCGTCTTTCTGAGTTGCTCGGCGAACGAGTCCATGTATCGCGCATCGGGGGTGACGAATTTGTGATTTTCCTCGTCGACGCCCCCCCGGGCGAGGCCACGCGTGTTGCGCACGACGTGATAGTACGCATGCGCGAGCCATTCACACTCCGTGCGTACGGGCCCCGGTGGGCGCGAGCATCGGCGTGGCGCGCTACCCCGTGTCGGCATGGAGTGCCGCCGAGCTGTTGCGTAACGCGGACACCGCGATGTATCACGCCAAACGCGCGGGCGGTTCGCATGTGCGGTCGTTTGGCAAGGAGGATGCGCAGCGCCTCTCGCATCGCCTCCGGCTACGCGCGGATCTGGCAAGCGCGAGCGCCACACGCCAGTTTGAACTGCATTACCAGCCGCAAATGGATCTGCGAACGGGCCGCATCTAGAAATTAGGAGTGCTTTGATAGCGTCGGGGTAGCTCTAGAATAGAGCCGCTTGAGCGGATTAGGCGGGCCGCCGCTGAGGTTGCGGCGCGCCCCCGCGCTGGCTGTCCGGTTGGCCCGCGTTCGTCCCCTACATGTCGACTACATGCACACTGCCGGTTGTACCAATGGTGTTTGTTGCAAAAAAATTCACACGCTCTCGTTTCGTACGACCTGAATTCCATTGCATTCATCTTGGTGGTTGTCATCCACATCACCAGCGGCAAGGTTGGCAGACATGCTAAAAGCAATACGAAGCGGCACTGGTAACGAAGAGTCGTAGCCGACGCGCTGGCGGTAATCAGCGTTGGCGGCCTCAGCGGTGAAGCGGTAGTCGTGCGGCGAGCGAAAATCGCAGGAACATGGAGCGCCGATGCCGTCGTGACGACCTCAGGCAAGGCAGCGGGATCCCGTCGCGTCATTTAACCACTGCCAGGGCGCTGTCGAGCTACAGGATACGTGTCGCATATGGATGAGGAGTCTTCTATGCCCTGCAACAAGCCTCGTGCACTTCTGATCGGAATCCCACTTGCCGCAGCGTTGGCGACCAGCACAACAAGCTGGGCGGCGGCCCCCATACCGGTATCGGGTCCCAGTCCGTTTGCCAGCTGCACCATCGGTGGACCCGGGACGATCTATGTGAATGCGGAGGTCGAACCCTGGCTGGCCGTGAACCCAGCCAATCCTTCGAACCTCATCGGTGTATGGCAGCAGGACCGCTGGTCGAACGGCGGCGCCCACGGTCTGGTTGCCGCTTCTTCGTTCAATGGCGGTGCTACCTGGCAACAAACGACTTTGCCTTTCAGTGCTTGCGCCAAGGGACTCGGGTATGAGCGAGCCTCTGATCCCTGGGTATCCATCGGGCCGGATGGCACTGCGTACTCTGTTTCCATCTCATTCAATCAATCCAACAACAACAATGCGGTAGCCGCGGCTGTCTCAAAAGACGGCGGGCTGAGCTGGGGCAACCTGAGTGTCATCATTGCCGATAACGAGCCAACGCTGCAGTTCTTCAATGATAAGGAATCTGTGACAGCGAATCCCACCAAGGCGGGGGTCGCATACACGGTATGGGACCGGCTCGAACTGCCGAATGGTAATCCGTACGCGAATATGCATACGGCCGCGTTCCGGGGCCCGTCGATGTTCTCGAAGACCGTCGACGGCGGTCTGACATGGAGTTCGGCGTCCGTCATCGTGAAAGTGCCGTCGCGACAGCAGACGATCGGCAACCAGATCGTGGTCAACTCTCAGAACGGGACGCTCTATGATTTCTTCGACCTGATCAGTCCGCCGTTCAGCAAAGCTGCCGGCAGAGTCGCGTTTGTCAAGTCGACCGATGACGGCGCCACGTGGACCAAACCGCAAATCATCGCCGGTCTGCAAACGGTGCCAGTCACGGATCCCAACACCGGTGAGCCTGTGCGGACAGGCGACATCATTCCAGAGCCTGCGATTGATCCGGCCACGGGGCAACTCTACGTCGTGTGGCAGGATTCGCGATTCAATGGCGGCCAGTACGATGAGATCGCACTGTCGACCTCCACCGACGGCGGCCAGACCTGGAGCGCTCCCATCCGTGTCAATCCACCCACAGGACGACCCGCGTTCAATCCCAGTGTTCGCGTCACTTCTGGCGGGACGGTTGCCGTGACGTACTACGACTTCCGCACCCTCTTAGCTGGCAATACGTCTACGCTGCCGACGGACTACTGGCAAACTACGTCGATGGACGGCGGAAAGAGCTTCAGCAGCGAATTGCATCTGGCTGGCTCGTTCGACCTCAAGACCGCGCCGAATGCCGAGGGCTCCTTCGTCGGGGACTATGAAGAGTTTGCGACCGAGTACAGTTCCCCGAACCGACGCGACTACCGTGCATTCGTCAGTGCGATCTGGGAGGGGCAAATCCAGGCAACGACTGAGGATTAGGCAGGACGCTGTGGGAGCCGACCTGACCCAGCCTTGCGACGGAAGCGCGTGCGGCCGTGCGCGCCTTCCGGGCTGGCGGGGCCGTTCATATCATCTATTGCCTCGTCGGCCCAGACCTTTTAACAAGCGAAAATCAACGGGGCTTGTAGGAGAACTTCTGGCCGCCAACGCTTGCCTCGTACATCAGCCCACCCTTGGCCACTGTGAACACAGCCATTCCCTTTCGATAGGCGCCTGTCGTTTTGGCGTCTTTCTTACCGCCACTTACGTTCGTAGACGTGCCGCCGGTCGTGCCTGCCTGGGCGCCAGCCGCCGCAGTGATCGCGATCGCGTTGGCATCTGCGCCGAATTCGAAGTTACCATTGGTGAATTCTTTGAGGGCTCGCTGATCCTTGAACACGATGAGTTCACTGTACACTTGACCGCCAAGTTGCAAGCCCACGGTGACCTGAGTCATCGATGTATCGCCGATATGTTTTCCTTTCTCATATACGCGACCCTTTCCATGGGCACCGCCTATACCGACCCCTCCCTTGCCAATCTTCGGAAACACAGCGTAACCGTAGGCGTTATGCAGAAGACTGCCGCTTTCTCCCGCGTTCTCGAATAGCTTAATGGTGTCCGTATATTCGTCGGCCCGAGCAGCAGAAATAGGCAACATCAAGAGGACCGTGAGCGTCAATATCAGACGTTTGAGCATGATATGTTCTCCATGGATTGATCGCATTGAAGCTCTGCCGTGACCTGCCCAAACCGACGCTTTGAACTCGTAGGCCCCGTTCACACAATCATTCTGAAAATGGGAATTGCGTGACGCCGAAGTCTTTCGAGTGAAGTCTCCGCACAAAAAGACCCGCGAAAGCGGGTCCGGAAAGCCGCGAGTCACGGTTGCAAAGACGAAAGTGGTCCCGTGAGCGGTCGACGCGCATCAGTGCTCCGAATTCGCGTCAAGTGTCAGTATAGGCCGCGTTTCTCATCCGCGCGGAAAAATTCCGTCCGCGTCGGACTCTCGTTAAGGCAACGCTGATTGCATGGCGGCCGTTATAGAGCGCATAAGCAACGAGAAAGCCAGAGGATTCATCGCGCTCCAACAGCAGCTCTGCGTCCAGGTCCCGGCATCGAGGCGGCGGTGAAAGCCTTCACTCGCTGCAGGCGTCGCCGGATGGTCGCGACTCGGGGTTCGCCGTCGCCTTTGCGCGCCAGGAAGCGGCCGAGCATGGCGACGATGAGACAGCAGACGCTTGCGATGGCCGGAGCATTTTCGACTTCCTGCAGAATCTCGTCTGTCAAAAAGATGGTCGCTGGCGACGTTCGAAAAGCAGTCCACACCTGCGACGTCTCACGTGGCGACGACGGGTCCAGCCGGCATAGCTTGAAATCCACTCCATTCTGCGGAGTGGCAAGCAACTGATTACGTCCTCGGCATTGACTGGTAGAGCGACTCCTCGTCCGCATTACCAGTATGTCACAACTATTCCCTTACCAGCGCTACAACGCGAATTAGGTGACGCGTGGTTTGAACTGATTCTTGAGCGGCTTGGGAGAATGGTCGCCGTCGACCTCTGTATTGAAACGCGGCTCATTCGTGAATGGCGAGCCACTAAAATGTGGAAAACATGTCGGGTCCGTTCGTCAAAAAACGCTTGTGTTGCTCGGAATATGTTCTTAAATTACCGGAGTGATGCGCGACGCTTTTACTTGGCGAAGAGATAACTCTAAAGAGAGAGTCCATGCAAGTTCATTTGAGGCTGCCGTGGAACGTGTCAGTCGAGCGATTGCAGTGCGGTGATCTCATTCGCCATGGACGCGGCGGGATAGCAGTGTGCAAGAACGGATCACTGCGGCGCACAGCGGCAGTAATGATGCGATCGTCGCGGATGCACGTCGAGTCGTCTAACAGGACGTACCACTAAACAAGGACGGCTGACTTCGCGACAAGAGTAACGCGGTACTACATCGCCGTATCGGCGCGAAGGAACGCAAGCGATCGAGGCGCGAGCGCCTATTTCGATGGGAAACGCGAGTACGCTTCGCGCGACGGATGTGCAATGGCGTGCTGCAATACACGCACGCCAGCTCGGCGGTTCAACAGCAAAGCAGGATGGACCGTATTGGCCAACCTCCGCAGGAAAGGGAAAAAGTCGAGCCCGCTCGTTCCGCTGATAGCTGCAAGCGCGCATTCTTTAAGCATTGCACTCACGGCGATGCATACCACGGCTACCACATTCGCATCCGAGGCGGCAAGCACCGGGCGGTGCTTTTAGCTATGCGATCAATGGAGGCATGCTCGCGGGCTTCGCGATGGGTCTCTACCCGGTGCAATATGGTAGGAGCGGGGCGATGGCGTTCATCGTGAGCAACAACGGTGGTGTTTGTCAGAAGGATCGCGGCAAATCCTGAGCTCCGACGTAACGCGGTTCCGATGCGTCGTGTGGCGGCGAGGACGAGCCCCGTTGGACCCTCCATGTTGCGTCTCGAACGCTCTAAACCGAGTCAAGGAGTCGGCATGATTGCAAAGAAAACTCACCAGCTATGTGTCGCGCTGATGACGCTGCTCGCGCTGGATGCCATTGCGCAAAGCAAGCCGATACCGTATCCGGCGAAAGGCCAAAGCGCTCAGCAACAACAGAAGGACGACGGCGCGTGCTACAGCTGGGCAAAGAGCAACACGGGTATTGACCCTGCGACGGCTTCTGCAGCGCCACCGCCACAGAGCGGTCCGGCGGTGGGCGGCGGAGAACGCGTGCAGGGGGCCGCGCGCGGCGCGGCGGGCGGCGCAGTAGTCGGGGCCATTGCGGGCGATGCAGGAAAGGGCGCGGCGGTCGGCGCGACAGCGGGCACGATGGTGGGCGGCTCACGCGCACGACAGAACCGTCGCGCACAGCAGGCGAATACGCAAGCGCAATCACAGGGCGCGATGGACACGTACTACCGCGCTTATGCGGCCTGCATGCAGGGCCGTGGCTATACGATCCGGTGAAATTGCCCATTCACTTAACCGAGGAGCAACAATAATGAAGCGCATGAGCAGGAGCCTGTTTGTCGCAGCGTCTCTAGTGCTAGCCGGAACAGCATGGACCGCTGAGCCTGAGACCAACGTGAACGTCACAAAGAGCGAGAATGGAGCCTCCGTTCAGGGCACCTCGAAGGTGACGGCCACCATCGTCGGCATCGACGCCGCCACGCGCACCGTCACGCTCAAGACGCGTTCCGGCAAGGTGATCGAGCTGGAGGTCACGGACGAGGTACGCAATTTCGACCAACTGGCTGTGGGCGATATCGTCAAGGTCGCTTATCACGAATCGCTGAGCCTGAGCCTGCTCGACAAGAAGAGCGAGGCATCGCGGACTGAGAGCCAGTCCTCGGAACGCTCGGTTCCGGGCGCCAAGCCGGGCGGATCGGTCGGTCGCGAAGTGACGGTTATCGCGGACGTCGTCGCGGTGAATGCCAAGACGCAGATGGTGACGCTCAAGGGCCCCAAGGGCGACACGATCGAGCTTCATGTGGAAGACCCCGAGCGTCTCAAGCGCGTGAAAAAGGGCGATCAGATCAAAGCCGTCTATACCGAAGCATTGGCCGTATCCGTCGAACCGGCCACGATGAAGTAGAACCGGTCGGCATGATGCTTTGAGACCGCCGGGTCGACCCGGTTTTGCGCACGCGCGAAGCTTCACTTTCCGGAGGTCGCGATATCTTCCTCGATGAAGCGCAGAATTGCTTCAGTCAGCGCCTCGCGAGGATAGGCGTTCTGCGTGACGAACAGCGCGGCGATCGTGCTGTGCGTTCGGGCAATGGGCACAGCCAGCGCCCAATGGTCCGCATTCACAAAGGCGAGCAGCGCGCTTCCGGGTACGATTTGATCGTAGAAGATGACTTGGCTATCGTTGCGCGCGTCGATTCGCGAAAGCTTGTCGTAGCTCGATTTGAGTATCGACGATATGCGTTCGGGTTGGGGAAAGGTGACGAGCGAGAAATAGCGCAGCTCTTGCGGAAGGGGATGCTGCGCCATCCAGGCCTGGCGTGCCGCCGGGCGCAGGCTTTGTACGGCGCCGCCGTCGCCCGACGTACAGGTCGCGCCGGGAAAGTACCGCAGCATGTCGGCCTGATACTGTTCTGCATCGTTGGCGAGCGCTGATCCGCCAACCGCGCCCGCCGCACTCACGACGGCCGCCACACGGCTACGGATCTCCGGATACTCGACAACAGCCTCCAGGATGTCGGCGGCGCCCTTTGAGTAACCGACCAGCACGAGCTGCCCTGGCTCGGTGGACGGTTGCATCGCCATGATGGCGTCGCGGATCTGACGTGCGTTGTTTTGCGAACTCGACAGGCCGTCGACGTCGAGCATGAAGGCGTCATAGCCAAATTGCCGCACGTGTTTCGCGACGTCGTTCTGCGAATTCAACCACGGCTTGAAGCAGTCGTAACCGATGCCTGGAACCACCGCCGCGATGAGGTGACGCTTCGATTCACCCAGATCCACTGGCGCGCCAGTGCCAGAGGGCTCGGTACCGACGCGTGTCAGTGCGTCTTCGCAGGGACGGTAGTCGGCAAGCGCCTTGCCGTGTGCTTCGAGCACCGCGCAGAATGTCTCGCGAAAGCGTGACCGCTTGTCCTGCACGCCCGCTTGAGATGCGGGAGCGAGCGCGAGCGGAGGCGTATCCGTCGTGTAGGGAACGAGCGGCTTCGTTGTGCAGGCTGTAAGCGCAAGGCAGGCAAGTGCGGCCACGAGACCGACGAAGCCTCTGCGTCGCATCATGATGGATCTACTTGCCGGCATCGCCGTTCTCCTCGGGTGCACCGGTTTCACGCTGCTCAAGGTAAGGCACCCAGTCAAGAATTTGCACGTTGGTGAAGTTGAGCGGGCGGGTTGCGAAGAACATTACGGCGCGCAGCCCATTGGTGTAATACGACGCGCCATTCAGTGTTGTTCGCGGGTTTGCCCGTGGCGCCGCACCTACGCCGTACACGAAGCCGAGCTTCTCCAGACCGCCCGAATACATCATGTCCTGGATCAGAAAGTTGCGCGCCTCGTCGACGTCGCCATGCAACGCGAGGTTCGACGTATCGTGATGCGCGAAGCGGCCGCCAATGGGCCGTCCACATTGCGCCAGATACACCGATCTTCCGTTGAACCGGATGGGCGCGAGCCATGCGCGCAATGTCGTGGAAGGTGCGCCCGCTTGCGCTTCCTTGCGCAGGACGACGTCGGGTCTGCGTCCAAATAGCGTCTGCGTAAGGTCCGTGTCACGCAAGTCGCGACGATAGCCGCGCCGAACCATTGCGGTGCCTATATCGCCCAGCGTACCGATGATAATCACGTTCAACGGGTCCGCTTCGGTCGCGCCTTTCTCATCGGTGGCGCAACATGGCATGCGTTCGAGCGCCGCCCGTAATGAAGCAAGATCGTGATAATCGACGGTTGCTGACTCGGAATACCGGAATGGTGTCAGCGCGAAACGCGCGTCTCCGGCGTCGTTCGGTACTGGCACGAACAGGGAGAAAGGGATCAACGTTTTGCTGCCGAACAAATCGATATTGACCAACTTGATTTGCCGGTCCTGGTTGGTGAACAGGAACCCGGTACGCGTTTCGCCAGCGGGGATGGGATTTTTGAATCCAAGCTTGTTCAGATGATCGTCGATACTTGCGTTCGTCGCACTTCCAAGGAGCGTGTGCATGGACCACGCTACTTCGAGCGGCGAGAAGTAATCCGGATCGGTTCCGGAGTGCAGCAACCACAAGTT
>NZ_JALQDH010000138.1:0-8870 GCF_023631365.1 Caballeronia sp. INML2 | reverse complement strand
GCCACTGTCGGCTTGCGTCACCGTTTCTGATTGGAAGCGTCCAAACGGCCAAGTCGCGCTAGGAGTCGATTCGAGCGGGACCGGAGTCGTTCAGGGGTCCCCGCGCTGGGTAACCGGTTGGCAGGGTAAGTGGGCACAATAGCGTGCATAATGTAACGGACGTGAGCGAGGTTGTCCCTTACATGCGAGCTTGGAGGCCCCAATCATGACCCTGCCGCGAGTGAAAGAAGGTCCCGAGGGCACCGGTCGACCGCCGCGGCCGGCATGAACAAGTAGCGGGTCGACGGATCGACTGCCCGCAGCGGGCAGTTTGTTCCGGATACGGCATTTGTTGCCGTGCCTTGCTTTGTCGCCCGCAGATCTGCAAAAGACCTGCCAGGAGGGGCGCTATGTCGCTCACACCGACTACTCAACGGGCGTCGTCTCGGGAACTGCTCGATGTTCTGATCCGTGCGGGGCTCGTTGCGGTTCTCGCGATATTCTGCTTCAGGATCTTCGCGCCGTTTCTCAGTCTCATGGCCTGGGCGTTGATCCTCGCGATCACGCTGTATCCGCTTCAAGTCAGGCTCCGGCGTGCGCTCGGCAACAAGAATGGTCTCACCGCCACGCTCATCATTCTCATCGCGTTTGTAGTGATTCTCGTGCCGACCTATCTGCTGGGCGTCGCGGTGGCCGAATCGATAGACCACGCGAAGGACATCTTCAAAAGCGGCAGCTTCCGCGTTCCACCGCCTGCCGAGTCGGTAGCGGGCCGGTCGCTGGTGGGCCAGAAGGTGTACGACTTCTGGCTGCAGGCATCGACGGACATCTCGGGTCTCGCGCAGAAGTTCGCTCCACAACTCAAGGAGGCCGGTCTCGCTCTGCTCGGAACCATAACCGGTCTCGGCGCGGGGCTGCTTCTGTTCTTCGCTGCCCTGATCGTTGCCGGCATACTCATGGCGTATGGCGAGACAGGCCACAAAAGCGCGGTGGAGATCGCCTCGCGCATCTTCGGACCGGACAATGGCGCGCAGATCGCAGATCTTTGCACGGCCACCATTCGCGCGGTCGCTCAAGGCGTGGTCGGGATCGCGTTCATTCAGATGCTGCTCATAGGTGTCGCGTTCATTGTCATGGGTATCCCGGGCGCGGGTCTGCTGGCGCTCGCGGTGCTGCTGATCGGCATCATGCAGTTGCCCGCCACGCTAATCACCATCCCCGTGATCGTCTTCGTGGTTGTCACGGAAGGCGTGAGCGCAATCACGATCATCTTCTCGGTTTATGTATTTGTCGCGGGGCTCGCCGATAACGTGCTCAAGCCAATGATGCTCGGCCGCGGCGTCGCGGTACCCATGCCCGTGGTGCTGATCGGCGCGCTCGGGGGCATGGTGACGGGCGGCGTGATCGGTCTGTTCATCGGCCCCGTGGTGTTGGCAGTGGGTTATCAGCTGTTCTGGCGATGGGTGAGAGACCAGCCGCGCCCGCAATCCGGGGCTCAGGAATAGCAGCAGTATCGAAGCTGCGGCGAAGGCTTCGTGCCGCCTTTCATGCGCTCATACGGGATGATGGTACTGCTTGGCGCAGCTTGCGTGAGCGGATGCATGCGTGTGGATCCCGACTGTCAGCCGCAACATGAGAAATGGAATGAACACTGGAGCAGCGCATAGTTCGGGCAAGTCACGCAGCTGGCAGCGCAGCCTGACGTGCGGCACCGGTGGCAGATTTTCGGTAACGAGAACCTGCCGACGCCGCGTTCTTCGCCGCGCAGGCCAACCGCGATGCGGCGCTGATGCTGCTGCAAGCTCAGGTCGCCGATTAACCTGCGGCAACTGAGACCTTGCGGGAGTCGCGCAGGACTTTCTGTTTCTGAGCGCGATATTGGCTGGCCTACTGATGCTGGTCGTTCTATTGACAATCCCCATGTATTACGTCGGGGCTCTGTGGAGACGGTGAAGTGAACGCCTTCGACGCCGGGGGAAGCCATATACGTCTGCGCGATCACGGCGCTGACCATCGGGTACGGCGATGTGATCCCTACGTCAACTTTTGGCCGGATCGATGCGATATTGCTTGACATGCTCGGCATGGTGTTCACGGGGTTGATCGTGGCTGCCGCCGTCGGGGGTGCAGGAGGCCGCGCGGCGGGCGAGTCTTCAGAATTTCCCGAAGGAGCAAGACTGGCAGGTCGTTTGTCTGGATTTGCGTGCGCAAGTTACACGAGTCCGAACAACATCAAACCATTTACGTACTTGGCGAAGTCGCTTCCTTGTCCGCTATAGGGAGAGACAGGAGGCGGGCATCATGACTCGATGGTCGAAAAGCATGGCGGCGTTGACGACGCTTGCAATCAGTTGCTCGGCGTTCGGAATCGACGCCCCTGTGGGCGATGCCGGCTCGCAGTGGCAATTCGCAGTGGGGCCTTACCTGTGGTTGCCCACCGTGAGCGGAACGCTGCGCTTCACCCTGCCCGGCGGCGGCGCCGACGCGTCGAGCGGCCCGTACAACTATCTGCAGAACCTCCGGTTCGCCCTGATGCTGCAGGGCGAGGCGCGCAAGGGCGCGTGGAGTGTTTTCGCGGACTCGATCTACCTCAACTTCGGCCGGCAGGACGCTTCTGTCAATGCGACGAACGGCGTCCTTGGCACACGTGAAACGCAGCAAGACGTACAAACGAGTTTTGCCGGAACGCTGATCCAGCTGGGCGGCGGCCGCACGCTCCTATGGAAGGAGTGGGGACACGTCGATGCGATCGCGGGCATGCGCTATCTCGGCGTAAAGGGAACACTCGACGTTGCCATTGCGGCGACGGTCGGCTCGGGACCAGGGGCGAGCTCAAACTTTCATGTCGGGCAGATGCAGAACATTTTCAATGGATTTGCGGGCGTGCGCGGACGGGCAACCATCAGCCGGGACGGCGCCTGGTTCATCCCGTTCTATCTCGACGTGGGGACGGGCGCTTCGAAGTTCACATGGCAGGCGCTGACAGGGTTGTCGTACGCGACGAAGCGGGTCGACTTTGGCCTGCTCTATCGTTACCTCGCTTTTTACGGCTCGGGGGATCAACTTGTCCAGACGCTGCGCTTCGGCGGCCCAAGCGTGAACGTGACGTTCAAATTCTGATGGTGTTCCGGCGGCCGTTCGCACCGCAAGGCGCGGGCGGCACGAGCATGATCTCGCGGCCCCCGGTTCGCCCTAAAGCGAGGCGACGCGTTGCGCCGTTGCACCGCGCGAAACGGGCACGTTCACGTCAAGCTCTCAGGGCGGCCGACGCCTGCACCGCTGTTGGCGGACACGCCGTTCGACCGGCGCCCTCGTCTAGTACTTGATGTCCCGTTTTTGCTGACGGCCTTCCTGTTTCGTGTCGCGCTTGTCCTGCCGGCACTGGGAGTTGCTCTTCTGGTTTGCGGCCCGGCAGTCGACCTTCGACGTGCGAGCTTCGTGTTTGGCGGCCTGGTTTGCGTTCCTGCCTTGTTGGCGCTGCTGCGACTGGTTGGTGGCCGGTGCAGCGTCCGGTATCGTCAGGAGTCCGGCGGCGACGGCAAGCATTGCGCTTGTTCTTCTCCAGAGTCCGTTTCTAGATTCGACCATTTTCACACTCCTGCGTGCCCGGTTGAAAGATTGAAAGGTTGAAACGACGACAAGCTGTCGTGCGCAACCGCTTGCCATGTTCGTGGAGAGCTAGACTCGAGAAGGCTCTTTGGATAATGTGAGTATCGGTTACATGCAGCACATGATGGCATGATTCAGCGCCGCCGAGAGCGGATCCGCGTGCGAAAACCCAGGCGGATCACGACTCGCCCGACGATGCGCCATCGGGGTCGCCACGACGCTCCTTGAGTGCACGATCTCCGAAATGATCCACCGCTGGACGCGTGGGAGAAGAAGCCGGTTAGCTTGGGTACTGCCACAGTCCCGAAACTCACTCGCGAAGGTGCTCGGCTGTCCGTCGCTGCGAGGCTCCCTCAAAGCAGAAAGGTGGCGAACGATGCTGTCCTTTTGTCTTTTTTAGGGTCTGACCTATCGTAGGTGTGGGATTTCAATGAAGACATGCACGTGTAAGCGAATCGCTGCGCATGGGGAAACATGAAAGCGAGAGTCGAGATTCTAGTCGTGGGCCTGATTGCGGTGGTGAGCGCGCCGCAGGCGAACTCCGCATTTCGCTACGACAATTGGTGGAGGCATACCGCGCCATCGGGACAGCCTGCTGAAGCCGCATCGAATGTACGGCCGTCTGCCTATGACGAGATGCTGATCGCGAACGGCGTCGATCCGTCTTCGGACAAAGGACGGCTGATTCTCGCATGGATCGCCCGCATCGATGGCGATCCCGTGGTCATCGGCAACATACAGCGTGTAAGCAAGCTCTTTGTGACCTCGAGCGCACGCGCCGAACTGATGGCCGATGGACTCGAACGCATGTTGCCCGCACTGCGTCTGGAGTATGTAGCGCTTGTCACGAAAATTCTCGACACCCTTGTTCCCGTCGATTGCTTCGGGCTGAACGACATGAGTGCCGTGATCGACCGCGTTCCTCTGAGTGCGATGGCGGACGCGGATATCGACGAGTACTTCCGGATACTTCTGGCGGGGCTACGGGCGGCAGACGCCGACACCGCGCCGGAGAGGCCAACCCCGCAGCGATTTGCGCAGGCAGAAGCCAGCCTAAAGCTGTCGCTGCTGCGAGAACTCGGCTACACGCCGGCCGATGTCGCGCGCTACGCAGCTTACTCCGCCAATCCGCAAGGCGCGAATCCCCGCGACGCGTGCTGGGCGATGAGAGTGACCATGCACGCCATACTGGGGATGCCGGATTCCGAACGGGATGTCGTGGTGCGAGGAATGGTCCAGTCGCGACGCGTCTCGCCTGCACCGAGTCGATGAGCGAACGACCGCGCCTTATTCGCGCACATCCGACCGTGCACCCGCTACCCCTTCCGACGCGGCAGGGGTAGGTCACACCAGCGGAAGGTAAGATGAATGACGGTATCGGCGTAGCGCTCGGACGCGTCAGAGATCGATGGCGATAGCGGGCTGACCTGCTCACCGCCTTCTCCGACGTTCAATGCGACGCCCCGTTTCCGTCACGCCGCTCTGGAAGCTGGCCTTATAGCCTCCATAGTCGTCACACGTCAGCTTGCCGCGCCACTCGCCTAGAAATGCGCGTGCATGTTCGCCAGCGCGGCTCTCGGCGAAGTCGTAGATCACAGCCTTCAGATCGGAGAACTGCGTGGTACTGTACGCCCACAGATAGGCTCGATGGGTCTTGCCCTTTCCCGGCGCAAGCATCTTTACCGGCGTCTCGTCGGCATGCAGTACCGCCTGCTGCAACACTTCTTCGCGAAGTGCATCGACCAGGTGTGAACGGCGGTTGAAAACCGACAATAAACGGCGGCGTCATAGTGCGGCGGCGCCACACGCGAGGATGAAGACAGACATCAGGGAAGCGTTCAACCCACGCTGAACGGGACGTTGATTCAGAGCACGGCGTAGGGAGTCCGTAGGGCGACCGGAGACGTGGCCTGAATCGGGGCGGGCCGTCCGCATGATAGAAAGGCGTTTGCCAAAGAAGAACAACAGGCGCAGCGCCGGCCTCAACCGCCAAGTCCAGTCCAGCGCTGCGCCTCCACAGGTATCCATATGGCGGCCCTGTCGGCCGGCCGGAGAGCCGTGTGAGCCGTCAGTATCGCATTGCTCATGCGGCCCGTCGACTTGGTTCGACTCCTCCTCATCTTTGGCGTTCTGGAGGAGCCGCCAATGCAGCCGCCCACGGGCCGCCTGTACGTGTGCGCCCGTTGCCGGGCGCAGGTCATCGTCTGCCGCCGTTGTGATAGCGGCCAGACTTACTGCGATCGCGACTGCGCGCAGGCCTCACGCCGAGTCAGCCTGCGAGAGGCTGGTCGCCGTTACCAGCGCAGCTGGCGCGGTCGTATGGCGCATGCCGCCAGGATGCGCCGCTATCGCCAGCGGCGCGAGAAAGTGACGCATCACCCTTCCGCCAAGCCCACCGCTGATGCTCTACTGATCGCGACTCCGACGACATCGGCCAGAGAGACGACAGCCACGATGGCAACCACGCCATCGCACGGGCATTGCCGCTTCTGTTACTGCGCATGTGAGCTTGTGCGTCATGGGCCATTACGCCGTCGGGTCTTCCATGAGGTTCGTACTGCTACCGAACAAAAAGGAACCGACCCATGACCATCAAGACTGAAGTTGAGGCGCAGATCCTGCGCTATTACCACGTCGAGAAGTGGCGCTGCGGCACCATCGCGCGCCAGTTGCATGTGCATCGCGGCACCGTGCAGCGTGTGCTGGCCCAGGCGGGCCTGCCGCGGGTGGGCGGTCTGCAGCGGCCCTCGCGGATTGATCCGTACCTGCCGTTCATCCATGAGACGCTCAAGAAGTTTCCCTCACTCACAGCCAGCCGTCTGTACGCGATGGTGACCGAGCGTGGTTACCGGGGCAACATTCACCATTTCCGTCACCTGGTGGCGCTCCACCGCCCACGCCCGACTCCTGAGGCCTATCTGCGGTTGCGCACCATGCCGGGAGAAGTGGGTGAGGTCGACTGGGCCTCATTCGGCCACCTGCAGATCGGTCGCGCGCGCCGGCCGCTGATGGCCTTCGTGATGGTGCTTTCGTGGTCACGGCAGATCTGGCTGCGTTTCTTCCTCAATGCCCGTATGGACAGCTTCCTGGCCGGCCACGTGGGTGCCTTCGAAGCATGGTCCGGCGTGCCGAGGGTCCTGAAGTACGACAATCTGCGCAGCGCCGTGCTTGAGCGCCAGGGCGATGCGATCCGCTTCAATCCAGCGCTGCTCGCGTTTGCCAGCCATTACCGGTTCGAACCTAGGCCGGTGGCTGTCGCGAGAGGAAACGAAAAAGGTCGCGTCGAAAGAGCAATTCGTTTCGCACGCGAGAGCTTCTTCGCCGCGCGCAAGTACGCCGATCTCGATGATCTGAACGCCCAGGCCGCACAATGGTGCGCGGGCGTTGCAGCCGATCGTCCATGCCGGGAGGATCCGGCCATCACCGTGCGCGAAGCCTTCGAGCGCGAGAAGCCGAGCCTGCTTGCATTGCCGGAGAACCCGTACCCGTGCGAACTGCAGCTTGCCGTGTCGGCCGGCAAGACGCCCTATGTGCGCTTCGACCTGAACGACTACTCGATACCGCACACGCATGTGCGACGCACGCTCACAGTTTGCGCCGAGCAGCATCAGGTGCGCATCCTCGATGGCGCCGATGTCGTCGCCGAGCATGCTCGCAGTTACGACCGCGGCGCGCAGATCGAGATCGCGACGCACATCGATGCACTGGTGTTGCACAAACGTGAGGCCCGCCACCACCGCGGCCTGGACCATCTCGCGCACGCCGCACCGGCTGCCCAGACACTGATGCTGCGCGCGGCCGAACGCGGCAGCAATCTAGGCAACATTACCGCGCAGATGCTGCGATTGCTCGACCGGTATGGCGCCGCCGAATTGCAGGCCGCGATTGAGGAAACCCTCGCGAGCGGCGCCGCGCCGCACCAGAACCCAGTGCGCCTGGCACTGGAGCGTCGGCGGGCTGCCCGGGGCGCCCCTCCGCCCATCGCCATCAAGCTGCCGGAACACGTGCGCGACAAGGACAAGCGCGTGACGCCACACCGGCTCGACATCTACGACCAGCTCATAGCGGAGGCCGATGATGACAAACAGCACTGAGCAGTTGCACGAGCGCGCCAATGCCTTGCGGATGTATGGCTTGCTGGCGCACTGGAGCGAGATCGCCGACGCGTCATGGGTCGAGCCGTTGCTGCAGTGGGAAGAGCAGGAACGCGCGCGCCGTTCGCTCGAGCGGCGTATCCGCGACGCCCGCCTGGGCAACTTCAAACCGCTGGCAGACTTCGACTGGGCATGGCCCAAACGGATTGACCGCGGCGCGCTCGAGGAATTGATGGCGCTCGAGTTCGTCAGGGAGAAGTCCAACGTCGTGCTGATCGGGCCGAACGGCGTGGGTAAATCGACACTCGCACTGAACCTCGCGTATCAGTCGCTCATCCACGGATACACGGCGCTCTTTACCACGGCTGGCCAGATGCTCGGCGAGCTGGCCGCGCTCGACAGTGACTCGGCGCTGCGCCGGCGCCTGCATCGCTACGCTTCGCCCGAAGTACTCTTGATTGACGAGGTGGGCTACCTGTCGTACTCGAACCGCCATGCCGACCTGCTGTTCGAGCTGGTAAGCCGCAGGTACGGCGCCGCGAGCACGGTGGTTACAACGAACAAACCGTTCGCAGCGTGGTCGGAGGTGTTCCCGAATGCGGCCTGCGTCGTGTCATTGGTCGATCGCCTCGTGCATCGCGCCGATGTCATCGCGATCGAGGGCGAGTCATATCGCGTCAAGGAAGCGCGCGAACGGGCCGAGCAGCGCTCCAGGAGGCGTAGCGCTGCGCGCCCGGAGAAGAAGCCGTGAGCCGCCGCACACACCTGCCTTCGGGCCTATCTCGCGGGCTGGACTTCCTGATCGACGCCGACTGGTCGCCCCAGCAGGCGTTCGCCGTGTTCGAGCTGCTCAGCGATCTGCGCGCACGCATCTGGATGCGTTACGGCGTCGAGTTACACGAACTGATCCGCGCGCAGCGTTCGCCGCCCACCGATGTCGATATCGACGACATCAAGGGCGGGTTCTAATCCTGTTTTACTCGCCCTGCGGGCGGCAATGCCTGCGGCGCATGGCCGAGTGTTTAACTCGACCTTGCGCCGCCGTCTGGTGTCGGATTTGCGCCGCCGCCAACAAGCACCGTCTGCTGCAAAGGACAGGTGGCAGACAACGGTAAGCGCTAAATTGAGCACACGGCCTACGTATGAGCGTAGCCCAGCACCGTGAATTTGCTAGCGGGCAAGCGGCCT
>NZ_JALQDH010000137.1:0-8893 GCF_023631365.1 Caballeronia sp. INML2 | reverse complement strand
GTCTGATCGGGCGAAAATCTGCGAATTGCATTTGGAGATACTGGACGCCTATCTGCGTTCTACAACGTAGCCGCAGGGCGCCGATTTGTACGAATCGGCACGGCTGCTGTCGACCCTGAGCCGCCTCTCGGAATCGGGGCACCGTAAAGTCCGCTTCCAAAGTGCAGCAGACGATCGCCCCGCCAAAGAATTGTCAACTTCGGTCTTTTTTTTAACCCAGATTGAATTGGGCCTTCGCGGCCGTGGGTATGTTAGGCCGTACTGAGCAAACAGCTAATACGCTCAAGCTCAGCATTGCCACTGCGAATACCAATCCGGAAGAAAACAGTCCGGTGCGGTCGCGCAGAAAGCCGACCACTACAGGGCTTAGCGCGGCGCCAACCGTGCCAAACGCGTGAATTATTGCAATCCCAGCAGGCCGACTTCTCTCCGGCAAGACATGCGCAACCAGCGTCCAGAATACGCCGTAGCCGCCATAGGCACCCACCGCACAGACGACCAGTCCTAGCAGCGTTATCCCAGACGTGCCACCGAAGAGAACGATGCATAAGCCGAACGCGGCCACCGCGCAGGACAGCATGACGTGCCACCTTCGCTCATCGCGCGCGTCGGAACTTGCGCTCCAGAGTGGCATTGCGATTGTTGCCGCCAGTGCGGGAAGCGCTGCCAGCCATCCAAGATGCGCATAGTGACCGCCGGGAAAGGCATTTCGAACGATCTGCGGCGTCCAGGTGGTCATCACACTCAGGGTAACAAAAAGCCCGAGGTTAGCTATTGCCAGTAGCAGCACATCGCGTCTGAACACTCCTGCACCCCTTCTACGACGTGTGCTGGTGTCTGCGGTTCGGGCCTTTGGCGCTTCGCCGGTCTCAGGGCGAAGCAGAGCCTCAAGAAGTTGCTTGTCCTCAAAGGTCAGCCACTTCGCCTCTTTCGGCCGATCCGTCAGATAGAAGATGGCGGCGATGCCAAGCACGACCGACGGCAGACCCAGAAGTAAGAAGAGCCAACGCCATCCTGCCATGCCGAGGAGGCCGTCAAGATCGAGGATGGTCCCCGAGAGGATCGACGAGATCACGCCTGCAATAGGCATCGCCAAAAGAAACCAACTGTTGGCGCGAGCTCGATAGGCTGGCGGAAACCAGTACGTGAAGTACAGCAGGAGGCCAGGAATCATGCCGGCCTCTGCGACGCCGAGAAGGAAGCGAATCGCGAGCAAGCTATCAGACCCAATCGCGAACATCGTTGCCGCTGAGACAAGCCCGATCGTAATGGCGATACGAGCCAGCCATACCCGGGCGCCGACACGAGCCATGATCAAATTGCTCGGAATCTCGCACAATACATAGCCCACGTAAAAGATCGCCGTACACAGGCCAAACATCGTGGCTGTAAGCTTTAGATCGTGGCTCATCGTCAAGGCCGCGAACGCAATGTTGTGCTTATCAATCTGTGCACACAACAAGAGCAACCCCGCGAACCAAAGAATACGTCGCCAGACTTTCCTAACCACCTCGCGCTGGCGTCCGGAATACTCGGATGCGGTTATTTGATCAGATTGTCCCATCGAGGATCTCCTTCGGCATGACCCCGACCATTAAAATGAAGCACGCGGCAGATCTGCACCGCGTGCGAGACGTGAGCCCCTTCAAAGCGGGAGCTGCGGAATGCTAGAGGTGCGCGTTCAGGTCTTTCAATCAATCCAGAAGACCGAGCGGCAGATTCAGAGCGGCGCGCCGGGATAGCCAGACGCCGGCGCGGTAGCGAGGATCACCGTAAACATCCATGAGACCCTTCAACACGGCGACGATCCGCTTTGCGCCAATACGGTCACCGAGAGCCAGCGGCCCGTACGGATAACCGAGCCCGAGGCGAACCGCGGCATCGATGTCTTCCGGCGTGGCGATTCGTTGTTGAGCTATTTCGCATGCAGTGTTCACGATACAAGCGACGATTCGCTGTGCAACGAAACCGCCTGAGTCACGGACCGTGGAAACCAGTTCGCCACCGATTCCAAACAGCATCTGCGCGCGTGTGAGCATGTCGGGACGCGTGGCGGGAGTCGGCATGATCACGCGTCGTACACCAGCGTCGAATCCAAAAATCGTATCCACAGCCACGACACGCTTTGGATCAAGCGCTTGCCAAATCGCTGCAGTGGTCGCATCGTGTCCGAGTGGTGTCACAATGATCAAGGCGTCGTGACTCGGCGCAATGCCCCCCTCGATTTCGACATCGGATGCCTTGAGCAAATCCAGCACCCGCCGCGCCTCCTCGGGATGATGAGGGCTTACCCATACTGCGGCGGGCTTCCATCCTGCTTGCTCGGTCGTCGAGAGCGGCGCAGGCACTTTCGCTCCACCGTCATACTCATAGAAGCCTGTACCGCTCTTGCGCCCCAACATCCCCCCGGCGAGACGAATTGCCGTGATGGGCGACGGCCGGAACCGCGGCTCATCGTAGAACTGTCGATAGATCGACTCCATCACAGGGTGCGATACATCGAGGCCTGTGAGATCCAGCAATTCGAAGGGCCCCATTCGAAAGCCCATCTGCTCTCGCACGATCGCGTCGACGGTGCTCTCGTTGGCCACGCCCTCCTGAACGATGCGTAACCCCTCGGTATTGAGTGCGCGCCCCGCATGGTTCACGATGAAGCCCGGCATGTCGCGGCAGCGGACCGGTGTATGTCCGAGGTGCTTCGCGAGACTGGTCAGCCAGTCGACCGTGGCGTCGCTGGTACGCAGTCCGGACACTACTTCCACGACTTTCATGAGCGGAACCGGGTTGAAGAAGTGATAACCCGCAACCCGCTGGGGATGACCACAGCTCGCAGCAATCGCAGTGATCGAAAGCGATGAAGTGTTCGAAACGAGCACGGCGTCGTCGCGCACGACTTCCTCAAGTTGCGCAAACAACGTTCGCTTTACTTCAAGGTTCTCAACGATGGCCTCGACCACCATATCGCAGTCGGAGAGTGCGGCGACGCGGTCTTCCGTCTGAATGCGGCGCCGTGCTGCCTGCGCCTCCTCCAAGGTAAGCTTTTCCTTCGCTGCCAGCTTGTCGAGCATGGCACCGAGCGCGGTGACAGCGCGCGCAGATGCGGCAGGGTCGACGTCCATCAGCCGAACTTCTAGACCCGCCACCGCGGCGATCTGGGCGATGCCCTGTCCCATGGCGCCGGCACCCACGATCCCGATCGTTGCGTGTTGAACGTTTTTCATAGGAGATTCACACTCGTTCGATTGCGATCGCGATGCCTTGACCGACGCCGGTGCACATTGTGCAGAGCGCATAGCGGCCTTGGGTGCGAAGCAACTGATAGCTCGCGGTGGTGACGAGGCGCGCGCCGCTCATGCCAAGCGGGTGGCCCAGTGCGATTGCGCCGCCATTGGGATTGACGCGCGGATCGTCGTCGGCGACGCCGAGCATGCGCAGCACCGCAAGACCTTGCGACGCGAATGCCTCGTTCAGTTCGATCACGTCGAACTGATCGATCGTCATGTTCAAGCGGGCGAGCAGCTTCTCGGTCGCAGGCGCAGGTCCGATGCCCATCACGCGCGGCGCGACGCCGGCGGTCGCCAGGCCAAGGATGCGCGCGCGGGGTACGAGGCCGAAGCGCTTCGCACTGGCTTCGTCGGCGAGTATTAGCGCCGCCGCGCCGTCGTTGACGCCCGACGCGTTGCCGGCCGTCACACTGCCGTCCGGGCGTACGACGCCCTTTAGTTTCGCTAGGGCTTCCAGGCTCGTATCGCGCGGATGCTCGTCCTGCATCACCACCAGCGGATCGCCCTTTTTCTGCGTGATCGTCACCGGTACGATCTCTTGCGCGAGTGTGCCGTCTTTCTGCGCACGCGACGCCTTCTGTTGACTGCGTAGCGCGAACGCGTCCTGGTCTGCGCGGCTCACCTTGAAGTCGTCAGCGACGTTTTCCGCCGTTTCGGGCATCGAGTCGACGCCGTACTGATTTCTCATCAGCGGGTTGACGAAGCGCCAGCCGATGGTCGTATCGTAGATGTCGGCCTGGCGTGAGAATGCCGAACTCGCCTTGCCCAGCACGAACGGCGCCCGGCTCATGCTCTCCACGCCACCTGCAATCAAGAACCCTGCCTCACCCGCCTTGATAGCCCGCGCAGCAACGCCGATCGCGTCCATCCCCGAGCCGCATAAACGGTTAACCGTGGTGCCCGGCACGCCCTGCGGCAGGCCTGCGAGGAGGGTCGACATGCGTGCGACGTTGCGATTGTCTTCGCCCGCCTGATTCGCGCAACCGTAGATCACTTCTTCAATGGCGTTCCAGTCCACGTCCTTGTTGCGCTCCATCAGCGCGCGTAGCGGCACGGCGCCGAGATCGTCGGCACGCACTGTCGAAAGCGCCCCCGCGTATCGTCCGATAGGTGTGCGGATGGCATCGCATATAAAAGCGTCTCTCATAAAATCTCCGGTAATGGCGCGACCGTACCCGCGACGCGGCGAGGCCGCAGCGTTGCGTTGGTTGCGTATCGATCGTTGGTTTGATGCCCATCCGCTCGGATGGATGTGACAAGGAAGTCGTGGGTCAAAGCAACCGTCGTAGTCGACGGTGCGGTGCAATGTTTAAGCGCCGCGATACGCAGGTGGGCGCTTTTCAATGAACGCGCGCATGCCTTCTTTCTGGTCGCTCGTGTCGAAGAGCAGCTGGAAAGCTTTCCGTTCGAGGAGCAAAGCACCGTCGAGCGGCAGGTTCTGACCGGCGTTAAGGACTTCCTTAATCGCCCGAACAGCGAGCGGCGGCATATTGACGATGGTGCTCGCCAACGCCAGGGCTCGCTCCAAAGCGAATCCACGGTCGGTCACCTCAGAGACGAATCCCATCGCGAATGCCGTCTCTGCTTCGACCGGTTCCCCAGTCAGGATCATTTTCATCGCCTGATACTTCCCGATGGTCCGCAGCAAACGCTGCGTCCCCCCCGCACCAGGCATGATGCCAACTCGAATTTCCGGTTGGCCAAATCGCGCTCCGCGCCCCGCGACAATCATGTCGCACGCGAGCGCCAGTTCGCAGCCTCCGCCCAATGCATAGCCTTCGACCGCAGCGATCACGGGCTTGCGACATGCATTGATGGTGCGGAAGACGCGGCTCGTGTCCTTCGCCGTGTGTTCGCTAGAACTCATGTGCAGCATATCGCCAATGTCCGTGCCACCGACGAAGAACGACTCGCCGCCGGTGAGCACAATCACCTGCACATTTGAGTCAGCCTCCGCTGCGACAAACGCCTCATGAAGTTGCCGTTTGACTTCAAGACTGAGCGCGTTGCGGCGCTCGGGGCGATCGATGCGAATGACGGCGACCGAGGGCTTGGGACGCTCGCAAATTACGACTTCTGCGGTACCCGAATCCGATGTGTTCATATGGGCCTCAATTCGAGTAGATTATCGGCCCTTGAAGACCGGGGGGCGCTTCTCTACCGATGCCCGCGTCGCTTCGCGCGCATCCTCGGTATGCATGAGTTTCGTGCTGTACCCCTGCTCGTGCTCGTACGCGGCCTCGAGCGGCATCGATTCGATGTCGTTAAGCGCCTGCTTTGCGTAACGCAATCCAAGCGGGCTTTTGGCGGCGATCTTCGCCGCGAGCTTCAGCGCCGTGGGCATCAAGTTTTCGGGCTCGACCACTTCATCAATCAGACCCAGTCGGAACGCTTCCTGCGCGCC
Source organism: Caballeronia sp. INML2 (assembly GCF_023631365.1). Lineage (NCBI taxonomy): Bacteria > Pseudomonadati > Pseudomonadota > Betaproteobacteria > Burkholderiales > Burkholderiaceae > Caballeronia > Caballeronia sp. INML2. The sequence goes on along the minus strand of NZ_JALQDH010000137.1, from coordinate 3,205 downwards.
GATCGGTTCACCCGTGAAATACATGCGCCGCAGCGCGCCCTGCGGAATAAGCCGGCCGTGATGAGCCGCACCGCCGCAGCGGCCGACATTGATCTCGGGCGTGCCAAAACGTGCATTGCTCGCAGCAATGCGGATGTCGCACACGGTGGCAAGCACAGAACCCGCACCGAGCGCCGGACCGTTGATGGCGGCGATGACGGGAATCGGGCAACGGTAGACGGCGGAAAATGTCCTGCGCACGACGGCCGCGCGTTCGGGATCCTGCTCGGGCGTTGCGCTCAAAAACTCGTTCAGGTCAAGACCTGCGCAGAAAGCGCGACTGCCCGCGCCGGTGAAGATAGCGCAATGGACATCGAGCTCCTTGCCAAGGCTTTCGAACAAATCGGCAATCTCGGCGTACAGCGCAAGGGTCAGCGCGTTGACCGGCGGCCGATCAATAGTAACGATCGCGACGCCGTCGCGCTTTTCAAGAATCAGTGACATGGGTTGCCTTTCGGGGAGTGACCAGCGCGCTCAAGCCTCGAACCGGTAGATGCGCGCGGGGTTGTCGACAAGGATGGTCTTACGCAATGAAGCGTCGTCCACCCAGTCATGAAATGTATTCAGCAAGTCGCCGACGTCCGGAGCGGCATCGCCCATTCGGACGTACGGCCAGTCTGAGCTCCATACGAGCTGTTGCGCATTTGCTTCGACCATCAGATCGTGAAATGGGCGCAAGTCGTCATAGTGCGGGGCTCGCTTTGAAACGCGGCATAGAGCCAGCTTTACGCTGATGCGCCCTTCGCGCAGCAGCGCGAGAATGTTCTGAAAGTCGTGATGGCTGGTCCCAAGGGAGGGATCAAAGCACGCCATGTGTTCGAAGACCACAGACAATCCCGCCTGCCCAAGTTTCTCGGTGATGGCGGGAACGTCAGTGCTTCGCGCCCAAACCTGAGCGTGCCAATCGAGTGCGTTCATGCGGCTCGCAAGCGAAAGCGCAACCTCCAGCCCGACGCTGCCTGCGAACGGCTTGCCCGTCTGCGGACTCGGCATTTCATTGAAGCGCAGTGCGCGTACGCCATTGCTATTAAGGTGTTGCAACTCAGCGTCGGTCACATCTTGTTGTGCCACTGCGACGCCGCGAATCCTTCCGCCACCTGCCTGGAGCGCCGCCACGAGCGCCTCATTGTCGGTGCCGTACGGCGCCGGCTGAACGAGCACGCCACGTTTGGCACCAATCGTGTCCAGCATGGTGAAATAGGTGGTTGAAGGCGCGAGTGGCGGTGGGTAGTTGGAAGATGTTGCAAACGGAAAGTCCTGGTATGGACCGAAAACATGCGAATGCGTATCGCAGGCGTCCTCGGGAAGCGGGACACTCGGTGCACTCGGCATCCGCGCCGGCACGACGTCCACGGGGCGAAGGGGATCCATAAAACCGCTCATGACTTCACTCTCCATCGCCAGGTTCGGTGCGGCGCATTGAGTCGCGCTCGGCGAATCGAGCATGCCACGCTGCGAGCGTCGGATGCCCGTCGCGCCACTGCACATCTGGCAGGCGGAAGTCGTAGTAAGAGAGTACGCAAGCGATGGCGATGTCACCGATCTGGATCGCGTCGAGCCGCAATTGAGGTGCCAGTTGCTCCAACGCATCGAGCGACGCCGTCGACTTGACCTTGAAAGCCGCGAGCCACTCTGGGCGCTGCTGCAACTGAGGCTTGTTGCGCTCCTGCCGCCACAGCAGCAACACGTCGAGCAAGCCGTCAGCAAAAGCCTGTTGTTGAAGCGCGACGAAACGCTCGCGGCCCTCGCCTGGAAAGAGATGGGCACCGGCGTGCAACGTGTCGAGGTATTCGCAGATGACGGATGAATCGAATAGAGCGAATCCATCGTCGAGAACGAGCGTAGGCAACTTGCTCAACGGATTGTCGGGCAATAGATCGAGGTTGGGCTTGTCCATTGCCACTGGAGAACGCACGCATTCGAATTTGTCAGCGAGACCCGCCTCGTACGCGCAGACCATCACCTTGCGAACGAACGGCGAGCGTGGCGACCAATGCAGTTTCATGTGCATATCCTTGAGGTATGTTAAGAACACACGAAACCCGCCGGATCACTCAACAGCGATGCAATCTGTCTTTCGTGTTAGGTCAATTATATGGCCTTTTGACCTAAACGCACGGAAAAACTCATGGGTGAAAACACTGATCCGAGCAACGAGAGCGCCGCGCTCGGCGGCGCTCCTTGAAGACTTAAAGCGCGACTTTGATGTCCAGGCGGATGACATCACCCCGATACACGCCGTTGCCGACGAAAACGATGGTTCCGTCGACATCGGTTGCGGTGCGATAGGCATGCGCGACAGGCGCGTTGAGGGGGATTTCCAGCATCCGCGACAATTCCATATCGGCGGTGCCGATCGTTATTGTCTGGCGAATCTCTTGAAGTTTGAGATCGGGCATATCGCGCAGGATGCGCATGGTCGTGTACTGCTTGAACGCGGACTTCGGGATGCGGCGGCTCAGGCGTTCATCAATATACGCATCGCCGAGATAGTAAGGCTGGCCTTCGCGCGAATGGCGACGGCGCCAGTGATGATAGGATGGGGCGAGCTTCCCGCCAATGTGTAGGATGTTGGTGGGCATGACACCCTTCTCTGATTTCAGCAATTCAATGCTGGCCCCCTCCGCGGCGAGCAGCAGACCGGACAGATCGGTGGGCACCTCACACCAGAGTTGGCTTTGCGGCTTCTGGGTGACGAAGGTGCCCTTGGCGCGAAAGCGCTCGATGAGCTTGTCCTCCTCGAGGATGTCGAGCGCCTGCCGGACCGTGGCGCGGGCGACGGCGCATTCTTCCGCCAGTTCGTCGACGGTCGGAATCTGCGTGCCGACTCCCCATTGACCCGACTCGATGCGCCTTCTGAAGAGCGTCGCAAGCTGAATGTATCGGGCTACCCCGCTCAGGCTGAAATCAATGGCTGGTTCCTTCAGGGCCGCCTCTGTGCTCATTCCAACTCCGGATGGATGTGAAGTGGCTCTTCCAGCGCGGCTGCCGAGAGCAGCCTGCATGCCGGGAGCCCTCACAGTTTAATCCAAAAAACCAGTAGTCTAGCCTACTGACTTTTTGCGGCGGTCCCATTAAACAGGGAAGTTAGAGGTGGCTTCGGGAATTCGGACAGTTCCTTGAGTGGAAAAGCTGGGGCGTGAGTCGGCCATAATGGCCGGCAACA
>NZ_JALQDH010000136.1:0-12671 GCF_023631365.1 Caballeronia sp. INML2 | reverse complement strand
ACAGCCCGGCGCTCCGTTTACAACCACTTCTCACCCCATAAACAAAAATGCCGTGCAGCGCTAACTGAACGGCATTACCGGCCTCGCGCCGGTGTTTTCGCTTGTGCCGCGCGACGAAAAGATTACGTAATCAGCCGCACCGCGATGGACACATCCAGCGGCGCGATACGCGCGAGCAGCGCGGCCGTTTCCGTTTCGTTCTGGTCGTTGCGGCTCAGGATCGCGTAGGCGGCGCGCAATGCGTCCGCGGTCAGGTCCGGATCCCACGACACCACGCCGTAGCGATCCACTTCGTCGACGAGCGCGCGCGCGAACGCATCGAGACGCGCGCCGGGGCGGTTCTCCAGCAGCAGGTCGCACATCGCGGTGCGCAGCCTGAGGCGCGCGGCGACGGCGGGGCTCTTGTCGATCGCGTCCTGCAGACACTGCGCGGCGGCGCGCAGATCGTTGTCCGCAGCGAGCGCACGGGCGCGCGACATCACCGCGGCGAGCGGATCGGGCGCGGCGGCGGCGGGCGCATCGCCGCTCGACGAGGCAAGCGCCGCCAGCCACTGCACCGTGTCGGCATTGGCGAACGGCACGCCATTGGCGAACTTCAGCCGGTCGAGACCGTCGATGCGCGCGACGAACTTCGCCGTCTCGCCGCAGACTTCGCGGCGCGCGGCGCTCCAGGCGTCGCCGAGCAAGGCGAGCGAGGTCGCCGCGGCGTGATTCAGATCGAGCCAGAACGGATAGGCGATCACCTGCGTCTCGGCGAAACCGACGATGTCCGCGTGCGCCGCGCGCGCCTGCAGATTGCGCAAGGCGTCCTGCAACTGCGGGATCGGGCCGGGCAACTGCGTGTCCGGGCCGTTGGCGACCGGGGCGCGTTCGATGGCCGTCCACACGCCGATGCGCCGCAGCCGGAAGCCGAGCGCGTTCGACGGCTCGTTCTGCGCGTACCAGCCGCCGATCGCGACGAGCCGTTCGAGCGCTTCGTCGGCGGCGTGACTGGCGCTTGCGGCGGTATCGACGGAAAGCGGAGCGAGCGCGGCGGGCGCGAAGGCGGCGGCGGGCGCGGCATGAACGGCCGGAGCCGCGACCGGCGCAGGCGCGGACGGCGCTTCGGGTCGAGGCGCGGGCGCCGCGAGCGCGGGTTCGGGCGCAGGCGTCGGCGCAGGCTCAGGCTCGGGATCAGCCGCCGGTTCCGCGACCTGCACGGTGCCGAGCAGTGCGCGCAAGGGCTGCATCGACGGCGCGTCGTCGTCCTTTTCCGCGAGCACGCGGTCGATGCCGCCGAGCGCGTCGCGCAGTGCATCGACGAGCGCCGCGTCCTGCGCCGGCCAGCTCGACCAGTCGTGCTCGTCGGCGTGGGCGCGCACGCGGTCGATCAGCCATTGAATCGCGTTACGCCGCGCGCGCAGACGCGCAACCGGCGGATAAAGCTGTTCCCAGTGCGTCGCGAGCAGGCCTTCGAGCATCTGCGCGCCGTCGGCGAGGCCGGGCAGTCCGCGCGTGATCAGCAAACCGCCCGCGAGATAACTGGCGACGAGAATGTCCTTGCCCTTGTCCGCGAGCAGCGTCTGCGAGAGCCGGACCACCTGCTCCCAATCGGGTGAGCCGCTCGCCGCCGGATTGGTCAGCTTGGCGATCTCGTTTTGCAGCAGGTCGTAGTCGGGATCGTCGCGCACGTCCACGCCGCAGGGCTGCGCGTCGCTGATGGGCTGCGTGCCCAAACTCTTGAAATCGTTCACGGAAACTCTTGTCTGGCAGGGAGAATGGGACGGCGGCGCGCTCAGGTCCACAGGTGTTCGATATCGGTATCGAAGATATAGCCCGCGCCGCGCTCGGTGCGCAGAAGCGTCGGCTTCTTCGGATCGATCTCGATCTTGCGCCGCAGCCGCAGGATTTGCACGTCGATGGCGCGATCATAAATGTCATCGAAGGCGCGCGTGCTTTCGAGCAGCTTTTCGCGCGTGATGATTCGGCCCGGCGAGCTCAGAAACGTGACCAGAAGATTGAATTCGGAATTGGTCAGCGGCACCGCGGTCTGATCGGCGGAATTCAGGCGGCGCGTGTTCAGATTGAGCGTCCAGCCGGCGAAGCGGTACGCGTTCGGCAGCTTGCCGCGCGTGAGCGGCGCCTGCGTCGTGCCGGCCGCGCGGCGCAGCACCGCGCGCATCCGCGCCAGCACTTCGCGCAGCGAGAACGGCTTGACGATGTAGTCGTCCGCGCCGAGTTCGAGGCCCATCACGAGATCGGCTTCGTCGTCGCGGCCGGTGATGTACATGATCGGCACCTGCGCTTCTTCGCGCCAGCGGCGTGCGAGATCGGTGCCGTCGCCATCGGGCAGGCCCAGATCGAGCAGCACGAGGTCGTAGCGTTTTGCCGCGAAAACCGCGATGGCTTCGTGCGCGCTCGCGGCGCCATCGGTCTTGTAGCCGTGCTGGAAGAGATATTCCATCAACAGGGTTCGCATCGAATGATCGTCGTCGACGACGAGGATGCTGTGCTGCGGCTGCGGTGTCATGACGGATCCTTCAGGGCGGATGCGGCGGCGCGGGCGAGCGCCGCGCGTTCGACGGGTTTGTTCAGGACGATGAGGCGCGCATCGGGCGCGACTTCGCGCAGGCGGGCGGCGAAGCGCGCGTCGTCCATCGGGAGGCTGTGCGGGTCGGCGAGGACGAGCGGCGCGTCGCCGGCGGCGTCGCTGCGCGCGGCTTCGTCGAGCGCTTCGCGGGCGTCGGCATAGCCGAGCGGCTCGAAGCCCAATTCCGCGAGCCAGTCTTCGCTGCGTTCGCGCGAAGCGGCGTCGTCGTCGATCAGGATCACGCGCTCGCCCTGGGCCACGGGCGCGTCCGGCTCGGCCGAATCGGCGTGCTCGGGCGGCGTCGCCGGCGCGCTCGATACCAGCGGCAGCACGAGGCGAAAGCGCGTGCCGCCGGGTCCCGTCGCGATCGCGATGCCGCCCCGATGCTCGCACGCGACGCCCGCGACGATCGCGAGTCCCAGCCCGTTGCCGCCCGTCTTGCGCGCCGAGAAGAACGGCTCGAAAAGGTGCGGCAGATGCTCGGCGGGAATGCCGGGACCGTCGTCGATGACATCGACCCACGCGATCGCGCCGGGCGGTGCATCGCCGATGGCGAGCGCTTCGTGCATCGCAAAATCGCGGCCGATACGCACGCTCACGCGCGAGCGCGCCGCGAGGCTGGCGTTGCTCGACAGGTTGAGGATGGCGCGCACGAGCTGGCCGCCATGCGCCGCGACGCCGAGATGTTCGTCGGCGGGTTCCAGTTCGATAACGACGCCGTTGCGGCACAACGGCCTTGCGAGCAGGACGCTTTCGCGCACGATGCGGTTCAGATCGAGCGTTTCGCGGACGCGGTCGCCGCGCCGGGCGGCCAGCAGGATTTCTTCGGTGAGTTCGTAACCGCGCGCCGATGCCGCCTGTACTTCGCGCAGCGGTTTGCGCGCGGCGGAATCGGCGGGCAGGCGGTCGCGGGCGATTTCCGTGTAGCCATCGACGGCGGCGAGGATGTTCTTGAAATCGTGCGCGACGCCGCCGGCGAGCAGGCCGAGCGCTTCCATGCGACGGCCGCGTTCCAGGCGCAGCGCCAGTTGCCGGCGTTCGCGCACGGCGACGGCGACGAAAAACGTGAGGATCGCGAGACCCGCCATGTCGATCTGCAGATGCCACGCGCTTTCGGCGTTTTCCGGGCGGTACGGGCCGAACTCCATCAACGTCAGGCCGACGCCGACGACCGCCGCGGTGCCGACGGTCGTCGCGGCGGCGGGCAGGCCGCCGTAGATCGCGGTGGCGGCGAGCAGCAGAGAGACGATCACGCGCTGGACCTGCTCGGAGACGTGCAGCGCGGCGCTGGCGAGCAAAATCGCGACGACGGCCACGCTGCAAATCAGCGCGATCAGCGGTTCGGCCGGGCGTTGGCTGTCGGCGGCGCGTGAACGCCAGGCGAGCACGGCCGGAACGAGCACGAGCACCGCGACGCCGTTGCCGACCAGCAAGGTGCGCCATTCCTGCAGCCAGCCGTCGTGGCCGAAATCGCTGGCGAGCGTCGCGCCGAGTATCGATGTCGCGCCGATCGCGGCGAGCGGAAGCAGCAGCAGGAAGCGCATGAGGCGCGTCGTCGTGACGATGGCGCCGTCGATGTCGACGTAGCGTCGGCCGAGCCAGGCGCACAGCGCGACTTCGAGCACGTTCAGCACGCAAAAGCCGAGGTCGCTGCGCCAGGTCGCTGCGGTGAAATCGCCGGTGGCGGCGATCGCGAGAAAGACGGCTAGGAGATGCACCGGCCAGCGGCGCGGCTGCATCGGCCAGAGAATCGCGACGGCGATGGCGGGCGCCGGCCAGGCAATCGCCGACAAGGTGCCGCTGTCGAGATGCACGAACGGGCGCGCCAGCACGTAGCACAGCAGCGCGAGGGCAAGCGGTTCGATGATGCGGGAAAGCGTCGTCGGACTGCGCGCGTCGGTGCCGCTGCCGTGTCCGCCGCTTTGGAACAGGTTCGTCAGGAAATTCTGCCGTTGAGGATGTGACATGTGCAGTGGGCGACGAACAGGGGCATCGGAATGAGGATGTCGGTGGTGACGTGCTCTCAGGGGTATGTCGGCAGGTTGTGGGCGGACTTGAGGGGAATGGGTGGATTGCTTGAAGCGCTGTGCTTCGAAGTGCAATGCAGGAACGTCCGATCGCTCGGTGTTCGAATCGGCAACGTGGCGTTGAAGCAAGGGATCTGAACAGGCAGGGCGCTAAAGCATGGAGCGTCACCGTTTGCCGACTACTGACTCGCTTTGTATCGATGGCGCGCTGCGTTTGTGTTCATGCAGCGCCATCATCGTTGCCTCCAGGTCCTGTTGTGTGAGCTCGCGCTGTTTCTTGGTGTCGGGCGCGCGGCGTGGCGTGCGCACCTGCGCGCCGCGATGCGTGCGCGAGGGCGCGGTACCAATGCTGCGGTTGTCGCGCTGAGCCTGCACCGCCTGCGCTAACTCGAGCACATGCGCCAGCCGTTTGCATTCGACAATGGCGCCCTGATCGACCTTGGTGAGCCGGTCATACTGCCGACACACCAAATGCGCTCGCCGGCCCGCAGTTCCATGCGTCCGTCCGGATACTCCCAGACCTCGATGTCGCGGTGAATCAGCGCGCGATTCTCGTCGGTGTCCTCGAGCCGATACATCACGCGGTCGTACTGCACCGTCAGTGTTTTGGTGACGCGCCACGTCAGCACACGCTCTAACGAGCCCCAGTCGGACATTACTAAGAAGCTCTAACAAACCGTGTCATGGCCAGATACAAATGTCGCAGTGCCGGCCAAGTACAGATGTCGTATCTGTTCAAGCGCTTTATCCTCACGCAGCGTCGAAGCCGCACAAGGCTTGAGCGGGCAGGGCGCGGGTGCATTGCGTGGTCAGACCGCGTGCACCGTCCGCACGATAACGCATGACAAGCCGTTCGATCTGCCGCACGCTCACGTGTAGCCGCTCGGCGGCACGGCCAGGCTTGAGTTGGCTTTCGGCGACGGCCTGAATCACTCTGAGTCGGTCCAGTTCGTGCATCGACATGGTCATGGTCCCGGTCGTGTTCATCGCCAGCGCTCCTGAAACGCTTGTCTGGCAACGAACCTACGTCAAAATGCGACATTTCTACTTGGCAGAAACGCGACATTTGAACTTGGGACCTACAAACCAAAAATACGATAATCGGTATTATGTAAACTCAACGAATTGAGAGGACCCCAGCAAGGGCAGCAACCCGGGCAGCGTCAGCCGAACGAGTCGCAGCCGGGTCAAGTGCAGCCGAATCAGTCGCAGTCGGATCGTGACAGCAGCCAGCGCCAACCGTAACGCGTTAAACGCGAGCTTGAAGTAACATCGTAAAGCGCGGCTCACCTCGACGTAGACCGCGCTTTTTGTTGAGCGCATTCAAGTCGACGAGGCGAAACCGCATGTACTGCCGCGTGTCCCCGCGAAACCTGAAGGAAACCTTGAAAGCGGTCACGGAAAGAGAATGGAGAGATAATCGCGCCTGCTGTTGAGAATCCGCAGCACATCGATTCGGTCATCGGCCTCAACACCTCGACCCTATTCCATCTCGCCTGCACTCCGGTCGACCCGGTTTTGCAGAATTAACCCAACACGATCGTGCGCTTATGGCTCGGACCCGAGCCGAACGACCTCAACGGTTATGCCCCTTCCCACTATGGGCTCACACGCTTCTTACCCCGCCCAGCACGCTGACGGGTTCACGCCGATCATGCTTCGGGCTTTGGTGTCCGACGTTCGCGGTCGACAATCACGTCCACCGTGCGACAGCGTCGAGACCGTTTTGTCCCGGTTTCCTTTGCCTCCCTTCTTGGCAGCCCCCTCTTTCTTTCCAACTGCCTGCGTTGTCGCCACCGTCGCGCTCTTTCGCGACCATCATCTGACGTTTCAAGCGATTTCAAGGCCGTTATCGGCACACCATTGCCTCAGCGCTCTTTCAACAGAGTCCGTCTCAAAGGAATACCAGCGCTCGAGCGCGCCTTCACGAGCCAGCAGATCTTTGAAACGCCCATACGCCCCTTGCCGTCGGAAAAATCCTTCGACCTGCTCGTAACACATGGGCAATTCGTGTACGACAAAGCGCAACGCGAGATTTCTTCCCAGATCGAGTTCATTCTTATGCGGTATCGCAAGATAGCTATCCGAAGTTTCAAGGTCGTCAGGACGATCTTCGTCGAATGCGTCGTCGAAATCAGAGGTCCAATAGACCTTGCCAGTATCGAGCGAGACATACGCGTCATGCTCCATCGGAGACGCGTCGCTCACGAAATCGAAGGCCATCGAAAGATCGGCGTATCTGACCGCGGCCATGCCTCTGCTCCCAAACGTTGTAACGTTCGAACGCCCAATCCGTGGACTGGTGTACAGGCCGGAGTTGGCCGTACGCGGGCGCGTCTTCCTTCGGCGACGATACCCCCGCTCAGCCCCCGCTACTGAAGTTCGCCTCGCCGCTGTCATCTAGGCCCGCAAGTCCGTGGACGTCGCCCTCTCGATCAACCAGACGCAGCCATCTCCCCAGATTCTCGCTGCTTCCGTCAAGTAGCCGGTTTGTCAAGGTAGGATCGTTCGCCTTTCCCAGCATATTGTGAAGCCCGAGGTAGGCGACCAGGAGGTGGTACATGGCGCTGCGCAAATCATCGTCTCCGCCCTGGCCTCGTCGCGCGTGCCGATGCAAGTCTTCAATCGCGCGACTGAGTTTCTCGCCGACGTACGACAACGGCACGCCATGACGGTCCTGCCACGACGTGTATGCCGGGCCATTGGCGTTCAGTGGAAAATCGTCGGCTCCCTGTGACATGCCTTCTCTCCCTGGTTGCGTGCGGAGTCAATGCAGAGTTGGCCCGTTTGCGAGACAGCAATGCTTGTACTTACGGCCACTGCCGCACGGGCACGATTCGTTGCGCCCGACCTTGGGCGCGTCCCGGCGCAGAGGAAGTTGACTCGGCATGGCCGCAAGCCCCCGCCGGTGAGGCTCAAAATAGCGGTAGATGTGGGTGAGCCCCGCGATCATCGTCTCCAGTATCTCCTCACGCTTTTCGGGAGGAATCGGCGGTGGTCGCATCTGCGGGTCAGAATCATGCTCATAGTGCAGCATCATGATCGGGATCATGGGCCCGCAGTGATCCTCGTCGGCAATAAACTCGCCCCAACTTGCTGCGCGCGTCTCCACGCCGCGCATAAAACCATGCGCCCAGTCGTTACCGGTCGCGACGCCGTCTTCACCTACGAGAAGCACGGGTAGGTAGACGTCCGGCTCGTCCAAGGTATGGCGCAACTCAACCGCGATTGTGTTCCAGTGGCGCATGAGCAGGCCCACGATTTCGGCAGCCTGTTCGTCGCTCTCGAAGGCGAAGTCTTCGCCCCAGATCTGAGGCAGATACTCGCTCGGCGGGACGATGTCGGGGCCGCAGATCAACGCCGAAAAGTAGCCATCGAGCGTTTCGATGTTCATCGCACTGGCTCCGATGGCATCGAGAAATTCAGCTAGACGATCGAACTCGTCGTCGGTAAGCGGCTGATCGGTTGTCAGGTTCACATCGGTCCTGTGTCTTGGGTGTTCAAGGTGGGGCCGCTCCCGCGCCTGCGGGGGAAGCCGGGAATCCACAATCGGCTAGCGCCCACCCTCTTCGCTTTACCGGTCGATTATATGATTCCGGGCTCGCCGGGCATCGCCTCGCGACCGATCTCACCAGGTAGATTTCCGATTGGGCTCACCGCGCGCTGAGCGTACCAGCCGCGAACTCTTTGGTCTGCCGCGAACGAAGTCGCCCTCACGGCTCAGCCATGCGGCGACAGGCAGGTAAGCACGGCGACAGGTTCCAGGGAGACCTCCGACGCCTTTCCCGTTTGGCATGAGAGTATGCTGCTGTTGCAAGGGGACAGGAATGCCTACGACGTCCGGGAACGGACGAATGCCGGGGTATGGTCATGGACACACCGAATAGCGAATTCGTGCTCGTGGGGAGCCTTGAAGCGCTGAAAGCGAAGGGTCGGCTCGTCGTGCAAGGTGGCCATTGTCCCATCCTGGTCATCTACGACCGCGGGCGCGTCTTCGCCCTCGACAATCGTTGTCCGCACATGGGCTTCCCGCTCGAGCGGGGTACTGTCGAGGACGGCATCTTGACCTGCCACTGGCACCACGCCCGCTTCGATTTGGAAAGCGGTTGCACTTTCGATCTCTGGGCCGACGATGTACCGAGCTGCGCGGTCGAGGTGCGCGACGGCGACGTCTGGGCGGCGACCACGTTCGCTCATTCTGATCCGGCGAGGTATTGGCATCAGCGGCTTGCAGATGGTGTCGCACATGATCTCGGGCTCGTCATCGCCAAGGCTGTATATGGTCAACTCGCCGCCGCCATACCGGCGGCCGATATCGTGCAACAGGTGGCGCTGTTCGGGGCGCACAACCGTGACGGCTGGGGCGTCGGTCTGACGATACTGACGGCGCTCGCCAATCTCTTGCCGGTGTTGTCAGAAAGCGACGCTTACCTGGCTCTGTTTAAGGGCGCGCGTCATGTAGCGTCGGACTGCGAGGGCGAGGCGCCGCGACGGGAACGTGCGCCGCTTGGCAGCCGACCAGAGCCAGCCGCGCTCAAACGTTGGCTGCTCCTTTGGACTAACGTGCGCCATCGGGAGGCGGCCGAGCGGACCCTGCTGACGGCGATTGCGGCGGGTCTCACACCGGCAGAGCTCGCTGATGACCTCCTGGCGGCCGGAACCGAACGAACTTTCGCCGACACCGGCCATTCGCTCGACTTCATCAACAAGGCGTTCGAGTGTCTCGATCTCATCGGCTGGGAACACGCGTCAACCGTGCTGCCTACTATCGTCGCGCAGATGGTGACCGCCCGTGGCGCCGAGGAATCGACTGCCTGGCGCCAACCCGTCGATCTTGTCGCGCTGTGTGACGAAGCGGCCGGCCAAATGGCGCAGCGTTTTGCGGCCGGCCATGCCTTGCAAGCGTGGTCGAACCACGCGACGCTCGCCCGGGAGTTGCTTGGAGACGAGCCGGCGAGGATCGTCGACGCGCTGAAGTCGGCCATCCTCGCGGGCGCCACTCCTGCGGACCTCGGACAATCCCTCGCCTATGGCGCAGCCCTGCGCGTGGCACGCTTCGGTAATGCCAACGAGCACGCGGACTGGGAGACGGCGCACCATGTCTTCACCCATGCCAACGCGCTCCACCAGATGCTTAGACGGATCGGGACCGCGGGCATCGACGGTTACGTCACGACCGCGCGGGCCATCCTGCACGGAGCCATGTCGCTCTACCTTGCCCGTTATCTAAACGTCCCGCCGGCCCGCATTCCGGGCGAGGACCGCGATCAACTCGACGACCTTCCAGCCGATAAGGAGGCGATCCGCACCGCCTTGCTCGACGCCTTCGACCGGCAGCGACAGGTTGATCTTTCGGCAAGGCTGGTGGCACGGCATCTCACGCTCGGTCACTCACCCCAAGCGCTGATCGCGACGCTTGCTGTTGCGGTGTTGCGCGAAGACGCGAGCTTTCATGCCTATCAGATCCTCGAAGCCGGTGTCCGGCAGTTTTCCGTCTGGGGCAATACTGGCGAGGGGCGGAATGTTCTCGTGGCGGTCGCACGCTATCTTGCGGCCCATTTCCCGACCGAGCGCGGGACCCTGAAAACGGCCGACATCGCGCAGCGGTTGATGCGAGGCGCCGCGCTGCATCAGGGGGCTGGAGCCTCGTGACGGGTTAATTTCGACACCGCGAATTTCTGATACTTACTTCGCGATCCTACGAATATTCGTCATGTTACTTATGTCAAATGACGGAGGAGACCTAAGATTAAAGTGTGTCTTTCTCGTCGGCATCGGCACGACAACGACAGGCGGTGTTTAGGGCGCCGTTCAAAAATGGCTTGACATGATGATTGGTCGGGTTGACATGCATGGTAAGAAGTGGCTAGTGAGCCTCTCCTCGCGCTTAGCAGTCGACTCTGCACGTCGCGGTCATTCGCACCTTTTGGGCCTACGATCCTCGCCCTGGCGTCTTTTCGCAACGCCAGCCTGCTCCTTACGGCCAGACACGAGAAACGCAACGGCGATGCTGCAGACAAACCCGATGTACCCACCGAGCACCACGTTGCTCACGCGTGCGACAGCGGATTCGGTGCCAGCGCCCGCAATGCAGAGCGCGGCGACCGCGAGCGCACTACGCGATGCAAAGCCGAACGTGTAGCTGCGAAATGCTACGAGAGACAGCAGAGAGCCAATCACACACCAGTCGACGGTAAATGGCTGGTGTGGCAACAGGGTACCGAGCGTCAGACCGACAGGAACTCCGGCAAGCGCTCCTACTGATCTGTCTCGCCACTTTTCCCGAGCCGCCGAAGCATCGGATCCCACCACCGTCGCCGCCGACCAGATGGCCCATTGCGCATGTGGCAGATGCCCGACCTCAGCAATGACTGCCGCCAGCGCGACCGCGACTGCGATGGCGACGACTGGGAGCCAAGACGTCATTTCGGGTCCCCTGTCGGCAGGCCTCAGCACGTGCACGAAGTACTTCCAGTGCACTTCCTTGCGCAAGGCCCTACGTGCGTGCTCCCAACTTGCAAGCACTAACGTCGGTAGCGCGCCTGCACACAGTATCGGGACGAAGTGCGTCAGTTGAACGGCCGGTCCGGAATGCTTAGCTCTCTCATAGGTGTCCACTGCCAAATATAGCGCCGGCGCGAACGTGAAATTCCCCATGAACCTCAGCGCAGCGCCTCTTACGGAGATGCGAACCGAAGCCATTGCAGACAGCGCACACAGCACGACGAAAGGCAAAGGATAAGGCTGAGCCAATAGCAACGCCGCGCAGCAGAAGAGGATAACGACTGTGTGCAAGACTACCCCGAGAGGCGCCGTGGCAGCCCGTTCATGCACGATGAAAGTCGCGATCGTGATGACGGCCACTTGCAACCAGGCGTCAGCGTTGTAAATTAGGCCCCACGCGACGATGGGCGCGAGGACGAGAACCGCTCGACGCAACATCACCCAGTCTAGACATAGTTCACACCTCGTCATTTGAGGTCACCGACATTCGCCAGGCGCTCCAGCAGTTCACCAGCACGAATCAGCAAATCTCTCTCGTCTTGGGTAAACTCTCGTTGGATTGCTTGCTCCAGCCAGTCACTGCGTCTCGCCCGTGCATCCGCGAGGGTTTTACGACCTGCATCACTCAATATGACCCACGATCGTCGCCTGTCTACGGTGTCCGGTGACCGAAAGATGTAACCGCGCGCCTGCGCGTCGCGCAGAGCCGCAGCAGTGTTCGATGAGTGCATGTCGAGCGCGCGCGCTAGCGCACTCGGGGACGAACGTCCGCCCAGCCGGTCCGCCGCGGCAAGCAACGACAGACGTGACCAACTGTCGTCGTCCGTCATTGTTTCACGCCGTAGCCGCCTCACCAATAGCATCAGCTGTGACCAGAGTCGGTCACAGTCCCGTCGGCGGAACGTACGCGGCGACAGACTTGATTGCGACGCGCGGCAATTGCCTATCGTATGAGCCATGCTTGCGATTTCCCTCCGACAACAACGACCGTTAACTGCCACCTTACGCTCGGAGTAATCGGCAGAAGCCTACTCAACCTTACCCTAGCTTACCGACGAATATCATCCGTAGCGTTGAATATCTAGACTCACTCGCGGAATTTCCGGATTCGTAGGGAATGCGACGACCGAATCTGGGTATTTCTGCCCGCGCTTTTGCCCCATCATTGTCTCCCCACGGCCGCACGAGCGGGATCCCCCGGCTGCTTACCGCTAACCGCCCGTGTCTACTTGCGTCGCTCGCCAGTAGTTACAGCATGTCGTCAATGGCGACAGGTGACTCGAGCATGGTGCGCCCCGCCCAGGGAGTGCGGAACGCCCCTGGGTCCACAATGGTGACCGAGATGCCGAGCGGCGCCACTTCGTGCGACAGCGATTCTGAAAGAGCCTCGACGGCGAAATTGGTTGCGTGGTAATAGCCGGTAGCAGCGGATGCGATCAGAGCAATCGTCAAGACTGGTGTACGCGGATCGGACGGCGTGATCAGGCGGCCAGTGATTGAGGAGCCGGTGTGCTTTCAATCACCGGGGTTCCGTCCTTGAAGGGGATACCCTTCAGAAGCGCCTCGATATT
>NZ_JALQDH010000135.1:0-13156 GCF_023631365.1 Caballeronia sp. INML2 | reverse complement strand
ACGGCTGATCACCACGCAGATACAGGGTGGGGAATTTTACTCCGACAGTTTTGGGGAAACTAAGTCCGACGTTGACACTCCTGCTCGAGGTAGGCTGCGATGGCTTCGCCGGTAGTGGCAGGCAGCGGCAGCATATCCTCGCGGCGACCCTTGGTGTGGCGCAGGACGAGCGTACCGGCTTGCCAGTCGATATCGTCTAGGCTGAGACGGGCGATCTCGCCGCTGCGCAATCCGAGGTCGAGCGCACAGCGCACGATGGCGTCGGCTCGCCGCATCGAACGGCCGCGCTGGCCGAGCGATCCGATCAACCGCTCGACCTCTTCCGCCGTCAGCGACTTGGGCAACGAGGACAGCGACCAGTTCGCAGGATAGGACACCGCGCCAATCAGTCCGTGGACCAAATCGCCAAGCGAGGCGCGGTAGCGGAAGTAACCGCGAAGCGATGCCACGACTGGCCCAGCATTCGCCGGTTTGCTATAGAGCTTCGCTTGCCCGGCGAAGAAGCGCCGAACGTGCTCGGGCTTGATCGCGGCGACATCGACGGCGCCCTCGCCGAAACGGGCCGTCAGCAACCGCCCGACGATGCGCAGGGCCATGCTCCGCGTCTTCGGCGCCAGACCCCGCACGTGCTCCATGTACGCGCCGTAGCGGCGCAGTTCCTCGTCTACTGGTGTTGCACGGCCTGCGGGCGCCGCGATGATGCCCTGAGCGCGCAAGACCACGAGCAGATGTCCTAGCGCCGCGCTATGGTCACCCCGATCGCGTCGGATCGTGCCGGGGCACCCGCACTGCGGCAGATGTTCGTCGAGGAACTCAGCGATCAATACTGCGTCGAGCCGTTGCCGACGGTGCCCGAAGTACGCCCATCGGGCGAAATGCGTGATGCAGCGAAGATAAGTCTCGACCGTCTTTGCAGCGTACCGGCGTTGATTCAGGTACTGCTTGAACGCACCAACGCATGGCCCGATCGGCCCGTCGGGGAAACGGTCTATGTCAGTGCGATGGGAGCGGCGAACGATGTCCATGGTGACCTCCAGAAGTGGGACCACCACTGCATCCTCAGATGGAAACTATGTCCAGATCCTTACTCGCCTGTCTTGCCAGAGCTTTGCAATGCTTCGATCGGCGTCGTCAGCGACCGACCATCTGCGCATAGTTGCGACCTGAGCATAGGGGTCGCTATGAATAGGTTTACATAGCGACCCTTTGCCGCCGATCGTACGGTGGGACGTGGAAGGGCAGCAGGGGCGTGCTCACCGACCGCTCGAACAACTATCCCATGACTGGGAGGCGACTTAACCGACGCGGTGCGATTGTCCTAAGCGTACCTACCAATTAGGGTTTGTCGTCGGTATGACTCTCTCGGCGGATGCAAGCCGGCGAGATGGGCGATCAGGATCACGACGACTATGCTGCTCTTGTTTGTTGCGCCATTCACGATGACCATTCTTTGCCTATTTCCGATAACGACCTAAACTTAGGGCGGCACGAGGCACAGTTGGGCTCCAAGGTTGGCCCGCTTCGGCGGGCTTTTTTTCGTCTGCATCGCTCTTTGGCAATTCGTGACCGCATACGCATGGCCACACGGAAGAATCCACGGAGCAAGCAAACCTCAGATTCACATTGAGGGGGTGCCAGAATATCCTATTATATTGATGCGAATCAATCGACGAGGCGCGACCGTCGCTTTACTTGGAGATAAGACATGAACGCAATCAAAACACTCAGATTGGCTAGTGGCGCATTGATCGTCGTCACATCCATCAATTCTTGGTCGCAAAGCAGCGAACCCGCTGCTACCTCAATGGGATCTGAGACCTCGGCGACATCGCAAGGTATGTCCAAGTCCGAGGTCAGGAAGGCGAATCGAGCGCTCAGCAAAAAGGTGCTTAATGCCTTATCGAAGGGCGGCGTTGACACAGGGGGCGTTAGTGTAATCGTTAAAGGCAGCGCAATCACTCTGGCAGGGCACGTCCCTGACGCTTCTCAAGCAGAGAAGGCGGGCACGGCGGCAAAAAGCGTTTCCGGTGTTACGTCCGTGAAGAATGCGCTAACAATTAGGGAAGCAGGGCACTGATCCTCACTACGGAAATTCGATCGGCCGGTCCCCGGTGCAGTTCATGGCCACTTCCGAATCGTCGATCGATTTTTCCTGCATCTGTTTGCATAGGTCGTATTCCGCTGTCAAGGGCGGGCGAATCCTGGCGCAACGGGCCCTGAGGTTGAAAGAGGCGATAGGCGGCTTATGTTGTTGACCGCGTGGTATTTGGCTCACTCACCAACCTACAGACACATCGCGACGCGGAGGATGCATTCTCGCGCAAACCTCCGGCTAATGCGGGAGGTCGCGATGAGCTAGCGGATGGCATCCGCCAGACGCTCACGCGTATCGTCGAGCCGGTCATTTCAAGTGCCGAAGATAACATCGCATTGAGGCCTCGGCAGGCAAGTCGAGGGGCTCATCTTGCCCGTTGCGCTTGTGACGGATGGTGCTCCTCCATAAGCGCCAGCTTGCGCAGATGCTCCCGCGTTCTGCTGCGAGGCTGGCTGTACTGAAGGTGTCGCCTGTTGCGGGGCGCTCTGCGCGCGGGCCGTTCCTACTAAAGCGACTAGGCATACAGCACCGGCCGCCAGGATCGTTTGGGATTTCACATTGCCTCCTTGACTCACTTGCGAGTTAATGGATCGTCGTCCCCTTGCCGCCTCCTGGTCGATTCGGCGTGACAATCGCGCGACGCGATGCCGCCGCTATGGCATTCGGCCGAGCGAACGAAAAGGGAGCTCTTTTGCATCTGAGGCAGATGCGGGACTTATCAGACGGCTACCGGGACAACGACGCGGGGTTTGTACCAGGCGGAGCACAAGGAAAGCGCAAATGCGCGCTTTCGTGTCGAAACCTTGTAGGTCCATTCACGAATAAGAACCTTGCTGCAGTTAACGTTATAGACCGCGACGGCATTGATTAACAGGTGGAATTGGCCAATTTCAATTCGCAAGGGGCCAGCGGTTAGTCGAAATATTCCCCTCCACAGACCGGACTGCTCCGAAGATGACGACGTCGAGGTTGTCCGTGCCAGAAAGCCACACGGGTCCATGAGCCGCGCGCGAAGGTCGCATCGTCGTCGACGGAATTGCCGGGAGCGTCGGCAAGTATTTGAAGCCGGGATCTGCGTCGAGAAGACCAGCGCGCTTGGCAGGGGCCACTGACAGAGGCGCGGACTTGCCGCCATGATCTAATAAGGGATATACCATGAACTGCCGCAACCGTCGTCACGGCACCGGGCAGTTGAGACCGGCCCCGAACGCGGCGCGCGCACGTCAGGACGGCAACGATGAACTGGCTCCTTGCTTTTGCGCAAGCGCTCGGTCCAATGGCTATCCGTGCAAGCTCCCGCTATCGCCAAGAACTTCAATAGCCTTGGCATAATCGCTTTGCCCGAGACTTCCCAGCACTGACGCGGCATGCTCACGCATTGGCGCCTCAAAATCAGGCTCATAACCGGCTCCATGGTTTCGGCTCATACGCAAGAACACAATTCATAGCTGCGATTCGATCGGCAGGATGGCGAGAAACCAGATGCCTGCGCGGCGCAGCGCCGATACTTCCGGCTCGGAATCCAACACCGTGACGGTGCCGTCCTCGGCCGTATCGTTCCAGACGATATGGCTCGCGCCGGTCACATCGGTGCGTAGTTCGAGCCGCCACGCTCCGCGGGCGAGGCTCGAATTGACGTGCTCGGTCACCTGCCGGGCGGCACGCTCGCTCTCGCAGTAGACACCGATCTCGGTGTTTAACTCGACCGAACGCGGGTCGAGATTCATCGAGCCGATGAAGACGCTCTCGCGGTCGAACACATACGTTTTCGCGTGCAATGACGCCTTTGACGAGCCGAACACCGAGTTCTTCTTGTCGACGTTGCTGTTGGTTGTCGCAACAGGCTTCAGTTCATACAATTGCACCCCCGCTTCCAGCAATGCCTTCCGGTAGCGCTGATAGCCGGCATGCACCGCGGCGACATCCGTTGCCGCCAGCGAGTTCGTCAGCACCGTCACGTGCACGCCGTGTTGTGTCAGGCCGCTCAACCATGCGACGCCGCGCTTTCCCGGCACGAAATACGGCGAGACGATCAGCAAGTGATGGGTCGGCTTCAGTTTCAACGCCCTGAACCGCGAGATCAAATGTCCTTCAACGTCGCTGGGCGTGCGTGCGATCTTTGACGGGTCGTCATAGAGTAACGTCGCCTTGCCCCACGTAAACTCGGCGTCGCGTGACTGGACTACCTGCGTCAGGCGCGCTTTCGTCTGCTGCACATACGCGCCGTTCTCCTTGGACGCAAGCCAGGCATCCAGCTCCGCGCGGCCAGTCGCGAGCGCCGATGGATCGGCCTGACGGCCGAGGAGGTTCTCGATCGGATACGACGCGTTCGAGTTCCAGTACTCGTCGAATGCCGTTGACACATCTCGCACGATTGGTCCGTGCGCCAGCACGTCAAGATCGCCAAACGCGACAGTGCTTGAGGCGCCGAAGTATTCGTCGCCGATGTTGCGCCCGCCGAGAATCGTGCCCTGGTTGTCGGCAATTAACGCCTTATTGTGCATACGCCGGTTGACGCGGCCAAACTCGATGGCCGTGCCGAGCGTCTTGAACCGGCGGTTTGCGACAGGATTGAAGAGCCGGATCTCAACGTTGGGATGCGAACTGAGCGCGAGCAGCATCTGGTCGTCCGCATTCGTGCCCAGATCGTCGAGTAAGACGCGCACGCGCACACCACGGTCGGCAGCTCTCAGTAAGGCCGCGGCGAGTTCACGGCCTGTCAGGTCATCGTGCCAGATGTAGTACTGCAGGTCGAGAGAGCGGTCAGCATATCCCATCAACACGACGCGCGCGACGAGCGCGTCGACGGAGTCGGGCAACAGGTGAAACGCGCTTTCTCCCGGGTGCTGCTGGTCTGTTGGTGCGAACGCTGCGCCGAGGCGCGTGACCTGCGTATCGGTGAGCGCGTGGGTGGGGACGCGATCGGCTTGCGGCGGAAGGCTTCCGCACGAAGTCGAGAGGACGACGGCGAACGCCGCAACAAGGTTCCGTAGGTTCATCATTCCGCTCTCCGCAGATCTAAGGTACCGGGAGATGCGAGCGGTTTCAAGTCGCGCGCCGTGACGTGCCTGATCGGGGCGAGACTTGCACCGTCCTCGCGGCCCCGGACGATCTCAATAACGCTGCCAGCAGCCTGACGACCATCGACAGAACGGCTCGCCTCAAACGCACGAACGAGGCCTCCGCGGCGCAGATCGTCGTAGTCACGGGTGGATTAAAGGCCGTATGGCGTAAATCGGGACCGACACCTTAACCGATTCACGCCAGGCCTTCGCAACCGCGACACTCGGGATCAAATGCTGCTTTGAGCGGAACCACCTGCGATTATTGTGCATCGTGCGGGGAGGAAAATTGACATGCAGGTACACCCGGATCCTGACCACATGATGATGATCGTATGGGAAGGCGACGAAGTACATGCACCCAGACTTCCCGGGAGCAATCTGCGCGGCTTGGCCGGGCTGCCCCGAACAACGGATGCATACTGGCTCCCGACTTTCAATGTCAACGATCCTCCGTGAACTAACTCCGGGCACATCTGCGCAACTCTCTGTTTCATCGCTCGGCGCGCAGATGATGCACACCAATCAACAGAACGACGGCGGACGCGACACTGGCGAGTGGCAATAATTGCAAGGCGGGCGCCAGGCCCAGTCGGTCTGCCAATATTCCCGTCACAACGGAACCTGGCGCCAGCCCAAGGAGGTTGAAGGCCAAGGCGAGCGTCGCCATGGCAGTGCTATGAATCGCCTTGGGCGTCAGCTTTGCAACCATCGTACCGCTCGGGCCCATAATGCCAGCGCTAAAGAACATTGCGAATGCGATGAGAGTGAGTTGAGCTGAGCCGGCGGGAAACTGGAATGCCGTGAACAGCAATGTTCCGCAGACCAGGTTAAAGGTGATCGCCAAGAGTATTTTCCGTCGCGGAGAATCGCGTCCCAAGCGATCGGACAGGGCGCCGCATAGAGGCATTCCACATGCGCCACAAAGGACGAAGACCGCCGCGACGCCGCCCGCCTTGCTCAGTGGCATGTCATAGACTCGATTCAGGAAACTCGGGAGCCAAGCAAGCAGGCCACCGCTGATGAAGAGCTGCAGCCCGCTGCCGATATAGACGCAGATCAACACCGGCGAGGAGAAGAGGTCTCTCAACACATGCCTGACGCGGACGGCCGCCAGCGATTCAGATTGCCTAATGCCGGCTGCTTGTCCTTTCTCACCTTCGATCCGCGACGGCTTGGCGACCATCATATAGACTAGGGTCAGCGCGATGCCGAAGATCGCCATGCCAACGAACGCACTCCGCCAACCGAACTGGCTTGCCAGTGAACCGCCAAGCCCGATCCCCATTACGGACCCGACCATGCTGCCCGCCATAAATGCGCCAGCTACCGTAGATGTGTGCCGTGACGGAAACATGCTGATGAGAATGGCCATGCCAACGCTGGCGTAAGCGGCCTCGCCGACACCGACCAGAAAGCGCGCCGACAGCAACGTGAAGTAGTTGTGCGACAGGCCGCACAGCAAGGTCGCGATGCTCCAGATCGCCGCCATGATCGTTACGCTGCGTACGCGACCCCAGCGGTCGGCCGCAAGCGAGATGGGGAACGCCAGGATGCCAACAGCCAGCGAGACAATGCCGCTGAGCGCCCCAAGCTGAGTGTCGGACAGGCCCCACTCCGCCTTTATTTGCGGAAAGACTGCGTTGAGCACTTGCCGAGACATATAGTCCGACAAGAGCAGTCCGAATGTCAGCGCAAAAATGACCCATGCGTAGCCGCGGGTTGGCCGCGGCTGCGCACCGTCGTCGTACGTTATTGCTTGCATATTCACTGCCACAATTCTGTCTCCTGTTAGTACTGCTAATGCCACCTGTGCGCAGCTCTCTCTTGTCAGCTCTGGCGTGCTCGGCGGCATGCGCCAGGCTTTCCCACGGCCGCTCATTCATGCTGGGGCTCTGGGCGAAAGCGAATCCTGCCCTGTGCTCAAGCTGTCATGTCGCTGAACGCCCCGATCGGGCCATCGCAGCAGAACAACCTGGACGCTAGCGCTCGAACTGTTCGAGAAATTCCAGGAGCAATGCGTTAACCTGATCAACGCTTTCTTCCGCCGCAGCATGGCCCACGCCGGGTAGCAGCACCTTCTTCTGCAGTCCGGACAGGTAGGTGTCGAGCCGGTCGTAGATACCGCGGATTTCGACCGGTTCGAGAGAAGGGTCGGCAGCGCCACCGATAAACAGGCTCGGCTGGTGGACCACCGCGCCGTCCAGAAACGCTGTGATTTCCCAGTTCCGGTCGCGACAGCGGTAATAGTTGATGGCGCCGGTAAATCCCGTGCGCGTGTATTCATCGACGTAGTAGTCGATCGCCCGCGCGCTCAACCACGACGGAAACTCCTTTGGGTCAGTGAAGGCGTTAAGGATGGGTTTACCGGGCTCGACGAACAGGCGCCAGCGTTCGGCGCCCACGGCGCTGCCGGAGACCGAGTAGAAGACGCTACGCATTGTCTTGCGCGGATCGCCGGCGAACTCGCGATCCGGCTTGCCGATCTGCTGGAAGTACAGGTGGTGGTACACCCTGCCTTTCGCCATCTCCCGCAAGCCGACGGTCGGTTTGACCTTTCCGCGCGGTGGCACCGGGGTATTGAGCATCACGAGCCCACGGAACAGATCCGGCCTCAGCATGGCGGCCGCTTGAGCGACCCATGCGCCCAGGTCGTGGCCGACGATCACTGCGGAGGTTTCACCAAGAACCTTCATCAAGCCAACCATGTCTCCGACTGACTGGCTAATGTCGTAGGCTTCAATGGCAGCCGGTCGATCGGTTTGCCCAAATCCCCGCTGATCGGGGACGACGACCCGAAAACCGGCCGCGGCCAACGCGCCGATCTGGCGCCGCCACATGTACCACAGGTAGGGAAAACCATGCAG
Source organism: Caballeronia sp. INML2 (assembly GCF_023631365.1). Classification (NCBI taxonomy): domain Bacteria; kingdom Pseudomonadati; phylum Pseudomonadota; class Betaproteobacteria; order Burkholderiales; family Burkholderiaceae; genus Caballeronia; species Caballeronia sp. INML2. The sequence goes on along the minus strand of NZ_JALQDH010000135.1, from coordinate 5,132 downwards.
CAGAATGACGAGCGGGCCCCGCCCCTCGTCGATGTAATGCATACGTATGCCGTTGACTTCGGCAAAGCAGTGCCTGAATGCGGCGGGGTCGTCGGCATCCAATTGCCCCATTGGGGCGGGAGGCTGACCCATTGCAGCGCTGGTGTCCATCGTCGATCTCCATCTGTTGATTGTCGGCCTCTAAGGTAGCCCTGATAGGCAACTTGCACTAAGCTTATAAGGACATTCTCTTGCGAAATTGGGACACGTCCATGCATGCCCTGACGCGAAGCGCCAGCCTTACCGACTATGAGCACGTGGCCCGTTCCGTTGGGCTCGATCCGTTCCGGATGCTGCGAATGGCTAAACTGCCGGCCAAGGTCCTCGACGATCCGAATCTGATGATTAGTGCCGATTCGGTGGGATGGCTGCTGGCGGAGTCGGCACGCCTGTCCGGCCAAGAGGCCTTCGGATTGTTGCTCGCAGAAACGAGAAGTCTGGCCAACCTGGGCATGTTGGCGCTGGCGATGCGGGAAGAGCCCACGCTGCGCGCAGCAATGCAATCTTGCGTCCGCTATATGCGACTGCACAACGCCGGGGTGCAGTTGCGCCTCGACGAAGCAGGCGACGTCGTACTGCTGCATGTGGGCGCGAATATGGTGGGGGGGCGTGGCGTCTGGCGCCAGACGATCGAAATGTCGACCGGGATTGGGATACGGATGTTCAATGTGCTGAGTCGTAATACCTTCCGTCCGTTAAGGATCAGCTTCACCCACGAGCGCCCCGCCAGCCTTGAAGTGCATCACCGCGTGCTGGGCACGGCAATCGAATTCTCACAGGAATGCAATGCCATCGTTTGCCGCGGTGGCAATCTCAATATGCCAATCCCTGCCGCGGATCCGACGCTGGTCCGCGAGGTGAAGCGAATGCTGGACATTCAGCTGGCCAACGTCCACGACGAGCCTGCGCAGCGGGCGCGCCAGGTCGCCAGGATGCTGCTACCAAGCGGACTTTGTTCCGTCGAGCAGGTCGCTCAGCATCTTGGCATGCATCGACGCACTCTTAACCGACACCTGGCGGCCGAGGGCGAGAGTGTCACAACAATCATCAATGCGGTACGTGCTGAACTCGCAGAGGAGTATCTGGCCGGCAGCAAGCGCAAGTTGTATGAAGTCGCCGAACTTCTCGGCTTTTCCTCCGCCGGTGACTTCTCGCGCTGGTTCCGCGGCCAGTTTGGCAAGCCACCCTCGGAGTGGGTCGCCCATCACCGAGAGAGCAAGGCGACCGCCGGATCCCTCTCGCGTCGGTAGGAGAGGCAGGTCCGGGATCGGCTCACGGTCCTCGCGGTCATCCGGGACGGCCACTGCCTGAAGCCGCCGTACCCACACCTTCCTCACGCAATAGATCCCCAATCCTAGTTTGCCGGGGTTCCCGTCCGAACTGCACGGAGAGCCGTTGCCGCCATCCGCTTCCCAAGCAGGGTTGGCGGCGTCGCGTCCCAAACTGCTAATAGATTGTCCCGTCAAGCCAATGGCGTCGCGGCTGTACGTCGTACTATCTATTCCGTTGTCCGACGAGACGGTGCACTGCTCCACTAACAGCGCCAGCACATCCGCCGGATGCACGTATTGCTCGCCGCCGCACCGTACATTTTGGAGACGTCAATGACAGCAACCGCCCTCACCCAAGACACCGTTTCACAAGCCACGCCCATGGCGCCGGCCATTATCCGGCCATCCGTACGCCAGCACTCGATCAAGGTGGAGATTTGCACGCCCGCCATCGGCGCCGAACTCAGCAACATCAGCTTGGCTGATGCCGCCCAGGATGCTGACGCCATCGCCGAAATCCGGGCACTGTGGTTGAAGCATAAAGTCGTGTTCTTCCGCGACCAGAACATTACGCCGATGGAGCAACAGAACTTCGCCGCGCAGTTCGCCGAATTGGAAGCCCATCCCCTCGCGCCGAGCCATCCGGAGGCGGACAAGCTGCTGATGCTGTACCGCAACCTTGACCCGAGCAAGCCCAAGAGCTACGTCGAAAAGGCCAGCCGCGAAAACCTGTGGCATGCCGATGTTACCTACAAAAAGGCACCGCCCCGCGGAGCGGTGTTGCGCTGCGAACTGGGTCCGGAATCCGGCGGTGACACCATGTGGTCCAACATGGTGATGGCATATGCAAACCTGCCCGACACCATCAAGCAACGAATCGCTGGCTTGTACGCCAAGCACGATGCCGAGCACACCTTTGGCGCCCAGTTGCCGATCGGAGAACGTCACGCGATGGCCGCGAAGAACCCCGCCGCCGAGCACCCGGTGGTGCTTATCCATCCGGAGACGGGCGAAAAGGTGTTGTTCGTCAACTCGGCGTTCACGACCCACTTCTCGAATTTCTTCAACTTCGAGAACATCCGATATGGCCAGGACTTCATGCCGGAGGCGCATCAGTTGATGAACTATCTGACCTCTCAGGCCGCGATTCCGGAATACCAGGTGCGCCTGAAGTGGAGAACGAACACGGTTGCCATGTGGGACAACCTGCAGGTTCAGCACTACGCAGTGGCGGACTACGGCAACGCGCCGCGAAAGATGCTGCGCGCCACCCTCGCGGGCACCCCGCTGGTTTAAACCGAACGGTACGCCCCGCCAAATCCAGGGCTCCCACCTGTCTCTGATAGGCGGCCAGCCCTGGCACGATTAGCAATTTCCGACCACACCACACAATCACTAATGGAGACAACTATGCTCTACGAACACATTGACACCGCAGTCATCGATGGCGAATCGCTGCCGTGGGTACCATTGACGCCCTATTCGGAAGACATCCTGCTGAAGTATTTCAAACTTGACCCGATCCGGGGCGAATGGATCGTACTGATGAAAGCACCGCCCGGCGTGAAACTTCCCAAGCACCACCACACCGGCACGGTCTTGGTCTACACGATCGAAGGCAAGTGGAAATACAAGGAGCACGACTGGATCGCCGGGCCCGGCAGCATCGTGTACGAGACCGCCGCATCGACCCACACGTTTGAAGTCGTCGAGGCAGGCAAAAACGGAGATGTGCTCACACTGGTTACGGTGACCGGCGATCTCTTGTTCCTCGACGATAAGGACAACGTCGTCGCGCTCGAAAACTGGAAGACCGGGCTGCAGCGCTACCTTGCCTATTGCGAGCAGCATGACATCAAGCCGAAAGACCTCACGGCATTCAACTGATCTGGATTTCATGGGAACTCCGATATCCACCGGGGCCCCCGTGTCACGCCGTGCTTCAGCCGCAAGACGCTGCAGAAGGTACGGCCATGTCGACGCTTGGGGGCCACGCCGAGTCATCGCAAGTCAATGGCGCCGAGAAGCAGGCTGCGTGCACCGACCACGCAACCTGCTTCACATCGCGCGCTTTCGCTCCCGTTGCCAGAGCTGTTGCCTGATCACAAAGACGCGGCAAAGCGGAACACGCGGTCTCAGTTCGCGCCCTTGGAGCGGAACCTGACAGAGGGGTACGGCTATCTGCCCGCTCCCCGATCACAGACATTACGAACGGAACGACGCCATGAATGGCTTGATGATGCAAAAGCAGTTGTTGATCTCCTCACTCATTGTGCATGCCGATCGCCATCATGGCGATACGGAGATCGTGTCCCGGCGGGTGGAGGGCGATATCCATCGCTACACTTTCCGTGACTGCCACCGTCGCGCGCGCCAGATGGCCAACGCGCTGACCAGCCTCGGTGTCAAACCCTCCGACCGGATCGGCACGCTCGCATGGAATGGCTACCGTCACCTGGAGTTGTACTACGGCGTCTCCGGCATGGGTGCCATTCTGCATACCCTCAACCCTCGTCTGCATGAAGACCAGGTCGCTTACATCGCGAATCACGCCGAAGACCAGTACATCTTCTTCGACCTGACCTTCCTGCCGTTGATCGAGGCCATCGCGGGCCGCTGCAAGACGGTCAAGGCGTTCATCGCCATGACCGATCACGCTCACATGCCGAAAGACGCCGGCATCGACAAGCTGCTGTGCTATGAAGATCTGATCCAGCAGGGTTCGTCCATTTACTCCTGGCCGATTCTCGACGAGCACGCCGCCAATACGCTCTGCTACACCTCTGGCACGACGGGCAACCCGAAAGGAGCCCTGTACAGCCATCGCTCATCAATGCTGCATACCTATGCGGCGGCGCTGCCTGATGCGCTGAACTGTTCGGCACGCGACGTGATCCTGCCCGTTGTGCCGATGTTTCATGTCAATGCGTGGGGACTTCCGTACATCGCGTGCATGGTCGGGGCCAAACTTGTATTCCCCGGGCCCGCTCTGGACGGGAAATCGCTGTATGAACTGCTCGAAGCCGAGCAGGTTACGCTCTCCGCTGGCGTTCCGACTGTCTGGCAAGGCCTGCTTAGAGTCACGTTGAGAAAACAGATCAGCAATTCTCGAGCATGAGACGCACCATCATTGGTGGCGCGGCCTGTACCCCGGCGATGTTGCGCAAGTTCCAGGAAACGTATGGAGATGTCCCACAAGGAGCGTCATGCCGTGCAATCCAAACAAGGCCGTGTAGTGTTTGGCGTCGACATGAAAATCGTTGGCGCTGACGGCATGGAGTTGCCTTGGGACGGCGCGACTTCTGGCGACCTGCTGGTGCATGGGTCATCGGTGGTGTGCGACTACTTCAGGAACGAAGGGGATAGTCCGCTGAATTTCGATGACGAAGGACAAGGATGGTTCCCGACCGGCGACGTTGCGACCATCGATGCCAATGGCTTCATGCAAATCACTGATCGCAGCAAAGACGTAATCAAGTCGGGTGGCGAATGGATTGGCTCCATCGACCTTGAGATATCGCCATGGCTCACCCAGCGGTATCCATGGCGGCGTGCATCGCGGCCCGCCATCCGAAGTGGGACGAGCGGCCGCTGCTCGTAGTGGTCAGGAAAACAGGAACCGAGCTTTCCCGCGAGCAGTTGCTTGGCTTCTACGAAGGAAAAATCGCGAAGTGGTGGACACCGGACGATGTGGTTTTCATCGACGAGATCCCGCTGGGTGCAACAGGAAAAATTCTGAAGAATCGTAAGCGCTAAATTGAGCACACGGCCTACGTATGAGCGTAGCCCAGCACCGTGAATTTGCTAGCGGGCAAGCGGCCT
>NZ_JALQDH010000134.1:0-16576 GCF_023631365.1 Caballeronia sp. INML2 | reverse complement strand
CGACCGCTCGTCGATTGACCAGGTCCGTCCGTCTGCCTCGCCGAGATGCCTCACTTGTTTTCGCACAGCCTCGACCCATTGCAGTCGGTGACGGCACTGCTGACCTAGCGTCGCGTTCTGAGGGACACCGGTCATTCGCCCGGTGCCTTTACTAGAAACATCTCGGCTTTTCCGTTGTGCGTCGATCCACCGAATTGGGGATGCGGCGCTTTCGCGAAGTCAGTCCAGTCGACCGTCTTCAGCAAGTGCGACCAAGGTGTCGACCACATGGCGTACCTTCGGCCTCAAATGAGCCACCTTCGGCCAAACCGCGTGCACGTCGATAAGCTCGGTCGAAACGTCATCAAGAACTGATAGTAGCGTTCCTGCTTCCAAGTGTGGTCGTAACAGCGACATGGGCATCTGACAAAGTCCCATACCGGCGAGCGCCGCCTCTACAATCGAATCGCCATCGCTGATTTGGTAGGTCCCGGGCGCAGAGAAGCGATGCATCTCGCCTTCGAGGTTGACCCGCCAAGAAAGCGGTACGCCGCGTCGATAGCCAACAATACATTTGTGCTGCGCCAGGTCCTCTAGTCGCGCCGGAGTTCCGTGCTGGTCAAGATATTCGGGCGACGCTGCAATCACCATGCGCTGACGCGTCAGCCGACGGGCGACCAAACCACTCGAGCTTTCGAGTTCTCCGAAGCGGATGACGAGGTCAACACCTTCTTCAATCGGGTCAATCAAATGGTCCGAGAAGGTCATCGTGAACTGCAAGTCAGGATGGGCTTTCGCGATGTCGAGCAGGATGGGAACGAGTATCCGTCGACCAAAAGCCGCGGGCATGTCGATGCGCAGACGACCGACGGGACGTTGAAGTCCCGGGCCGAGAGCGGTTTCCGCGGTGGAAATCTCGTCAAGCGCGGATGCACAAGCAGCAAAATACGCTTCGCCATCCGCAGTGAGAGAAATGCTCCGCGTGGTGCGATGAAAGAGCTGCGCGCCGAGGCGTTCCTCGAGTTTTGCGATCGCCTTTCCGACCGCAGACTTCGTGAGCCCGAGCTGTTCGGCCGCGTCCGTAAAACTGCGAGACTTCGCGGCGGTGACGAAAATCACGATGCCGCTGAAAGTATCGACCTGCGCCATGCACTGCCCCATTGAAGAGTTTTATTCTTCATATAGGGCAGAAACCGACGGACTGTCAACCATGAGTTTTCCCCGGCTCCGCCTTCCGGAGCTGGGCTAGCTAGATTTTTACTGCGATGCCCTTGCTTGCGGCCTCGATAGCGCAGTTCGCGATTCGCAACGCGCGAATGCCATCCCGAGGGGTTGCTGGCATCGGGGCGTTCTTTTCGAGCGCCGTCAGAAAGCGGTCCAGTTCGACCTTGTACGAGTCGGCATGCCGCTCAAGGAAGAAGTTGAGCAGAGGCTCACGCGCTTCAGTCCGTTCGCTCGTCCAGCGGCGGAGGCTCGATGGGCGATGGTTTTCGTTCAGCAACATACCCTTCGAACCGAAGACTTCGAGGCGCTGGTCGAAGCCATACACCGCCTGACGCGAGCCGTTGATATGGCATTGCTTGCCGGACGCCGTACGCAGCAGCACCATCACGCTGTCGTAGTCCGGAAGCTCTTCCAAGCTAGGGTCGACCAGACGATTACCCATCGCCATCACTTCGACCGGGTCCTCCCCCAGCAACCAGCGAGCGGTATCAAAATCGTGGATGGTCATGTCCCGGAAGATTCCGCCTGAGTGCCGAAGGTACTCGCGCGGGGCAAGGCCCGGGTCACGGCTCGTGATGACGACCTGCCGGACATCGCCGACTTCGCCTTCCTCGATAGCCTGCTTGAGCCGCATTGCGTCCGGGTCGAAGCGCCGATTGAATGCCAACATCACGCGTCCATTTAGACGCTCGATTTCCTCTACTGCTGCGAGGGCCCGGTCGATGTCAAGGTCGATGGGCTTCTCACAGAGAACCGGCTTGCCCAGTCGAACTGCCTGCAGCGTCAGGTCGATATGCGTGTCGGTCGGCGTGCCGACGATGATAGCGTCAACGTCTTCGCGGTCAACGACCGATTTGCAATCGAGAGACGCGTCGCATCCAAGGTCAGCAGCAAGCGCCTCGACCGCCTCCTTGTAAGGGTCAGCCACTGCGACGAGCTTCACTCGACGGTCGCCGGCCACATTAGCAGCATGAATTCTTCCGATGCGCCCGGCACCGAGAACAGCGATACGTAACATCTCAGTCTCCTACAGTTCGTCGGAGCAGCGTCCGACTAACGGTTCATATTTTGAGGTCAGGCAGCCCGTCGGCGACGGGCTGCCGGTCTTTCTTTGACGTCCGTTGGGACGTCAAAACGGATTTCCTGCGATTCAGCAGGCACACCTTCCGCAAGTTGTCTGCTAAGTCGCAGGATGTCGTCGAGACCAAAGTCGCGAACGTCAGGAAGACGCTCGCCGCGCGCCTTTGCCACGGCGGTCGCGATACGAAGCGCGTTCGAGCGCTCTCGCATTAACAACTCGAGCGCTTCGACGAGGAATGCTCGCTCCCTTTGCGACACGTTCGCGCCAATGGCGTGGTGATGTGCAGACATACCGTGGTCCTCATAGCGGTAAAGCACTCGACACCTACTACTTCAGATGAGGCTACGGATACTGCCGCCGTCGACACCCCAAACCGCTGAAGTGACGAACGACGCGAGGTCAGATGCCATGAAGACAATTACGTTGGCCACTTCGTCAGGCTGGCCCAGGCGATTCAGCGGCAAGTGACGCAGAGACAACTCGTGCTCCACGGCGTCCTTCGGAGCCATTCCGTGGAACTTGCCCATCGTGTCTGCGAAGCCGCCTTCTTTCGTCCAGAAGGGGGTCCAGACCGGTCCTGGCGCGACTGCATTCACACGAATCTTCGGCGCTTCGGCTCGCGCAAGGCCCTTCGTGAGGGCGAGCACGGCTGCCTTCGACGAGGAGTAGTCAATCGGCACAGGCTCAGGCTGACGGGCCAGGTCCGACGCGTTGTTGATGATTACCGCCTTCTCACGGCTACGTAGCACGGGCAGCAGGTAGCGGCATGTCCGCACGTAGCTCATGAAATTGAGATTCATCGTGAAGTCCCATTCCTCGTCCGAAAGCTCCTCGAACGTGCGGACCTTCCCGGAGCCGACGTTGTTGACCAGAATGTCGACCTGGCCGTTATAAGACTTCAGGGCTGCGTCGATGCCGCTCTTTACACCGTCGGCCGTGGACAAATCCGCCTGCGCAATCGTCACATTCGTGCCAAGCGCGCGCAGTTCAGATTCGGTTTCCTTGAGCGCGTTCGCGTCGATGTCGATAAGACAAAGCCGAGCGCCTTCGCGCGCGAAGCCCAGAGCCGTTGCACGACCGATGCCTTGCGCGGCACCCGTGATGAGCACAATCTTCCCGTCGAGGCCTGTCTGCATGATGTCTCCATTAAGTTTGTGATTTCTTAGGCGCGTCCGGAGCGATTGCTTGTCTCCCTATGACGCGCTCTGCTTCTTTCAAGGCGAGCGCTGCCGCCGCCTCGCTTCCGCGAGGCGTTCGAAGAATGGCGCGAACTTGCGGACCTAGCGGTTATCGACGCGCTTGATGAATGGCCTGATGTCGACCTTGTCCCAGATGCCTGCTTTGTTGAATGGGTCGGTCTCGACGAACTTCTCGATTTCCTCGATACCATCAGCTTCGTAGAGGAAGAAGCTGCCAATCATCGTTTGGCCATCCGTTTTCGTCAGCGGGCCAGAAATCAGCGTCTTGACCGGGGCGGTCTGCAGATAGGCCTTGTGGGCGTCATAGTTCTCAAGACGACGCTCGACCATCCCAGGATGGTCAAGGCAGTAGACGGTGAAATGCATTGCTGTCTCCTTGTCTTCCGTTCGAGCAACTGAACCGATTGCTCGCGCATTTTCGGACCTCAGGCGGTCTCTGCTCGCGGCGCGACGCCGTTGAAGGCGTCACGCAAAAGCGCGAGCAGCGGCTCACGTTCAATCGGTCGCGGATTCCAGTACGGATTCGAACTCGCAATATCGGCAGCCTTCGAAACATCCTCGGCGGACATTCCGATATCTTTGAGGCCGAGAGGCGCACCGCAACGTTTGGCAAGTTCATAGACGCCCAACGCTGCATCATCTGTACCGAGTGCACGTGCAATGCGATGCATCGCGTCGGGTGCGGCCTCGCGGTTGTAGGCAAGTGCGTGCGGCAAAACGATGGTGTGCGTTTGTGCATGCGGGAGGTTGAAGCTTCCGCCGAGCGTATGGCACAGCTTATGGTGAAGCGCCATGCCGACGCTGCCAAGGACTGTTCCGCAAAGCCAGGCGCCGTACTGCGCATCGGCACGAGCTTCGACGTTGCGTGAGTCCGCGACGATAGCCGGCAATGCACGCGCGAGCGCAGCAATGCCTTCCTCCGCCATCAGGCTCGTCACAGGATTGGCGTCGCGCGAGTAAAGCGCTTCTGCAGCATGTGCGATGGCGTTGATTCCGCTCGTTACCGACAGCGCAACAGGAAGCGACATTGTCAGGTCGGCATCGTAAATCACGGTTTTCGGCAACACTCGAAAGTCTGTCCCTGTCTTCTTCAGGCCCGCGTCGGTGATGCCATAGATGGGCGTCATTTCGCTGCCTGCGTACGTCGTCGGTACGGCGAGAATCGGCAGGTCCGACTCCAATGCTATTGCCTTGCCCAACCCAATCGTCGAACCTCCGCCGACGGCAATTGCACAGTCGGCCTCCAACTCTCTTGCCAAGGCGCGAGCCTCCTTGGCCAGCTCAAGGGGGACGTGCATGACGGCGCGATCAAACACCCCAGCGGCACGCTGTCCAAGTCGGGCAGCAACCGCCTCGCCCGTCTCCTTCTGCTCAGGGCTACACAAAATGAGCGCGCGCTCCGACTTCAGTTCCAGCACCTCGCGTTCGAGATGCTGCAAGCTGCCCGTGCCAAACACGACTCGTCCGGCCCGCGCCTGATAAATAAACTCACGCTTTTGCATGAAGGTGCTCCCTTGTACGCTCACCGCTCAGGCCTGAGTCTGCTTCGTAATCAACCTGGAATCGCGCCGTGCGTAAATCGCCCAGCTCATTGCGCACGCGCAAGTGCTCGGGATGAGACGCATACGCTTCTAATGCTTCTTGCGAATCGAACTCGGTGACAAGAACAACGTCGCATGCATAGTCAACTCTGCTGTGGTCGAGACCGACTTCGAGGTGGAGCATCCCGGGGATACGACCACGCAAGCCTTCAAAGCTGGTCTTGACTAGGTTCGAGGCAACCAGGCGTTCGGCCGGTGTGTCACCAGCGACTCGCCACATAACGAGATGTCGAATCACCCGTGTACCTCCGACGGGTTGAGCACGAAGTCGTATTCGAGCGAATACCAAGGAATTTCGAGTTCTCTTCCATCTGGCGCCACGCCTGGCTCATGACGCTTCCATTCGGAAATGAGCGATGAGCGCACTCCGAACACGACGTCCGAGTCGAGGTATTGGTCACCGTCACGAAACACGTGCGTGATGAGCGTCTCGTAGCCCGGCGCTTCAATCATGAAGTGCAGATGTGCGGGGCGCCACGGATGACGACCGACGGCCGTCAACATGCGACCGACTGGCCCATCGTGTGGAATGGGATACGCTTCAGCGAGAATCGAGCGGAAGTTGAAGAATCCTTCTCCATCAGCTTTCAGTCGGCCCCGACCGCGATGAACGGCGTTGCCGGCCTCGTCGAGGTTCTGGACATCATAGAAGCCATCTTCATCCGATTGCCAAACATCGATTTGTGCATTGCCAACGGTCTCGCCGTTTGCTCCGCGCACCTGGCCCCTCACGTAGCACGGTGCACCTTTGGCGCCGTTCGAGATGTCATCGCCGTTGCTGTACAAGGGTGCTCCCTCTACGTAAAACGGTCCGAATACCGTCGCTTCCGTGCAGTTTGACGGCTTCCGGTTGTTCTGCGACATGACCAACATCGAAAGGCCGAGCGTGTCGGACAGCAGAATGAACTCCTGCCTTTTCTCGTCGGTGATATGACCCACTTCTGTTAGGAATTTGATTGCTTTGAACCACTCGTCCTCGGTGAGTTGGACGTCGCGGGCAAAAGCATGGAGATGTTGAACCAGACTCGTCATCACGGTCCTCAGTCTCGCATTCTTGCAGTCAGCGAATGAGGCGATGACGGCTTGGGTGATGGTGTCTTCATTGATGTTGCGCATCGTGCGTGTCTCCGTTGTGCGCTCAGGCGTATGAAGACGAAAGGTAAAGGGTCGTCCGCGTAAATAAAATGCCCCCAGGCGAAATGACATTTCCTCTCGCCGGAAGAATAGATGGGTGGTACCTAGAACCCCGCGCGGCCCCCTTTCCAAAACTCCGCGAAGAACGTGGATTGTAGAAGCGGACTCTACAAACTGGAGATTTCCAATCGGTTTATCTCGCCAAGTCTCTACGGCATATTGTGCCGCAACGGCTGGAAGAATCCCGTTCGATTTTTCCACGAGCAATAGAAGAGAGAGACGCGATGGACCGCTGGACGCAATTGCAGCTATTTGTGCTCACCGCCGACCTAGGTAGCTTGTCGAAAGCCGCCGAGCAGCTCGACATGTCGAATGCCGCAGCTAGCAGAACCTTGAGCTCATTGGAAGAACATCTCGGCGCCAGGTTGATTGAACGTACAACGCGGCGCATGTGGCTCACCGACGCGGGCCGCGAATATCATCGTCGCTGCACGGCGGTTATATCTGAACTTGCTGAAGCCGACGCAATCGCGTCCGAAGAGGCCGTCAGCCCGAGAGGCGTCCTGCGGGTCACCAGCTCCGTGTCGTTCGCGATGATGCATATCGCTCCGGCGCTTCCCGAGTTCCTCAAGCGATATCCGAATCTGTCGGTGCAAATCGTCGCGGCGAACCAGTATCAAAACTTCATCGAAGCCGGAATAGACATCGCGATTCGCACGAAGGAGCACGAGGGAGACTCGGGCATCACCATTCGGCGGCTCGCTGAGACGCGACGGATAATGGCGGCCTCGCCAGCCTATCTCGCCGAGCACGGTCGTCCTCAGAACCCCGAGGAGCTCGAGCAGCACAAGATGCTCGTATACAACTTAGCCGTCGACCCGTATCTACTCCATTTGCGTCGAGGAAAAGAAGAACGCAATATCGCCATCACCAGCGCCCTGGACTCGAACGAAGGCCAGGTCATTGTCGCCGCAGGTCGTGCGGGACTGGGCATCGTTGTTCAGCCTCTCTACATCATCCACGACGACATCGTGTCTGGTCGTCTCGTCCCAGTGCTGGAGGACTGGCAGCTACCCCGTCTGACCATCAATTTGGCGTATCAGAGCCGGCGTTATCAGCCGGCAAAGATTAGAGTTTTCACTGACTTCCTTATTGAGCGCGTGAAAAGCCTCAATCTCGAGGAACGCTGGATGACCTTTTCAACTTGAAGGAGGCTCACCGCGTGGGGTTTTGGCGCATTACCGCCGAATCGTGTTCGACGATATTTCCGCCCAGCGGAAATCTGATTTCGGTCCCAACCATGTTTCTCGGAGAAAACCGGCCATACCCTATAAGCACAAAATCCCACTTAGGGAACCGGAGCCGATGATGCCCACGACGCAGCGATGGGCGTCGGACGATTGCCAGTTCCGCATCCAGACGAACTCAGCAAGGATATCGAGAATCTTGAGAGCTGGCGGTGCGCGATTCAGAAGCGAAATAGTGACGTACGTGCAGCACGGTCTTGATGTTTTGTTCGATTGAGAAGCAAACGGCCGACACGTGTGATGCGCGCCGGCCGAATTCGGAGGGATGCCGTGCTACGCCGGCGTTGCATTCTTCCTGCGGGCATATCGTTCGAGCGGCGAAGCCAAGACTGCCCCGAGGCGTCCATCGAGCAACACGACAATCAGAAGCAAGAGCCCGTTCACGAGAAGAATCTGAGTCGAGGTTGCATTCAAAAGGCCAAGTCCGTTGTTCAGGATCGTGAGAATCAGGACGCCCATCGCGACACCAAGCGGCGAGCCGATGCCACCGCCCAAAGCAACGCCACCAACAATGGCCGCCGACGCTGCCTGCAACAAGATGTTGCTTCCCATCGTTGCCGAAGCCGTCGCCAGGCTCAACGAGAGCAGGCCTCCGCCCAAAGCCGACAACCCACCGGAAATGACAAAGCCGACCGTCAGCGCCTTTCCAACCCGAGCACCGCTCTGAATCGCCGCCTTTCGATGACCGCCGGATGCGTAAATGTCACGACCGAGCGTGGTGAAGCGGAGAAACAGCGAAACCACGACAAAGCAGGCGATTGTGATGAGACTTCGCGGCGAGAAGATGCCTGCCACGCTTTGGTCGAGAAAGTCGCTGACGTCGAGATTGCCGTAACTCAAAACACGCCCCCCCGCGAGCCAATACCCCACGCCGGTCAAAAACATCATCGAGCCAACAGTTGTCACCAACGAGGAAACGCCAAGCCATGGCAACAAGGCCGCGTTTGCAACGCCCACCACCACCCCGAAGATAACCGCGTACAAAATGCCGAGCATCGCGCTATCACCGCCGAACTTCACAGTGATGAGCCCGGCCACCGTCGAGATTGCTGCAACACTCAGGTCGAACTCGCCGGCAACCATCGTGACCGAAAGACCGAGTGCGATGATTCCAAGGAACGCAAACGCCTGAAAAATCGCGTACAGGTTGGCCTGCGAGAAGTAGTGGTTGACGCTGAGGCCGAAGATGACTGGCATGCCGACGAGCAGGACGAGCCGAATCGCCAGATTAAGAAGTCGTTGAGATTGGTCCATTTCCGAGTCTCCTATTATTTCCGTCCCGGACCGAGCCGGGCAAGCAACGCGCCGAACACCACCGCTGCGAGAACCACGATGCCTTTTGCGACCAGTTGGTATTCGTAGCTCACGCCGCTGACCAACAGGATGTTGCTGATAACCGCAAGGAAGATGGCGCCAGTGACCGCATCCGATATCTGTCCACGACCACCTCGAATCGAAATACCACCGACCAGCACGGCGGCAATCGCATTGAAGTCGAGGTCGATGCCGTACGTCAGATTGCCCTGAGCCGACGACGAGGCAATCAAGGAGCCGGCGAGTGCAGCCGCTGCCCCAGCGAACGCGTAGCAAACGAGTATTGCAGCCATCGTCCGAAGTCCGGCAATGCGCGCAACCTCGGCTCGCATTCCGAGCAAGCGGATTTCACGTCCAATGCGCGATTTCTGAAGAATGAAACTCGCGATTGCAGCGAAAACGGCCAGCACCAGGATTTGAGTCGGCAGCCAGCCAAAAAGCTTGCCTTGACCAAGCCATGTGGCGTCGCCTTTACCGATGACCGTCAGCCCGCCGGTGAAGATGACGCCTGCGCCGATGATGATTGACGAGGTGGCAATCGTCGTGATGATGGGGTTCGCTTTCCCTAGAGCGATGATTCCGCCCTGAACGGCACCCATCAGCAGGCCGCTCAACACGACAAGCAGCAGCGTCGCACCCAAACCCAAGTGAATGAGCGCGGCAAACATGACAGTCGAGACTGCCGCTGTTGCACCCATCGACAGCATGAACAGATTGCCGCTGAGAGTGACGAGCGCCATACCAATAGCGCCGATACCGACTGCAGCTACCGAATACATCAGCGACTGCAGGTTCCCGAACTCCGTGAAGTGCGGCACGATGGCCGCAGCGACGACGATAAGGACGAGCGTCGCGATTCGAATCGACGCGGCATGAATGCTGGTCGTTCCAAAAAGTGCAGATGCCCATCGCCGCAACGCAGTTGGCGACACTTGTGCAGTGGGCTCCATAGCGGTCTTATGCATTACCCATCTCCGCAGGTTGGATTCGGAAAGAGACATGTCCGTGAGATGCGTCGCTATCGCCCGCGACGATGTCGTGGAGCAGCGTGTCACCATCGATTTCAAATCGAGGTTTATGGCGAACCATACGACCACGGAAGACGGAGAGAACGGTGTCCGCGAGTTCCAGAATTTCTTCGAGGTCTGTCGAGTAGAAGACAATCGCCAAGCCATCGTCCGCCATCTTGCGAAGCGTCGAATAGATTTCCGCGCGGGCGCCAATGTCAACGCCTCGAGTAGGCTCGTTCAACAGCAATAGGCGAGGCGCGAGCGCGACGGCTTTCGCGAGCGACACCTTCTGTTGATTGCCACCGCTGAGCGTCGACACTTCATGCGGCAGTCGCTTCGGGTCGATTGCGAACATCGACGCGAGGCGTCGGGCCTCTTCCTGTTCGCCAGCACGCCGCATGATTCCAGCCTTACTGAACTTCGCCATGACGGAGGCTGTGATGTTGATAGCAATCGGCGCATCCAGAAACACGCCCTTATCCGCACGGTCCTCGGCAACGTATGCAATGCCTGCCTTCAGGGAACTGCGGATGCTGTCGAGCTTGATGGGCTGTCCATCCACCTTGACTGAGTTGGAGATATCACCGCGAAGGCCAGCGAGCGCCTCGACAAGGACTTCAGCCCCAGAACCAAGCTGACCGACGACCGCGAGAATTTCACCAGGCGCTACATCGACCGACAGGTCTTTGACCTTGTCCGCAACCGTCAGGTTGGACACCGACAGTCGCGGCGCAATATCAGCGCGACTCTCGGGCGGCTTGACCTTGCTATGCACAAGTTCGCGTCCAATCATCGCCTTGACCACTTCAGCGGTCGTCATATCGGAGGTGCGTTGCGTCAGGACGTGCTGACCGTTGCGGAAAACTGTGACCCGGTCCGTCAGCGCAAAGACCTCATCGAGCCGGTGGCTCACAAAAATCATTGCGGTGCCTTGGTCGCGCAGCTTGCGCGCCACGTCAAAGACTCGAACTATCTCCGCATCCGACAACGTGGCAGTTGGCTCGTCGAGGAGGAGCACCTTCGCCTGCCGCGACATGCCCCGCGCGATTTCTACAAGCTGACATTCGGCGAGGCTGAGTCGGGACGCCGGAGCGTCGAGCTTAACGTGTGACAACCCGACCGAGTCGAGGTGCTCGCGGACAGAGTCGCGATACTGACTGCGTCGGTAGATTTCGCTCTGGTCCGCGCCGCCGAGAAGAATGTTGTCGAGCACCGAGAGCGTCGGGACAATTG
Organism: Caballeronia sp. INML2; assembly: GCF_023631365.1. NCBI lineage: Bacteria > Pseudomonadati > Pseudomonadota > Betaproteobacteria > Burkholderiales > Burkholderiaceae > Caballeronia > Caballeronia sp. INML2. The sequence continues at coordinate 5,494 of NZ_JALQDH010000134.1, read as the reverse complement.
CGAGCTCTTGGTGAACGATGGAGATAAGTCGGGGGTCGGTGCGACTCCCGAGTTTCAGATTGTGGCCGTCGACGGTGATTTCGCCGTCGTCAGGCTCAACGAGCCCGCCGAGAATCTTGATGAACGTGCTTTTGCCAGCGCCGTTCTCTCCACAGAGCGCATGAATCTCACCGGGCGCCAATTCGAGGCTGACGCCGGTCAGCGCTTTGACGCCACCATAATGTTTTGTGAGATTGCGAGCGCAGAGCAGACTCTGAGTAGCTACCGGCTCGGCGCCGGGATTCGCGTCTTGCAGCATTGTCTTCCTCCAAACGCGGAGACTCTTCGGTCATCCGCTATCAAGGGCTGATGCCTGTCACAGTCGCCCACCTCCTGCGCGTAGCTGGTCGGGTGTGGGTGACGGCATACATCTCGAATAACGATGTCCTGCGTCGATGCCGGGCAATTTGCTTGCCAAGACTCAGACTGAGCCGAAGGCGCTGCGGCATAAGCGACGCTGCTGTTGGTGGTCTTTGCGGAGAGAAAATCGCAGGAAATCGCTGCGTGCGCAGGAATGCATGTCGTCTCCGGCAGAAACTCGCGTCAGCGGCTTCGTTATTGTTGAGTCACAGGTTATTAGTTCGTCTGGAAAAGAAAAATGCGCTGCCGCGAAATGATATTTCCGGTGGAAGGAAATATCCGTGCTGTCCATGGCGCCCAAAAGAAAGCGCGCGGAGGTCGGGTCGTGATGCCCGACAAACCGCGCGTAACATGAGCCCGTGGCTGTCTTTAGAGGGTGATTCGCTGTCCCTGCGCCGACGACCGAATCGCCGCGTCGACAATGCGTTGGATTTCCCAGGCTTCTCGGAAGTCCGGGAACGTGGGCGTGCCGTGCTCGATAGCTGCGATGAATTCCGCCATCTCGATGGTTTTCAAGTCATTGAATCCAAGCTGGTGCCCGCCGGCCACAGTGAAGTTTTCGTAGGGAGGATGAGCCGGGCCCGCTTCGATACGGGTGAACCCCGATGTCCTAGGGTCGCCCCCGGCCTTGAAGTACTGGAGTTCATTGAAGCGCTCTTGTGAGAAGCACAGTGCGCCTTTCGTTCCGTAGACCTCGAACTCGAGCTGCATCTTGCGGCCGGTCGCCGCCCAATTCGCTTCGAGGGACCCTGAGCATCCTCGCTCGAATGTAACCATCAGTCGGGCGATGTCGTCGACCTTGACTTCACGCCGCTCGGACGAACCTGGCGCAACCGGCCGAGTTTTGTTGACGGTCTCAAGCTGCGCGTTGACCTGGGTGACGGTCCCGAGCAGAAATCGGGACATACCGACGATATGGTTACCGATTTCAGCCAGCGCGCCAGCCCCATTCTGAGGGTCAACTCGCCATCCATATGGAATCTCCGGGTCGGCCATGTAGTCTTCAGCGTGGACGCCTCGGAAGCTCGTGATTTCACCCAATTCACCAGATGCAATCATCTCCCGAGCTAGCTTGAGTACAGGGTTTTTAATGTAGTTGTAGCCAACCTGCGTAACGACCTTCGCAGCCTCAGCAGCCTTCATCATCTCGAAGGCGTCGGCGACCGACGGAGCAATCGGCTTTTCGCAATGTACGTGCTTGCCGGCGGCGATGGCCGCGAGCGCCATTTCCCGATGTAGGCTGCATGGCGTCGTGATTGAGACAACCTGAACGCTCGGGTCGTCCAGCAACGTGCGCCAATCGGTAGTGGCTCGCTCGAACCCGAAGTGCTCGGCCGCTTGCTGAGCGCCCATCTCGCTGGCATCGGCGACTGCCACCAATCGCGGCCACAGTGAATCCGGAAAGGCGTTGGGCACGGCTCGGTATGCCAGCGCGTGGGCCTTTCCCATAAAGCCAGTGCCAATCACAGCTACGCCAATCTCGCGTCTCATCGTTGTCTCCATTCATCAAACGAAAGCGACCCCGAAGGGTCGCGCAAAACGTCCCGGCGCGTGTGCGACGGTCAGCTCTGCAGCGTGCGTTACTTCTTCTGCGAGTAGCAGACGTTGAGCGTCGCCTTGGTCGCAGCAGGATTCGGCAAATACTGAACGGCTTGCGGCGCCTTGCCCGACGCGAGGTCTTTGGCCGCCCGCGCAGCGTATGCACCATCGTCAAACGGGGACTGCTCGACCGTGGCGTATGCCTTTCCAGCAGCGATGGCTTCCACCGCACCGGAGTCGCAGCCGTGGCCGACGATTACAAGCTTCGACGGGTCGAGGCCAAGGCGCTGTGCGGCAGTTACGACGCCGCGAAGTTGCGAGTCGTTCTCCGTGTAGACGCCTTTCACGTCCTTGAATTGAGTGAAGAGCGCCGACGCTGCGGCTTCTGCCTTCACAGCGTCCCAGTCGGCCGGTTGGGAACCGACTACTTCGATTCCAGGCGCATTCTTCTTGAGACCGTCTACGAAGCCTTGATAGCGCTGAACTTGAGGCGGCGTACCCATCGGTCCGTTGATGACGATGACTTTGCCTTTGTCGCCATAGCCCTTTTCTTTGAAGCCCTGAATTATGGTCTTCGCGGCGACTTCGCCATTGCTGATGTCGTTGGGGCCCGTGAAAACCTTCCAGTACTTGGAATACTTCTGGTCGGGCATCGAGTTCGAGATGACCAGCGGAATCTTGGCTTGGTCAATCTTGCGAATCGACGGGACCATGGCGCTCGAGTCCACAGGGATGAGAACGATGACGTCGGGCTTTTGGGCAAGCGTCTGGTCGACCACAGTGGCTTGTTCGTTTGCGTCGTAGTTGCTTACCTTCACGTCGAGCTTGAGGCCCTGAGCGGCGGCTTCCTTCTCGAAGCCCTTCGCATAAAGCGCCCAGTATTCAACGCTCTGCGTCGGCATGAGCAACGCAACACGGGGCTGGTCGGCCGCATGGGCGCTGGTACCAAGGGTGCTCGCAATGGCTGCGAGAGCGAAACAAGAAATGATGGATTTGCGGAAGTTCATGCTGTGTCTCCAATAGGCCCATGTGGCGGAGCCGGGTTCTGATGTTTGGTGGAGGCACAGTAAGGCTTGGTATCAGAAAGAAAAATGCGACAGAACGAAAAGTTATTTCCGCTCACCGGAAAAATATTGATGCCGAAGGAGTGATTGCCGCCGGATGCTTCAAGAATCGACGGGGCAGCCCAGAATCGGGCAACAACGCTGGCCATCCGTGATTGTGTAGTTTTACTCTACGGAATGACGATTGCAGGGCTGTTTATCCGCGGTGACTTCTACGTGATAGTTCAGGACATCGATTCCCCGACCGGCGTTTGCCGCCCGTCGCCACTTACAAGAGGTCTCACATGTCCAAGTCCAAGGTCGAACTCGTCGCCGCGTATTTCACTCTCTCGGGTGATGTCTATCCGTTCGGTCCGACCGAAATCAGTCCCTTCAGCTTCAAGGACCGAGTCGAAGCAGCCGCGAAGGCTGGCTGGGACGGCATCGGTTTAATTCACTCGGACATCTACGCCACCGCCGACAAGATTGGCTTCCCGGAAATGCGCCGCATCCTCGAAGCGAATGGAATGAAGCATGTCGAGTTCGAGTTCCTGGTCGACTGGTATCAAACGGGCGAACGCCGTCGCACGTCTGACAGCATGCGCTATTACTACCTCAAGGCGGCGGAAGAACTGCGCGCTCGCATTGTGAAAGTCGGTCCCGGCATTGGCGAAGAGACCGCGAACGTCCAGCTCATGGTCGACGAGTTCGGCAAGCTCGCCGATGACGCCGAGAAGCACGGCACGCAAGTCATGCTGGAAATCATGCCCTTCAGCAACGTCCGCACAATTGAAACAGGCAAGGCCATCGTCGAAGGCGCGAACAAGGCAAACGCAGGCCTTCTGCTCGACATCTGGCATTTGAGCCGTGGCAATGTCGACTTCAAGGAAATCGCCACTATCAAGCCGGAATTCATCAAGGGCATCGAACTGGACGACGCTGACCGCTATGCAATCGAGCCGCTGTGGATGGACACCATTCACAAGCGCCGCCTGCCGGGCGAAGGCGTACTCGACGTGAAGGGCTTCATCAAAGCAATTCAGGCGACCGGCTGGAACGGCCCTTGGGGTGTTGAGATTCTGTCCGAGGTCGAGCGCAAGCTCCCGTTGGACAAAATGGCAGAACGTGCCTACAACGCGACCATTAGCCAGTTCGAAAACTGATTTGCTGTAGCAGAAACTCCGTAGAGGAACGGCCGCGTCTTTGTCTACGCGGCCGTTTTGCCAATGCGGCTACACCGCGTCACCTTTTTGGCGGCGTTCGCAGTTAGTGTCTTGGCAATCCTCTTGACGTGCAACGCCCTGAAACGCTGAAGGACAGACCAAATGCTCTCACTCTATGTTCGCTTCAAGCTGCATCCCGGAACCAAGCCTCGCTTCGTACCGCATCTTGCCGAGCTCATCAAAACGATGGGCAAGGAGCCGACTTTCGTCAGCGCCGTGCTGAGCGAAGACCCAGAAGCAGCGGACGATATGGTCTTATTCGAGTTATGGAACGGCTCTACGCAGGAATGGCTCAATGAGCAGCCGCAAAAACCGTATCGAAGCGTCTATGACGAGGCCACCAGAGACCTCGTCGCCGACAAGGAGGTACGCTTTCTTGCTCCGGTTGTGATTCAAAACTAGCAACAACGACCGTCAACGCTCCGCCGTCGCTGTGAGCGTCGACCGCTCGCCTTCGAAGAAGGCGCTACGACTTCGTCATCGCTAGCGCTCATCGAAGGTTCCCGCGGGCCGATAACCGCGCGCTGAACAGCGGCGGGTTTCAGGGGCACACCAGCCGCCGGAATGACGCCTGCACGCCGTAGGCGAAGGGCAGAAAGTGGCCGGTCTCAGCCTTCGCGTTCGAACGAGCGATTGCCCTACAGCGCCGGAAACTTTCCTTCCGAGAATAAGGTAACGTCGCCCCGACTTCGGAGCGATATCTTGTCCAACGGAAAAGAGGTGAATAGCGCCTCATGTGCTGCATACGAACTCGAGCCGGTGCGGGATCGATATGTTTGCGCCCAAGTAAGCAGTTCGGCAAACGACTGGGGAGTCGCTCCGCCGCGTATGCCGCGTCGGTGAATATTCGCGACGCATTCAGACTCGTCGAGGGTGATCCAAACCAATGCGGTCGCGCTTGGCAGAATGTTAGACACGATCCAGCCGTAGATGCCTTCGATCACCCACCGTTCATCACGAGCCGCATTACGCGCCATCGAGATGACGTCTTCCCGTTCCCGAGCAACACCGTAGCCACTAGGCTCCCAGTTGAACACGTCTAGATCGATCCAGTTGCCCCCTGTAAGAACTGCGAGTCGCTGCGACATCCAACTCTTACCCGAACCCGAATTTCCAATCACAACGGTTCTTGTTAGATTCATGAGCCGTGGCCTTAGCGTTCGTCGGCCTCAGATTGTCGACGATTGGCCGGGGCCTGTCGACCGTCTCCTATTGGCCGACAAGCGCCTCGCGGTCCGAACGTCAATGTCACGGCGTCAGCGATCGGCGTTCTGCCATTCGTGCGATTCA
>NZ_JALQDH010000133.1:0-20903 GCF_023631365.1 Caballeronia sp. INML2 | reverse complement strand
CACCTCATCCTCTCCGACTACCGGCTGGAACACGAGGACGGTATTGCTGCGATTACGGCGGTCCGCGCTGCTACCAACGTTTCGATCCCTGCAATCCTGTGGTCGGGGGACACCTCGTCAGCGGTGCTCAAAAAAGTAGCCTTCAGTGGCATGAAGCTTTTGTCAAAACCGGTTTCTGAGCGAACCTTATTAACCGCACTTAAAAAATATAAGCCAAAAACGTTGACCGAAGGCGCTTAAAAGTTATGGCAACGCAACATGAAGAGCGGTGCAGAGGAGATCGTCACGACAATCGCGTATCGGTTGCTCCCCTTCCATGGGTCAGTTCGGCATTGACTCGCAGTGCAGCTTCTACGCGGTTTCTGACTTGAAGTTTGTCGTAAATAACGCAGGAAACCTGTCTGACGTGTCCTTCGGAGACGCCAAGCTCTCTCGCGATCTGTTTCCCTGAGAGACCACGTGCAATGCAACGCGCCACGTCCCACTCTCGCGGCGAAAGCCCAAGATGACGTTGATTTTGGCTAGCTAAGGGCGCTTGAGTCGAGCAGGCAAAGCGGAGCAAGACTTCTTCCGGGATCCAGAGTTCACCTCCCAAGATCCTGCTCAGTCCAATGAACATTTTTTTGTGCGCGCCTCCTTTCAACAGGATTCCTCGAGCGGCGTAGTCACGCATGCAAATTCGCAAAATTTCAACTTCATCATCGTTTCTAGGAGCAAGTCCAGTGCAGATGACCACGGGAACATTGGCTAGATTTCCGGCCTGGAAATGCTCAAGTGTCGCGGCGCCGCGGTTCTCACCATCCAGATTGAGATCCAGGAAAACCAGGTCCGGGGGCGGTGTCTTGTTAACTTCTTCAAGCGCGCTGGCAAGCGTAAAGACGGGCGTAACGTCGATACCGGTCGCGCTCAGCTCCGACGCGTGTGCTTCAACATATTCGGAGAGAGCAACGCAGAGAATTTCGTGGTCGTCGACCCAGAGAATCTTCATGCTCGCCTCTATTCTGCATAGATCCAGAAATGCAATCGATCGTACGCTACCATTTGCGCGCAGCATTGTTTCACAGCTTAGCATATCGCGCGAGGACGCAGACGCTTGATAGACGGTAGCGAGCCTTGCATTTGCGAGAGGCTAACCTCCCTCACCGCCCTGGTTGTTGCCCAGCGGACGTAATTTATTCGTCGAATCAAAAGGGATCCTTTGAGTTCCGTCCGTTAGGCGGTGCCAGAAGAGCTGACCTTGGTGATGGCTGTTTCACTTGTAGAGAGTTGTGGACTAACGGTCTCTACTGCACACGGTGTGCCATGTTCGCTCCATGTGCCGCGCCCCAGCCCAAGCTTGAGCGTGATGTACCGGTCGGCACCGACGCTACCGACATGGTCGCAGACCGCCGAAGAAGAAGACGGGGCAGCTTTCAATGATCGCGAGCGCAAGTCCGATGTTTCGGGCGGAGCGGACGTTGGAACGTCCGAGTGAAGCTCTGGTTGAACGTCTCGTGCTGGCCGAGCTGAGCCGCCCCTCCAGTCCGTGCAACCGCGGCGCGTCTTAGACAGGTCTCGCATGCGTCCTCGCTGCCACCGGCGCGACACTGGACCTCGCCAGCGTCTCCGTGGAAATGCGGCCTTTACCTCGGCAGTCGCTTCGCGACCAACCTCTGCGCACCGGAGTTCGCGCCTACGCCATGCGTCACACACTCGTGGTGCCGACACGAGACCCCGGGTGATTACTGTCCGCTCACTCCATTGTGTGCCGCCGCAATCGCAGCGTCGCGTTCTTTCGCGGCTTCCGCCTTCTTATGGTCGAAGACCTTTTAAGCGGCAGCGACTTTCTGATTGTACTTCTTGTTCGCCGCCGCGACTTCCATTCGCATTTTCACTATTTCATCGCTGTGGGCCGGCTGTGAAGCGGCTTGATCCGCCGGCGCCGCAGTCTGCGCCCACGCGCTTGTCGCAAGCGCGATGAACAGTATTCCTACGGTTCCTCTTAAACAATTCATAACGTGCCACTTCTTTAAACCGAGCTGCTCGCATACATCGTCGTTGCGAGGAGTCCGACGAACTCTGGATCACCGGGTCGAGGCTAGGAGTACGCACTTCGATCTGGCATATCGCAAGCGATGATGGTCCGAGTCATGAGCCTTCTGATCAGAAACGATGCCGCACGCCGACGGTGGCCTCGACCTGATTCGACGTCGATGCCGGCGAACTCACACCGTTGACCCACGCAACCCCCAGTGGATTGCCAGCCCTCGCGCTCACGCTTTGATACGTGCTTTGGATATAGACGTCCGTGCGTTTTGAGAAGGCATAATTCGCGAGCGCGCTCACCTGATTCCAGTGCGGAGCACCGCTACCGGCGTTGCCTCCGGCGCGCGAGTAGGTGTAGGCGGCCGCGAGCATAACGGCTGGTGTCAAAGCGAACCGGATGTTTCCTTCATAGTTCTGGAAGTGAGTGTTGAAGTCGGTCAGAAACAGTTCGGTCAGGTTCGTCTGTGTATAAACGAAACCCGCGACCAACGGACCGAACGCGTAGTTGACGCCTCCACCCCACGTCTGTTGCCGGCGAGCGAGTGCGCCCAACGGCACTGCGGTCGGAGTGAGGGCGCCTGATAGCGAGGTTCCAAGGGTATCGGTGACGGCCCCACCCGTGTTGAGTTGTGCCAGGGTGGCGGCAGAGTTGTTCAGGTGCAGATACCCGGCTCCGAAATTTAACGGTCCCCAATTATAGGAAGCGCCGACGCTGTACGCACGATTGTTCGCGAACCCACCGGCCTGGTTCGAAAAGCCATACAGGGCGCCGAGTTTGAAGCCGGCGAAATCCGGGCTTTGATACTTGACCGAATTGTTGATCTGGAACGAGTCGTTCAGATTGTCGACGTCGAACGGATGTGCGAAGTGCGTCCCGCCATACTGTGTTCCGGTCAACGAGAGCGGCCCTACGGAGTCAACCATGCCGTCGGTTTGACGTCCCAAAGTCAGCGAGCCGAAGTCACGACTGGAAACTCCGACGTAGGCCAAACGGTTGAAGATGCGGTTGGCGGACGACAACTGCCCGTTGTTCAGGTTAAAGCCGTTTTCCAAAGTGAAGATCGCCTGCAACCCTCCGCCTAAATCTTCCGCTCCGCGCAGCCCCCAACGACTGTACTGCACGCCTCCACTGGTCATCTGCCAGTTGCTGTGACCACCTGCTCCCGTGCCGGTGATTTGGCTGTTCGTGTAGGTCAGGCCTGCGTCGATGAGGCCGTAAAGCGTCACGCTGCTTTGCGCCTGCGCCACACCGGCCAAGGAGGCCAGCGCGGTGCCGGCTATCAGAGTTTTCTTCATGCGTTACTCCAGGGTTCGAAGTCTGTTTTCGTTAAACGCTCACGTATCCCGTACCGCGACTGACCTCTCTGCGGAGAATTTGCTTTCGCTGTAAGACGATAAACGAAATTTGGTATCCGAATCTATCGAGCCGTCAAGTTTGTCGCTGGATCGCAACATCCACGGATATTCCGCATGGGATGACCGTGCTGCGATGCAAGCAACGCGGATTTTGATTCGGCATCCTTTTATTCAGAACCGGCGTTCGAATGCCGGCGATTGGATCTTCGCCTTATGTTTATCCGGTTTCGCGCTAACCTACCTCTGCTCCGCTGGAATTGAGCGGGGTTTAGCTCTCCAAGGTGGTTCACTCGCTTCGGCGGTTTTTTTCCACTGGCGCGTTCGCGACGTTTCCAAACAACCGACCTCAGTTGAGTCGATCGTCCTCAGACTGCTGTGCTACAGGCGTATGTACTGAACGACGCCGCGCTGATGGCGGACGCCTCGCTCGAGGGCACTAAGGTGTCACGCTTGACAGGGTCAGTAGCGGTAAGGGCCGGGCGCCACAGCGCATGCAAAGGAGCGACCTTCCGGTCTCTCACGAAGGCGTGAATGCCGCTTCCTTGTGCCGCGGCCGCCCGGTCGGTTTGGAAGAGTCGGCACAAAGCCCACTTCCTATCTATCGTCGCCTTGCCGAGGCCGCGATAGGGGAACGATCATCTAGGTCTCTACATTACAAGCCGGACCCGCCCGTTCAACGAGCTGGCGCAGGCGTGCCACGCCGCGACTGGACCGTTTGCCGCAACACGACGTCCCGCTCGGGGTCAGGCATCGCGAGTATGGCGTGTATGGTCACCCGCATCGCCCAGCATGCGTCGACGGAAGGCACGCTTGACGGATTGGCGGAGAAGGCCGAATAGCGCGCGACGTTGCCGGGCGCGTAGTCCAGCTCCCTAAGTAGCGAGAGCTTGAGGCTTGTCTCGGCCTGCGCGTACTGCTGCGGGCTCGGCGTGTCGAGCGTGGTCCCGGTTTGCGTCGCGCGAAGCGCCGCCAGCAGCATGCGGAAGTATCCGTCGATATCTGCGTCGGACATCGCGTTCAGCGAGACTCGGTCAATCACCGCGTCCATCTCGCTTAGGCCGAAGCAGTCGGGAGGAACGAGGGTGTCGAGCACCTTGGCGATCAGCGCGACGTACTGAAGACGCAGTGCGGGCGCCATGCGTCCGAGTCCTTCGGCCAATGCCTCGGCGCGGGCGCCCGGGTTCAGCATGAGATCACTCTTGCGCTGGACGTTGCCGGCGACTGCCGGGTCGCTGTTGATGCGCACGATCCACGCGAGAATCAACTGCCTTTTTTCGGAAGCCGGATCGACGCCTTTCTCGAGCAGCACTTCGTCATAGACAGACGGCCTGGGATTCGTCGCGGATGCCCCGGACTGAGCCATCGACGACGCGATATAGCCCCAGAGTTCGTCGTACCGGAATGCGGCATTCGCCGCCGTTGCGCTGGCCAATGCAATAAGGCAGGCGGCCAGACCTGCGACCTTCGCTTGCATGTCTCCCCCGGGTCTCGTCAAACGCGTCTGCGCGCATGTCTTTATCAGGCTCTCCCTATCACGATAGGTCAGCGCGCGCCATTGGCACAGCACTATCGCAGCTCACAAGGTCAGCAGAAAAAAAACGCGGGGGCGATGGGGCTGCTATTGCGCCTAGAGCGGACAGACGCCGAAGCACGCCGGTTACGGTGCCGGCGGACATTCGGGTGTTGCTGGGCGCGTGCGACAGCGCGATGCTGGAACTCGGGTGTGCACAAGTCGACAGCGAAAGGACCGTTGGCATCAGGAAAAAACGCTTTCCCATTGGGAGATGCATATGCCCGCGCCTACCCGCGAGGACTGACTGGTGGCCTGGGAAAAGTCCGTTCTAATTGCCGCCTGCTCGTAAGGACGCTGCTCAACGGCGTCATGTCCATGACGTGGAACGATGCGTGGGCGACGTCCCTCTAACCCTTCGCTCCCTGCGCCACATGCGCTATCCGGTCCCGCACGACCCCGATCGCCTGTTTCAGAGCATAGACGTCCTGAAAATATCGATACGGAATCCGGATCCGGCTCGCGTTCGCGTCGATGCTCTCGATCTCGTCGCTCCATTGGGCAATTTGGGAGCGGGTCGGCGCGGTGCTGTTCCACACTTCATCTTCTAGTGCTTTGATCTCGCGATACCAGACCACGAGCCGTTTTCTCATCCGAGCCTCAAGCATGCGCGGCAATGCCTGAAGCAGACCGATGAGGAGCGCCGCGAACGGCACGAGGATCAACAGCCGTCGTTCGATCAGACTCGCGAGCCAGAACGGCAGATTGCGGTACAGGAACGGCTGACCGGATTTGAAGTAGCGAACGCTCTCATCGGAGATTGGGAATTCTTCGGTGTTCGTGTTCGGAAACGTGCCAAGCGGCGTGAAGTAATCTTCATGACTGTGGACGATGCGCGCCGCGTCGAGCAGCAAATAGATGAGCGCCGGATGCATTGTGTCTTTCGATACGAGCAGCGCTGTTGCCGCGAGCAGCGTGACGTCGGTGCGCGGTAGGTCTTCGGCGACACTCGTTGATGCGCGCGGCAAGACGATTTTTGAAAGCGACGGGATTTTCTGAACCAGCGCATCGGCCTGCGAGAAGCTCATCAGCTTTAGACTGCTGTTCAGCAGTGTCTTCTGCATCTCGGCGTCCGGCCGCCCAATGAAGAATGCAGCGTCGATTTGCCCGGTTTCGAGCCGCTGACAAGCCGCGGGCGCATCCATTTGCAGTAGTGTGGAATTTTGGCTCGTGACGCCGCTATAGCCGAGCAGCAACTGCGCGACGTTGAGCAGGCCGCTGCCGGGCACGCCCATCGAAATTTTCTTGCCGCGCAATTGCGAGAGCTGGTCGACCGCAGTCTCGCCACGATAGAACACCCAGATCGGTTCATACGACACAGCGGCAATCGTCTGCAGTTTATCGGTCTCTTTCGGACTCACGGTGCCCGACTGGATGAAACCGACGTCGTAGACGCTCTTCGGCTCCCTCAATCGCTCGTAATTCTCCACCGAGCCGGACGAACCGCGTATATCCAACTTGATGCCCGCCCGCTTTAAGATGGGCGCGTAGCGGTCCGCAAAGCCGCGATAAATGCCGTTGTCTGCGCCGCTGGTCATCACGATGGTGCGCTGGAAAGCGGGTTCGACCACGATCATCATCACCCAGCCGGAGGCGGCCGACAGAACGATCAGGCCGATGGTCAGCAGGCGCCGCCTCGCCGGTGTCATGGGGGATTTCTGGCTGCGCTGCAGCGCTGGATTGTGTCTGGGACTCATTGCCCGGCGCTCCAAGTTTCGCCGCAGTAGAGAGCGCGGCGAAACCACGATCCGGTATGGGAGAAATGCCTACGATACCAATGAATTGCACGGCTTGGGGCGCAGGCACGGGAGTGCTGTGAAACCTGGTATCGGCCAGATTGAGCTTAACCGACCCGTTAGAGCTTTCCGGCAGTGCCGGGAGCCCGGCGCGTGAGACACTCTCGGGCGGCGCACGATAACGCAGATTAACGACGCACAAAACGGCAGTCAACCGCACCTTCTGCGCCAGCATCGACACCAGCGAGTCGAGCAAAAACTTGAAGCCGCCGAGTTGGCCGTCCCGACGGTTCGACCAGTCGTACCGGAAAATCCGGGGCGTCAATGGATTAACGGCGTTACTGCGGCGTCCACCACGGATAGGGTCGAGACGACCTTCGCCATGGAGCATCGCTTTGAACTCTCTTCAGTGGCGGCACCGTGATATCGTGGCGGAGCACTGGCAAAAATGACAAAACGACGACGTGTTCAACACACCGGCGCCGCCTCCGGCGGACGATGCTTAAAGCGTCGATGTACCCAGTAATACCGTTCCGGGCGGTTCAAAATCTGCTCGCCAAGAACCGTATTCATGCGACGAGCGTCCACCGCGTCGTTTTCGGACGGAAAATCGTCGAACGGTTCGAAAACTGTCAACTTATATCCGCGGTAATTGGGCAACGTTTGAGTCACGAAAGGTACGACCCGCGCATGCCCGAGCCGCGCAAGTCGCGAAACCGAAGTGAGCGTACACGCAGGGACGCCGAAGAATGGAACAAAAACAGAGTTGTCAATGCCGTGGTCCATGTCCCCTGCAAGCATCACGGGTTTGCCTGCGCGCAACAGTCCCACGATCTTTCTTGCACTGGTCGAGCGTCCAATCATTTCTGCGCCGAACCTGCCGCGTTGTCGCCTGGCCCGTTCGCACAAGCGTGCATTCGACATGCGCGTGTACAAAAAGGGCAGCAGGCAAGCGAGTCGAGTATAGAATGCAGCCAACCTCGATTGCGACGAAGTGAAAACCCATAAAAATGGTAGGCGGAGCATTCTTGTCGTGAAGGTCAATTTTGCTGTCGATCTCGACGTGCTTGTTCAGCGGTTGTGCGGCACGGAACCACTGTATGCCTCGCTCGAGATAGCTTCGCACCACGTGGCGAAAGTGGTTCAGCGCAAGATCATCGTGGTCGGGTTCTGTCTTGTCGAGGAAACAGAGAGGCAGATTGGGAAAGACGACGTGTTTGCGTCGACTTGGAAGCACTTACAAAGCTGCCCCGAACGCGTTGCCGATCCTGGCGACCAGTCCGTAAGGATAGACAATGCTCGTAGCAGCGCTACGGTGAGACAAAGCCAACTTCGTCCAAACGTCTCTCCTGAGGCGATCGAGCGTCGAAAGCGAGCTTGCATATCGGCGCCTACATAATTTCACCGACTCACAGATCCGCCTTGTTCCAGAACGACATTCCGGAAGAGTTGTCGACCGTGGTGCTTCCTTTCGACTGCGCTAAACGGCGAACCCCGCGTTCGAACGTCCCCGCAAGGCGGAAGACCATCGTGGCGATGGCCGATGCCGACCGATGCGAGTGCGGACGGCTGCCGGATCACAAGGATGGTCCCTGCTCACACTGTCGGCAGCGAGCTTAAGGCATACGGCGTAAGAGCCGGCGGCCGAGGAATCCTCCTTCAATGCTGACTGCCTTGACTGCAACGCACGTAGATGTGCTTGCGGCGCTCAGCTAAGGGCCTTGTGTCCTGCTTAGGACGGGATCACCAGCGCCCGACGCATTCGCCACTGGCGAAACCGACGCCGCGGCCGCCGGGTTAGATGGCGGTATTGAGGCCTTGAGGAGATACCCACTCGACGTGAGGAAAATTGCAAGCAACACAACGAATTCCATGATGTTCACCCTGTATGTGCCGCCAGCAACCGGGTTGTTACACGTAATCTGGAGCCGTTTATAGCTAACCTAAGATCGCTACTTGAATCCCTGCCCGAATGAGGCAGCGCTAACCGTCGCGCCTGTTACGATGCCAACGCCATTGCCGCCGCGGCCAAAGCCGACCTCAACCTCGATGAGAGTTAGGCCTACGATTACGCTTCGATAGCGCTTGCAGAATCCGGCGACCAGTTGAGCTAGTGTCAGCGACAATAGCGCACCCGACGCGACGACTCGCAAAGTGCCGCCCGGCCCCGCCTCCGTCGAACTAATCGTCGACTTGAGGTGATTGAGTTCTTTCAAAATTGCGCGGCACCTTTCCAAGTAATGCGCTTCGGCATCCGTCAGCGAAATCTCGCGAGTGGTGCGGTTGATCAGACCCGTTCCAAAGTGAGTTTCGAGTAATGCAATAGCCCGACTAACCGGCGCATTTGAGACCTTGGCTTCACGAGCAACGCAGTGAAAACTCTCCGTCTCCGCTACGCGCGCGAAGACACGCGTCGCCTGGGTCGTGCTCATGTTATCGTCCTCCTGCCCCGCCTCGTTGTCCCTACCGCCACCGGAGCGCGCACTCAGCAAAGCGGGAGCGCGAAGCGAATATGGAGCAGTATCGCGAATCTCTACGCTTATTAGATAATCCTTTTCAAGCCGATTGTCATCCGCTATTCCAGCGGCTCGCCCAGTTTCTTACGGCATTGCAGTAAATGTTACGCGTGCAACTTTTCACATCATTCAAAAGCACTTGCGCCACCCGCATTTGCGCCTTGAACGCGCGCTGGAAGAAAAACCGCGCAAACGCTCTGTGTACATATCGCTCACGTGGTGCTTGTCGGCTATGTCAGCATAGATAGACCGCGACCAAGCCCACTGCAAGTGCGGGCTGGATTTGCCGGTATTAATGTCGACGCCATGCACAGGTACCGAGGCGGCTGCAAACATTCGGCCTGTCATTGCGTTTCAGCTTAGGTGCGAGATTCACGCGTGATCAAGGCAGCTCATCACCAGCCATCGATACTACAGCGCCAGCGAGATCACCTTCTAGTCACCGCCAGCCAGAGACATCGCCGTTTTCAAACGGAACAGCGAATCCGACTGATGCGGTACGGCTACCTAGACTAGGTTGAACACACGCGCGTATCCGAGGCCAAACGGGTTGATCGTTGCATGTATGTCGGTGACCGGGAGCGACGGGTCCGTAACGACCTGACCGGTGCAGCGGGTGTAGCCGGCCACAAGAAAGTTCATTGACTGTGGGTGCGGCCGAGTATGCCCGCGGCTCAAGCCCCTGGGCGTCGGAATCCGTTACAGGCAGCAGCAGCGCCAGCGCGACCAAGAGGCGCGCCGAGGCGCTGGTGAACGGGATGCGTTTCGTCACGTACCGGATGCGTCGCAAATCCACGATACGCGCAAAACAAAAGGCTGAATGCACGGAAGGAGCAGTCTCTTCCAATCCTTCTCTTACGTCACGCATGCGGAACTCGCATGGCATTTCACACCGCACGGCGGCTGGCACTGTCGACGCGCCGCGTCACCGGAGTGAGACGTCAACCGAGAGGCACGTTGTCTTCCGAGCTTCAAACCCAGCCGTTTGTCTGGATAGACAACTGTCGGTCGCACAACAGCTCGCACTTCCAAGCGGCTTCCGCCGGCGTTTGGGGTTCGAACAAAAAGAACAAGCTTTGCTGCCCGCAGAGCCCAGAAGGTCGGCCAGGTCGGTGGTCCAGGCGCCACCTGGACGCCGTCATGCCCCCTTCCCCAAGGCGCAGGGACAAGTGAGCCCCAGAATTTCAGTAAGATTCGGACTACTGACCGCCAGTGTACACGTTGCAGAAAGGCAGCGGCGTGCAATTGTTCCCGTTACGCGTTCCTAGGATCGACGCCTTTCCGCTCGCACTTTGCGAGGAAAGTGTACCGCCATAAGCCGAGCCTCCCGGGGCCGCCTGTACATTTTGTTGAGCCTGCGACGGCATCGACTGCAACGTGTCGGGGGACTCTTGGGCTTGGGCCAAGCCAGCGAGCGAAAGTGCGGCTGCAACCGCCGCGGCCATAACAGATGTTTTCATGTTCGACTCCTGCACATGAGTGTTCCGATAAGTCGGCAATGGGACGACGCTCGCGCGCACTTTGACTGCTTGTCTTGGTCGCGCTCCGTAATCCAGTGCCAAGCCGTGGGGCGGGGGTCTCTGGCAGTAGCCAAGGGAAATCGCCTGAGTTTCAACGATAAACCTATTCGACAGGAAGTCCATCTCCTTTTGCATGGCGTGCCGACGGAAGTGAAGAGAACGGGGGGAGTGGCTCGGCGACTATGAGTTGTGCATCCCTTTCACAGCGACCCGTCGTTGGTCGTGGACCGCGACACTGCCGCTCAGAACAATTTGCACCGTGAGACATCGATTCTAGAAACGATGAACAAACCGCTCGTCGCACCGCTCGCCTATGCGTGCGCAGCCGACGGCATCTTCAGGAGATTACCTGACTGGTACGAACCTCCGTGCCGGCCACTGCCGGTTCTATACCGCACGAAAGCGTTGGCAAGCCGAAAAGCAGGAGTTGCCAACCGGCATCGCACATACGTGCGGCGCTCTTAATTATCAAACTGATTGGGGAGCTGTTATCTGAAAAAATTCGCGACGCGCTCCCCGTGTCGAGCAGACGGGAATGCATCTCAATTGAACGGGCTTGCCCTTTGATTGCAAACGTGCGTTCAGTTCTTTGCAGTCCGATGTTCGCTAATTACCGAACATCGTCGGTATTCGAGAACAACAGATGTAGGCACACCCTCTTGGAAGGCGAATAAATGCACGGATAAGACGATAATTTGTTTTTATGGCGCAGGAGCAGGCCGCACTGTTGGGTGCAGGCAAATTGGAAAGCGTCGACAAGGGCAACGTCGCGGGCGAACTGGAGTCCGTTGCCCGGGAGCTTAAGTACGAGTTGGGTGCGCAATTCCCCCGACTTCAGCAAAGCTTATTTCAGTGGGAGCACCTGGATGGCGTCCGACTAACGGCATGGTATCTACGTGTTCACGACGAGCGGTCCGCTATACCATTGCGCATCGAAAACGCACCTAACTTCGAATATTCCTCGACGAAGAGTACATCAATGCGTGGTCGCTAGCCCGAAGCCGGATTATCATGTGCACGGGTCTCAACGAGCGCCTGGTTTCGAGGAATTGCTCGTATAGCGTTGAGCAGGCATCGGATTAGAATTTATGGCCGAGGCCGCCCGAGGCCCGGACGCTTATCAAGCGGTGAGGGCCGTCAGTTCATTCAAAGCGCGTTTCGTCGGATTTATGGGGATACCCATCGGAGGCCGCCCGCGTATTGTGGGAATTTAAAGTAAGAGGCGAAAGCTAATTAGTCGTGAAACGGCAATCCGTTCGGCCCGCCGCCTGACGAGCTAGACGCCATCGAAGATCATCCGAGGTGACCCATGACCGTTATACAGCACGTGTTCATTCTGATGCTTGAGAACCGCTCTTATGACAGCGTGTTCGGATGGTCCACCCTGACAGGCACGACGCCGGCCGGCGAGTCGACGACGGCGAATGGGCTGCCCGCAGCATCCGTCGTCAACTTCGGAAGAACCGGGACTTCGTACCAGCTAGGCAAAGGTGCGCCGTATGCACTTGGCTTCGACCCGGGCCACGAATTCACCGATGCGTGTGTCCAATTGTGCGGCTTGCAGGTTGCCAACGGGGACGCCGCTCGCCATGATTCCCTGGTTCTGGGCGCTTCAGGCTATCCGCCGTTCGCTACAGACGCGTCAACGACCGGTTTTGCAGGGACATACGAGGACCACTCCGACGTGGTAGCGGATGCCTTCAACGCCTTCACGCCCGACCAACTTCCCGTCTTGAACTTCTTGGCGAGCCAGTTCGGCATATGCGACAACTGGTTTGCCTCGATGCCAGGACCGACGTGGCCTAATCGCTTCTTTGCGTTGGCGGGGACGTCCTCCGGGCTCGACCATTCGCCGAGCGATGCGCAAGTTGTGGAAGCGGTGTTCTTCAACGCCCCGATCTTTACTTTCCCAAACGGTACGGTGTTTTCGAAGATTCAGGCGTCGGACTGGCTCATCGTGCAGGGGGACGTCGCTCAGGCACGCGGCATCTACGGCATGCAGAATCTGCTCAGCCGCTTCGTTGGAATGGATACGCTTCTTTCTCGTCTCGCTTCCAACTCGCTGACGGAGAAGTTCATATTCATCGAGCCGACATACGACGCGAAGAACGACTTCCGAAATGGCAATTCAATGCATCCGGCCGGTGACGTTCGAAAAGGAGAAGCGTTGGTGAAGCAGGTCTACGACGCTATCAGCGCATCTAGGCTATGGTCAACTAGCGTGCTGCTCGTCGTCTTCGATGAGCATGGGGGCTTCTTCGACCATGTGACACCTCCGATTGCCGTGCCGCCTGGTTCAGCCGAGAACGCCCGCCTGAAGACTCATAACTTCTCCTTCGACCGGATGGGAGTACGCGTGCCAGCTATCGTCGTTTCTCCATTCGTACCGGCCGGAACCATCGACCATTCGGTGTACGACCACACATCGATACTAAAAACCACGGACAAACTGCTGGGACTTAATGGACTGCTCGACCTGACGGCGCGCGTGCGCGCAACCGACGACTTTACAAGAATATTGAGCCTTTCAGCACCTCGTTCGGACATCCCGCAATGCCCCTTGCCCATCGCGACGATTGGAACGGCGCGACCGTCGAGCGAAGGCGCACCTCGCTCCAAAGACCCTTTCCTACCGCTGTACGCGCATCATTAGGGCGTTTTTTGAAGGTAACCTTCTTGATAAGACGGAGCAATTCCAGCGAAGTACCGCGTCTGCAGGCGCCCAGGCCAACATCTTCGACCCGGGCGGAGACTTGTTCGCACCCGTCGCCGTTAGGGACAGCTCGACAACGGGTGAGCTGTTTCCTTGCCGTCCCTCGGCCTCCGACCTTTTGGGACCCGTCAACAGCCAAGTACTCCTATCCGGGTGATATGCGGTTCTCAGACACAGACGCTCCCCTTTTCCGAATGTGCACGCGTTCCTAACCATCTAAGTGTCCTCTTTTGTAAGTCTCCTTTACAAATCTTTCTGGCCATTGAAATATCGGTCATCGGTGGAAGAACCGGAGTTCGGCATGGCGATAGAAGTGAAGTTGTCCAATGGCAAGTGTTGGCCTTCGCAAAAGGCGGCGCTTGATCACTTTCAGCAGATGCTCGAGCGCTACGCGGACGAGCAGGCGGTCGACGACGCTCAAGATCATGACGACCTGGCGGCGTTGATTGAGCGGTACGATCTCGCTATCAACGCCGGAACGCCCAAGGCCGGAACGGGAATCGACCACTTCGAGCGGCGCCGCTATGGAAGCGAAAGCTTCTCGAGCGTCGCTTTTTGGGTTGTTCGCACGCGAGGCGATGCGACTGATTTTAGCCACGCCGTTGCTGTGAGGGCACAGCCTAAAAGCGACGCAGTGCAATTTACAGCTGCGTGCTGGACTGCCGTGCAACCGTTCCTGCTGGCCGCGAAGAAACGGGCCTACGAGCGGTACGGAGATGATTTGCGGCGCGTTCCTTGCGAACTTACTGGCGCGCCTTTAACGTTTGAAGAAGGACATCTGGACCACGTCGGTATGTCATTCGCCCAGATCGTGGTTAGTTTCCGGGCGATGCGCGGCTGGTCGCACGGCGTCCCGGTGGGCACGATTACGACGTGTTCCGACACATCCATGTTAACGGTCTTTGCGGAGCCTGCCATGGCAGAGGCGTTTGCTAAATATCACAACGCCGTCGCAAGGTTAAGGATTGTCGCGAAGCGCGCGAAAATGTCAGCGGCGGTTGGACGACGTCAGCCAGAAGTTCAACGGCCGGTTCAGCTCTAGTCGCGCCCGAAGGCATCTGGGCGGGACTGATGCGGAAGCCGACGACCAGTTCCCCCCTACGATATCTCGACTCCAGACCTCTTCAGAAGGCATCCGATAAACACCGATGACCGAGTCCTTTGACGTCATGTTGGTCCGCATTGCCTAGGACCACGGAGCGAACGGCCCTCGGACATGAATCTCCGCAGCTTTGTCATTGATATCAAAGTGCCGCCGGCTGCTCTAGGCGGCACATCAGTGCTGCATGGCGACGGCGGCAACGTCCCTGGTCGTAGAACGAAGGGAATCTGTCTCCGTTGTCCCAGGAATTCTGTCAACCACGGGCGCCCAGTTCGTCGACCCGGGAAATGCGCGAGTAGTTCGCATACTTACTTACCGCTGAAGGAATTGTGTCACCGCTCGCGAATACCGACGCATTTTCAGGTCTGGACGTCTGCAGATGAGGCAAGACCTCCCAACCAGCCTGCACCGGAAGCGATCGGTGAGCCGAAACGGGAACATTGTGCCCCTTGCCAAGTCAAGGTTTAAACCAGGCAACTATCAAGATAGCGGCGTGTGAACGCGCTGCGGTGCTCCGGTTTCATCGGGTGAGCGTTCTCCGGTGTCCATGTGCCGCCATGACTCGCATAGCAATTTGCACAGTGAAACCGCACTTCGAGAAGCCGAACGTTCACGCGAAATGGTGCTACACGACCGCAGCGCCAACACCTCGATTCGATGACGCGATAATGGGCAGGACACACCCCCAGCCTTTCGAATTGATGGACAACACTGTGGTGGCCATGAGCGAGAGGGACGGCAGTAACGGAACACGTCGTTGTAACGTCGATGGCCGAGCGGATCCATCAGAGAGGTCCGCAGCGTTACAGAAGGCAAACCAAGACTCTCCTGCAGCCGCCCGACATCGACCAACCGTCGACGCGGAGCGACGCGTCAGCCGTCTCTCGTCGAGCGTGAGAGACGCCGGATCGGCGCAGCTGTGACGTCGGCAATTCGACGAAAAAGCCCAGGCGATCGAGCGCTGGGCAAGCCATCGGCTCACCCGGTGGCGGAGGGATCGTAAGTCAGTATGACTTTCCGTGGGTAGAGGGGCTGGCCTGGCGTGAGGCATCAACGCGGGTTAGCATCGCTGCCAGAGCCGCATGGGTGGGCAAAGGCCGCACCCCGGCAACTTCCCCACGGAGGCCAGCATGGACAACGATAGCACGGTATACGTCGGGCTTGATGTGCATAAGGAATCGATCACAGTTGCCTATGCGATTGATTCGGGTGAAGTTGAGCTAATGGGTAAGATCGGGACGACGCCGACGGAAATTGATCGCCTGTGCAAGCGACTGCGATCCAAAGGGCGGCATATCCGAGTCGTCTACGAGGCTGGGCCCTGCGGTTACGGGCTGTACCGGCGTCTGGTCAAGCAAGGCTTCGACTGCATGGTATGTGCGCCATCATTGATTCCACGGAAGCCTGGAGAACGGGTCAAGACTGACCGACGCGACGCGATAAAGCTGGCGCGTTCGCTGCGTGCCGGCGACCTCTCAGCGGTATATGTACCAAGCGTCGAGGACGAGGCGTTCAGGGATTTGGCGCGAGCCTGGGCATCGGCGAGGGACGATTTACGGCACGCGCGACAACGACTGAAGTCCTTCCTGCTAAGCCACGGTGTGCACTATGTCGGACGCGCGGACTGGGGCGTCGCACATCGACGCTGGCTAAGCAAATATTCCTTCGAGACAGCATGGAGGCAACTTGCGTTTGAAGAACATCGACGCACAATCGAGGATCGGCTAGCACAGTGTGAGCGACTGGAAGTGGCGCTACGCGAAGCCGTCGTCGAGTGGGGTTTCTATCCGGCAGTGCTGGCGTTACAGGCGATGCGCGGCATCGAGTTCATTACGGCAGTCGGCATGATCTCCGAGCTCGGCGATCTCTCACGCTGCGAGCATCCACGCCAGTTGATGGCGTGGCTGGGCATCACACCTTCAGAACATTCGTCCGGAGGAACGCGACGCCAAGGGGGCGTCACCAAGGCGGGCAACAGCTATGCAAGAAAGCTGCCGGTCGAAGCAGCGTGGAGCTACCGACATCCGGCCCGCGTAGGTAAAACACTGCAGCCTCGACACGAAGGCATTCCAAAGGCGATCGTCGATCGTGCGTGGGACGCACAGCTACGGCTATGCAAGAAGTATCGCAAACTTGCGACGCGAGGCAAGAACGTCAATGTTGCGGTGGTAGCTGTTGCCCGGGAACTCGCGGGCTTTATCTGGGATATCGGCCGGATGGCGATGTCACTGGCATTGCCGCGGCGCGCTGCACAGCAGGCATAACACTCACGAGGCAAAACCCCGTCACAACATTCTTGAGAGTTTCCTGAAGGCGGCGTAGCCCGGTACAAGAGCAACCCACGGCGCCGCTTCGCGACGGCAGACAGCAGGCCGACTCGCGGCGTAAGAAAGTGGCAGGCTCATATGACGGACCTCCGTAATGCGGTACCCAACCCGCGGATATCAGCGTGATTCACCGTCGGCCTTACTGCTACGTCGCCCTCAGGAAATTCCTTTGCCTATGGAAAAGCCAAAAACGCAGGTATCGCGATTGACATGGAAAGTCATATCAGAAGGCTCGTCTCGACCGTCGTAGGGCGTGACCTCAATACGCAGCAAAATGATGTCCATCATTTTCGATTTGATGGACACCACTTTGTCAGAGTCCTCAGAGAAGAAGCCGGGTAGTCGAGCGGGCCGTCCGAATTTCCGCCGAGAAAAGCATGCACCTCTCCTGCGGCGACCGACAAATCGAATCCTTTGAGGACACTCGTCGGACCGTAACTCTTTACGATCCCGCGCGCGGCCACCAGGTAGGGCAGTTTGTTCACGGGTGCTCCTTCGTTCTTTCGGATGTTCAAGGGCCTTCAGCACACAAAACAGATCACTTTAATAGATTTAACTTTTGTCTCCTTTCGCATTCCTAATGGCATACGATTGAGGACGGGCGCCGTTAGATATTGCACCTGAAATCGCCTGTCTTTGTTGAGCGGTGCGTCAACGAACGGGACGCACCGTCCTCCACTCTGGGCAAATCGAAAACCGAGTCACATCGTGATTTGATCGGCCCCCCGTCGCGACGAGGCGTTCGAGGGAGCCCGCAGGCTCATCCAAGCCATCCCTTGATGGTTTCGGCCATCACATTGGTCGAGATGCCGTAGCGATCGTGCAAGGTCGGTAACGCGCCCGCAGCAAGGAACTCATCGGGCAATGCGATTTGCCGATACATCGGCGTGACGCCAGCCGTGAGCAGCGTGGTTGCGACGGCTTCCCCCAAGCCGCCGATCGTCGAGTGGTTCTCGGCGACCACCACCAGGCGGCCGGTCCGTTTGGCTTCCCGCAGGATCGTCTCGGTGTCGAGCGGCTTGATGGTCGGCACGTGCAGCACGCCCACCCCAACGTTGTCCGCTTCCAGCGCCTTCGCCACTTCTAATGCACGCATCGTCATGATGCCCGAGGAGATAATGAGCACCTCGGCGCCGTCGCGCAGAAGCTTCGCCTTGCCGAGCTCGAATTGGTAGTCGTATTCGTCGAGTACGGCAGGAACGTTACCGCGCAGCAGGCGCGCATACACCGGACCCTTGTGCTCCGAAATCGCAGCCAGCATCTGCTCGGTTTCGAGCGCATCGCAGGGGTCAATGACCGTCATGTTTGGCATCGCTCGCATAACAGCGATATCCTCCGCCGCCTGATGTCTCGGGCCGTAGCCGGTCGTGAGTCCCGGCAGCGCGCAGATGATCTTCACATCAAGGTTGTCTTCGGCGATGGCCTGGTGCATGAAGTCATAGGCGCGACGGGTCGCGAACACGGCATAGGTCGTGACGAACGGTTGGGCGCCTTCATGCGCCATGCCGGCGGCCGCACCCATCAACAACTGCTCGGCCATGCCCATCTGATAGTAGCGTTCAGGGAATTCCTTCCCGAAGATGTGCAGGTCGGTGTACTTGCCGAGGTCGGCAGTCATGCCGACTACGTTCGTCTTCTCCCGAGCCAGCTTCGCCAACGCATGGCCGAACGGCGCGGAACGCGTGACTTGTCCTTCGCCTGCGATCGAGGCGATCATCGCCGATGTCTTCAGGCGCGGCTTTTTGGTGGTGGTATCGCTCATGCTTGTCTCCCGGCTTCGAGTGCGGCAAGCGCCAGTTGCCACTCATGGGCATCGACGCGGATAAAGTGGTTCTTTTCCCGTTCTTCGAGGAACGGCACGCCGCAGCCCATGCGCGTATCGCAAACGATAATCCGCGGCTTTGCCTCCGGATGATTGCGTGCGTTGTCGAACGCCGCTTTCACCGCATTGATATCGTTGCCGTCGATGCGTTGCGTGTACCAGCCGAACGCTTCGAGCTTCTCGACGAGCGGTTCGAACGCCATGATTTGCGATGAGGGACCATCGGCTTGCTGGTTGTTGACGTCGACTGAGATTGACCCGCTCCGACGGACAGATTTGCAGTCAAAGATGTGTCGTGGTCTGGCCTCCGTTAAGCGTAGAGTCGCGGGTTGTCCACGGACGGGCAGCGGGTCGCTTCTCACGACCGCGACGCTGCCCGTCGGTGGGCAACCCGCAGGGTGATGCGGTTTTTGTCTTCGCGCTCAGGTTCTCGAATTCGAGCGGCGAACAATAGCCGATGCTGCTATGCAGGCGGCGTACGTTGTACCAGCCTTCCAAGAAGCAGAAGATGCGCCTCCGTGCTTGTTCATGGGTCGCGAAGTGTTCGCGCGACAGGAGCTCTGCTTCAAGCGTCCCAAAGAAGGATTCGCACATTGCGTTGTCGTAGGCGTCGCCGGCCGTACCCATCGATGGTTGCACGCCCGCTTCGCGGCAGCGCTTTCCGAAGGCAATTGACGTGTATTGGGCGGATTCAACCGGTCGTCGCAACACTCGATTATTGAACAGACCTCAGGTATTCGTCCAGGGCTTCGGCCGGTGTCTTCCAACCAAGCGTTTTCCGGGGTCTGGAATTCAGTGCATTGGCGACGGCCTGGATCTCTCGGGCGCTCCACCGGGACAGGTCTGTGCCCTTTGGAAAGTATTGCCGCAGAAGGCCGTTCGTGTTCTCGTTCGTGCCGCGCTGCCATGGACTGTGCGGGTCGGCGAAGAATACCTTTACCCCGGACTCGACCGTAAAGCGGGCGTGATCGGATAGTTCTTTGCCACGATCCCAAGTCAATGACCGCCACAACTGGGCAGGCATGTCAGTCACGGTCTTCTTGAGCGCATTGGCCATCGTGACAGCTCCGTAGCCAGCCAGCGCGGGACCATTCTTCGTTCTGGGCAATAGCCCGTAGCCCTCCTCGCGAGGTAGATGGACGAGCATGGTGAACCGGCTTGTCCGCTCAACCAGCGTTCCGATTGCGGACCGGTTCAGGCCGATGATCAGGTCACCTTCCCAATGCCCTGGCACAGCACGATCCTGCACTTCTGCAGGTCGGCTGGAGATCATCACGTCCTCGCTAACGTGCGCCCAGGCCTTGGCTTGTGCCCGGGCCCTCGGCACGCGCAACGCCCGCCCAGTGCGCAGACAGCTGACCAGCTCGCGCTTGAGAGCTCCTCGGCCCTGAATATAGAGAGCCTGGTAAATGGCTTCGTGAGAGATGCGCATGGATTCGTCATCCGGGAAGTCGGTCTGCAGCCGGTTGGAAATCTGTTCGGGCGACCAGCCATTGACCCATTTACGGTCACCGCGATGCGGTTTGTTTCTCCCTTTGAATGGTGCTTGCCGGGGCCCAGAAATCTCACGGCCATCAGCGTCGCGAACCTTGCCCTCCAGACGGTCTTGCACGTAGTGGCGCAGCCGTGGGTTAGTCACCAGTTTCGAAGGTTTAGGTCGTTTGGCAACCAGCTCTGCCTTCCACTGCGCAACCGAAGCCCGATACTCAAGCTGCCCGCCACGCGTTGCAGCGTTACGTGTCAATTCCCGGGAGACCGTTGATGGGCTGCGTCCGATACGACGAGCAATATCGCGCACCCCGACGCCTTGATGCGAAAGTAGTCCAATCTCTTCTCGCTCCGCGAACGACAGGTACCTCCCGGATATCGGGCTCAACATGGAAAGTGGCATGCCGCCATTATGACGGAACCAGCGAGTGCCTACTGCCTGCGACACGCCAACCGCCTCTGCAGCCTTCTCGCTTGTAATACCTGTTGCGATTTGCTCCCAGAATCGCCGCTCGATCTCACGTCGATGCGACGGCGCACCTGGCGAGCGCATCGCTCCTCGCCCTGTCAACTTACGCATCCAGCCCGCTGGTCGTCCCATAAACACCTCCTCGATCAAAGGTGTTGCGACGACCGGTTGAATCCTAGAGTGCGTCAAGCAGCGCGGCCGGTCAGCGACAACTATTTTGGCCGGTCAACGGGGTGGTTGTCGTTGGGTATCAGGTCAT
>NZ_JALQDH010000132.1:0-2298 GCF_023631365.1 Caballeronia sp. INML2 | reverse complement strand
TTGCTTGTACTGGGTTCTTTCGTTCATCGCAACACCTTATATGAGACAGGTGTTGCACTTCAGATTTGAGGCCGCCGCGCATATCGAAGCAATGGCAACCTGGGATGAGCGGCAGAAAGGCATTCCGTTACATGGAACGCATTCTGAAGCCAGAACTCGACAAGCACCTGGTCACGTTTCCGTTGATACGCCTTGGCGAAATGACCATGTACTGCGGATTATTCGAGCAAAGTGGCGCTACCGGTGGGCTGGATTTTTACTTCTTTGTCTGTTCGTCTGCTGCTCGCCCGGAAGACGGTCTCATGTACCGGATCGAGGTTAGCCAGCATGCAATGCAACGGATCATTCAGCGGACGGGCCGAACTGGCGAGACCGAGATTAGCACACGCCTCTGTACCGCCATGGCGAATATCTATTGGTTGCAGCCGTGGATCTCCCGGGACAAATGGTTGCAGTTGGGCCTCGCGTGCGAAGAAGGCGTATTTGTTGGCGAAGTGCAAGACGGCTGCTATAGCATTAAGACTTTCATCCCGGCGATCGACAACGGCAGACCATCACGATGGCGCGATTTACATGCCGACCTGTTCCCCCAGATCCAGCGGCGCGTTCCCCGCGACAAGACGTACGAAGCGGATCAAAGCTCGATTGGCGACTGGCACTTCTTCGCGAATGGGCTGACACGGCGTCATCCAGTCGTCCTTTTTGATGCCGGAAATTAAAGAATGTCGATCAATGACTAGTGTCGTCATACCTGTCTACAACGAAGGACAAAGTTCAATTTCACTGCGCCGCATCGTGGGTTGGTGACGACAGTGACCTCTGCGTTGCGCCTCACGCAGCCGTCCTCGGTCATACCGCCAAAAAATTGGAGCATTCACCCTTTCAGATTGAATGTCCGCTTCCTGAGTGCATTCGACGCTTGAATGTCCAAATCTCGTTGTTGGCGAATGTCGCTTCTTGGCCGAGCGGCGACGTCCTCGAAGACCTTCACTTTCGGGCGATCTTCGGGGACATCAAGTACGGTTACCGGCCTGCGCTCAGTTCCTCCTGCCGCCGCACTCGCGCATCTTCCTCAAGACGTGTCGCTTCGAGTTCCTGCAGAACGCCGTCGAGGTCCACAGGACGCGTGTCGGCTTCGATGCGACCGGTCAGTTCGGCCTCGACATGCAGCCGCCCTGCCTCGAAAAGCGCCCAGATCTCCGTCCCATAACTCGCGGTGAGTATTTGCGGTGCAAACCGTCCGAAGTACGCGGCCAGGTTGTCGACGTCTCGCTTGAGCATGGAGGCAGCTTCGTTGTTTCCGGATGCGTCGACGGCCTGCGGCAGATCAATGATCACCGGCCCGTCTGCTGCCAGGAGGATGTTGTATTCCGACAGGTCGCCGTGAATTACGCCCGCGCAGAGCATGCGGACAACCTGGTTCAGCAGCAACGCGTGCAGTTCGAGGGCGCGGGCTTCGGTCAGCTCGACGTCGTTGAGCCGTGGTGCGACGTCACCCACCTCGTCGATCACCAACTCCATCAGCAACACGCCGTCGGTACAAATATAGGGTTGCGGCACGCGCACACCTG
Organism: Caballeronia sp. INML2; assembly: GCF_023631365.1. Lineage (NCBI taxonomy): Bacteria > Pseudomonadati > Pseudomonadota > Betaproteobacteria > Burkholderiales > Burkholderiaceae > Caballeronia > Caballeronia sp. INML2. Next base: position 727 of record NZ_JALQDH010000132.1, on the reverse strand, counting down.
CGTTGGCGAGCCGGAACAGCGCGTCCACTTCAGCGTTCTGCCATGACGCTTCCTGCATCTGACGGCCGTAGCGCGTACCTTTTTCCATCGCCCGCAACTGCCGGCTGTTCTTGACCTTGCGACCGTCCCGATACGACGCTGCTTGCCGAAAACTGCGTTGCTTCGCGTCCTTGTAGACCTTGGCGCAACGCGTCGATTCGCCGCAGCGCACGACATAGACTGTCGCCTCCTTGCCGCTCATCAACTGGCCGATGACTTCGTCGATAAATCCTTCTTCGAGAAGCGGCGCAAGCCGTTTGGGCATTTTCATACGATCGTCGCCCGCGGTTCGTGAAACGTGCATTCCACGCGCGTGGATCGTGAATGGCCCGCTAAGGTATGCGAGACCAACAAACCGATGAATCGAGAAGCTGTTGCCGGCGGCCGTAAGCTTTCTACGTGGGAGATGGGTGGAGTCATGCCGGATTATACGGGTGGTCGAGGACGCGCAGGCTAATATCTCCCGGCGACTGCGTAGATGCATTGAGCCGCCTCCAGACAGCTCCCGGCTTGGCACGACAGGCAGCACGCGACCGAGGCTGTGCGAAAACAAGTGAGGCATCTCGGCGAGGCAGACGGACGGACCTGGTCAATCGACGAGCGGTCGGATCGGTGCGGTCGCCAAAGAAAATTCCGCCTCGCTTTCGATCAAGGCGACTCGCCGCTTGCTTTCATATCTTCATCGCTT
>NZ_JALQDH010000131.1:0-230 GCF_023631365.1 Caballeronia sp. INML2 | reverse complement strand
CAATCAACGTGGGTCAACAGAATAATCCGTGCAACCTAAGCCAAACCTCCCAGTGGCGCGCCATTTCCCGGGTTACATGCTCTTAGGTCAACACTGATAAATACCAACTTGCACGGACTCTTAATCCGTAGGTCGAGTGTTCGAGTCACTCACGCCCCACCAAGCATTACGAAGCCCGGTTAGCGAAAGCTGACCGGGCTTTTTGCTTTTCGTGCGCGTCGGATCAGCAC
>NZ_JALQDH010000130.1:0-787 GCF_023631365.1 Caballeronia sp. INML2 | reverse complement strand
GCGCAGGATCTTGCGCTGCAAAAAGCACGCGACACGATTCACCAGCGCAATCACTTGCGGCTCTGGCTAAGCCCGATGCGCTACCGGGGCAAGCCTGTGTGGGTCGGACAGATCAGCCGAGACATTGGCGTGCGGCTTACGTGGCACTCGCCGACATTCACGACGCACAAGATTGACCCGGATGTCGACGAGGCGCGCACGGCGCTCGCGGAGGACATGGCGTACTCCCAGAACCTGCAGAAGATCGGATTCGCTCGGGGCGTCGGCGCCGCCCCGCAGGGCACAACGCGTCAGAATCTCACGACGGATCCGTATTACACCGACGGCTATCGAACGGTGCTCGTGTTCGACCGGCAGCCGACGTCGCTCTCCGAAATCGAATTCTTTCCGTGGGAGGCGGCCGCCCGGCTCAACGCGCACCCCTCGGGAGCAAAACGATGAGCGTATCGGCGGCGCTGCGACAGGGGTTGAAGCGTGCCGCCGGCTGCGTTGTCCTCGGGCCCATTCTCGCGGGCTGCGCGACCTGGACGGCGCCGACCAGCATCGACGACGCGCCGCTGCGCGAGCGTGCGGTGAGCGCAACGAAGCAGGACGCGAATGTAAGCGTGGCCGTGCTAAGCACCGACGACAGCAAGCGCATGTTCGGCGCAGATATGACCAAGGCCAACATCCAGCCGGTGTGGGTGGAAGTCGAGAACCGGACGTCGCAGAACTTGTGGTTGCTGCACTCCGGAACCGATCCGGATTACTTCTCGCCGCTCGAAGTAGCGTGGTCCATGCACACGCT
>NZ_JALQDH010000129.1:0-22628 GCF_023631365.1 Caballeronia sp. INML2 | reverse complement strand
TCCGCCTTACGGCAATCCGCTGGGATCCATGTCACCTGGTTGCCGGTCATTTCGTGAATTTCGTGGGCCGCGCGCTTGAGGTCTTCCTCACGACGCGCGGTGATCACAACGCTGGCGCCCTCAGCGGCGAGTGTACGCGCGATACCAAGACCGATTCCCTGGCTGCCACCGCCGACGATCGCCACCTTCCCTTTTAGTTGGAGATTCATTGCGTCTCCTCGCCGGCGAGAAAGCGCTCGGCATTAAGATAGAACACACTTTCAAGGACTTCCTGCGCATAGCCTTCCTTCTCCCAATCGGCGCGCAATCGATTGTAGGAGTACAGCGGATAATCGGCACCAAACATCACGCGATTACGCAGACGTCGGCTGATTTCATGCTTAAGGTCGGTGGTAAAGTACTTCGGAGACCATCCGTGCAGCTCGTACCATATGTTGCGCTTATGCATCAAAACTGCGATGGTTTCCGTCTGCCATGGCCAACCAGGGCGTGCCGCGACTATGCGAAGCGACGGAAACTTCGCCGCGACGAAATCGAGATGACGCGGATGGCAATTGTCTAGCAGTATTCCGCCTCCGCCAGGCAGTCCCGCGCCTAGTCCGGTGGTGCCGACGAAGATCAACACTGGCGTTCCGGTCTGCGCACAAAGATCGTAGAACGGAAACCAGATCGGGTCGCTTGCAGGAGCGGACCCCGAACCCGACACCGCGTAACCCACAAAACTCGGGGCTGCCTCGATGCACCGTCGTAATTCCAGCACCCCAGCGTCGCGATCTAACGGGTCAATATGCAGCCAATGCCCGGCGATTACGTCCATGCCTTTGCGCTGGACATCGAACGCATAGTCGTGCAACGCCGAGACTTCTTCGATCGGTAGGTATTTGGTGTAGCCCAAATCTAGGATAACGCGCGCGTCGTTGTCTCGGAAGTGTTGGACCATTTCCGCCTCCGAGTGGTAGACGGGTTCAGAATTCCATGTCTTCTTTTGCTGCGCGAGCTCTTCGGGCGTTCGCAACGGAAAGCCGCGGCGCGTGCCCCAATGCGAGTGCATATCGACGATTTTCATATTTGGTCCACCTATATATGCGACCGCGCTGGAAGCCCCGGTCTCCGAGGGGCAACCACCGCCCCGACCAAAACACCACCAAGACTGCATCTGACTGAGCGCTCAGTATACCCCGCGCGACGCTTTCGTCAATATGTCGCAAAACGGCTCTGCGAAAGGCACTTCATGCCTCGTCCCTGAAGTCGTGCGAAGCCGCGTCTTGGCGTCGGGTTTGGGGTCTGCAAAACAGACACGACACACCGATTAGTGACTAAACGTCACTAATGAAGTGCTTAGCGAAGTATTTTGCTTGTTGGCGCCGACATCGAGAATGGTGCCCAGACCGATCTGATAACCATTGTCATCGTCCTTATACTGGAGAAAACATGTCTTTCCGACTTCAACGCCGCGCTCTACTTAAGAGCGCATCCGGTCTGCTGGCTGCGGCAACATTGGCGCCACTGCAAGCGCGCAGCGCGAGCGCTGCCACGAGTAGGCACCAATCTGCCGCCATTTCGAAGTCCACTGCACGATTCGACTCAATCGACGCATCCCTCCGCACAGCGGTCGAAGACAGCACAGTAGCCGGGGTGGTTGCGATAGGAGCGACGGAGCAAGGGGTTGTCTACTCGGGTCATGCTGGTCATGCAGATGCTGAACGCTTGCGGCCGATAACGGGAGACTCGATCTTCTGGCTCGCCTCGATGACCAAGGCAATCACTGCAACGGCGTGCATGCAGCTTGTCGAGCAGGGAAGGCTCAAGCTCGAACAACCCGCCTCGGATCTGCTGCCGCAACTAAAAACGCCGCAGGTGCTCGAAGGATTCGACACAACGGGTCATCCAATACTGCGGCCAGCGCGGAATGCGATCACGGTCCGTCATCTGCTCACCCATACTTCCGGCTTCACCTACAGCATCTGGAGCGATCGCCTCACCGAGTACGAGAAAGTGACCGGGATGCCAGATATTGGCTACTCGCTAAATGGTGCGTTTGCAGCACCGCTCGAATTCGAACCGGGCGAGCGTTGGCAGTATGGGATTAGCATGGACTGGGTTGGCAAGCTTGTCGAGGCCGTGGCCGACCAGTCACTTGAAGTCTACTTCCGAGAGAACATTTTCGCTCCGCTTGAAATGAACGATACCGGGTTTCTTATCGGCACCGCACAGAAGCGACGGGTCGCGACGTTACACCGTCGTCAAGGTGATGGAAGTCTCAAGCCCGAACCGTTCGAGATGAACCAGCGCCCAGAGTTCTTCATGGGCGGAGGAGGCTTGTTTAGTACGCCGAACAACTACATGACTTTTCTGCGCATGCTTCTTGGAAATGGAACATACCGCGGTGTGCGCCTCCTGCGCTCCGAGACAGTTGCCTCGATGTTCCGCAATCATATTGGTGATCTCGCAGTTGGCGAGATGAAGACAGCGCAACCCGCATGGTCAAATAGCTTCGATCAGTTCCCTGATCAGGCACACAAATGGGGATTGTCCTTTGACATCAACACGGAGGCAGGCCCACATGGTCGTAGCGCCGGAAGCGGCAGTTGGGCGGGCCTGCTAAATACCTACTTCTGGATCGACCCTGTCAAACGCGTAGCGGGGTCCATGTTCTCGCAGGTCCTGCCTTTTTATGATGAACGCGTGGTCAACCTGTATGGTCAGTTCGAGCAAGGCCTTTATTCCGGCTTGCGCCGCGCCTAACTGAAAGTTAGTTAGTGCGGAACTCCTTACCGATCACTTCAACTCTATAAAGGACCGGCATCATGTATGCAGTCACGGGTATCACGGGCAAAGTCGGTGGCGCATTGGCGCGGGCGCTCCTCGCCTGCGGCCAGCAAGTACGGGCAGTCGTTCGAGATGCGGACCGCGCCGCATCGTGGCGAGAGCGAGGTTGTCAAATCGCTATCGCCGACATGGAAGACGAGTCAGCGCTAGCGACTGCTTTCCACGGCGCAACGGGAGTCTTTATTTTGCCACCCTCCGAGTTCGACCCGGCTCCTGGATTTCCAGAGGCCAAGGCCGTAATTGACGCAGTCGCGAGCGCTTTGCGTCTTGCGAAACCGAAAAAGGTTGTATGTCTGTCGACCATTGGCGCACATGCAACTGAGAGCAATTTGCTCACGCAGCGAACGCTCATGGAACAAACGTTGACCCATCTGTCCATCCCAATAACCTTCTTGCGGCCGGGCTGGTTCCTAGAAAATTCGGCGTGGGACGTCGCAGCGGCTCGTGACGCGGGGAGAATCGCCAGCTTCCTGCAACCGCTAGATCGCGTTGTGCCAATGGTGGCAACGGAAGACGTTGGCTCCCTTGCGGCAAAATTGCTGCAGGAGACGTGGACCGGCGTCCGCGTCGTTGAGATCGAGGGTCCACACCGTGTCAGTCCCAACGATATTGCGGCTGCTTTCTCGCGAGCCTTCGGGCATCCCGTGCAGGCCGAAGTCGTTGAAAGGTCGCAGTGGGAATCTATGTTCCAGTCCCAAGGCATGAGGAATCCGATGCCCCGTATCCGCATGCTCGACGGCTTCAATGAAGGCTGGATCTGCTTTGAAGGATCGCCTGAGAATGTCATCCGCGGTCAGGTCGATCTCGATACCGTTATTAAAAAGCTAGTCGCAGACGCGAGCTGAGCGCTCGAGACGCGCCACTCGTCGAAACAAGGAGAGCTTCTTGGACTACATTACTCTTGGTACAACTGGGCTGCGTATTTCCCGCCTGAGCCTTGGTGCAATGACCTTTGGTGCGGGATCCGGCATCTGGGGCAACATAGCCGGACTGGACCGCGATCAAGCCATCCACCTCACGGCTGTCGCCGCCGAGCAAGGCGTCAATCTTATCGATACAGCGGACGTTTATTCGCAAGGTCTCTCCGAAGAGATCGTCGGGCAAGTAATCAAGGCGCTTAGCTTCGACGAGACGAAAATGCTGGTGGCCACGAAGGTACGGCTTCGTACCGGTCCCAGCCATAATCAGGTCGGCCTTGGTCGCTCCCACATAATCCGATCGGTGGAGACGAGTCTACGGCGTCTCGGACGAGACCATATCGACCTACTCCAGCTACACGATCGGGATGCGCTGGTACCGCTCGACGAAACGCTACGTTCGCTTGATGATCTGGTGACGCAGGGAAAGGTCCGTCACATCGGCGCTTGTAACTTCAGCGCGGCTGATATGGAGCGTGCCTCAGCCTATACAGAGCGCACCGATCGCACACCGATCGTGAGCAACCAAGTCCACTATGCACTAACGAGCCGAGACGTCGAACACGACATCGTTACCGTGGCCGAGTCGCGGTCAATGGGACTGCTAGTGTGGAGTCCGCTCGCGGGTGGCTACTTGAGCGGAAAATATGCAAGCGCCGAGTCATCCGCGGGGCGGCGCAGTAAACTAGAGTTTCCGCCGGTCGACCAGGGTATAGGTCATAGGATTCTAGAGGTGCTTATCGAGGTAGCTGACTCCCTCGAGGCATCGCAGGCGCAGGTCGCGATAGCTTGGCTTCTCGCGAAGCGAGCCGTCGCATCCGTCATAGTCGGTGCCCGCACGCCGGAGCAGCTAGCGCAGAATCTTGACGCGCGTAACATTCAACTCAGTGTCGAACACCTCGCGCGTTTGGACTCGATTTCAGAAACTCGAATACCATATCCCCACTGGATGCAACGTTACCACGATAAGGATCGATTGATTTAGCGCGCTGCGTCGACGCCGCGGTTGTTAGCCGCTGACATTCAGCATCCGCGCCGTCATCGAATTCGATAACAGCATTTCTCACCTGCCTCTAACCCGGGGCATAGCGTTTTCCATCCTCAGGGAAGCGGTGCTTGTATAAGGGTCGTAATTGCAATTTGGGTAACCGGGACCTGAGCCGTGAGGCGCATGGCCTCACGGCGTCCCCAGCCTCGCCGTCTGGCTGAATCATAATGGAAACGTACATCGGGAGCGCTATCAGGCATACAGGCCTGACGCGCGCGAATGGTTGCAATTATTCCTTCAGCCCATCAATAAAGTCGAGAAAGACCTTGGTCTTTGCTGGAATGTGCTCACGCGACGGATAAAAAACGTATAGCGGATAACGCTCGTCTGCCCAATCAGGAAATAGGTTCACTAAAAGCCCTTTTGCAATCAAATGCTCGGCGCCTATAGATAGCATTTGGGCGATGCCCGATCCTGCCAGACAGGCGTCAAGTAATGCGCTCGGATCGTTGACCGTCAGCCGACCGCGTGTCGTTATCACGACGCGCTTCCGGCCCTGATGGAACTCCCAAGGGAAGGGCTTTCCGCCTGCCGGATCGCGGAACTCCAAACATCGATGGTCGGAGTTCTCGAGATCCTCAGGTCTGCTGGGACGCCCTCGCTGCACGAGATACGATGGCGCTGCGAGTGTCATGATAGCCGTATCGAGTACTTTACGCGCTACAAGCGTAGAGTCCTTTGGCTTGCCGAATCTGAGCGCGACGTCGAAGCCTTCTGACACCAGATCACCCAAGCTGTCCCGCGCGATGAATTCAATTTTCAGCTCGGGATGCAGGTCCATGAAACTGTCAAGCCGCGAACCGAGCACAGTTCGATAGCATACGGGATCGAGGTTCACTTTAAGCCGGCCGCGGACCGACATCGACACACCCGAAACTTCCGCCGCCGCTTCTTCGAGTGCAATAAGATGAGGCAACATGCGTTCGTACATGCGGTGCCCCTCCTCCGTGAGAGAGACTGCACGGGTGGTGCGGTGAAATAGCCTCAGCTTGAGCCGATCTTCAAGCCTTGCAATCGCTCTGCTTACCCCCGGCGGAGACATTCCCACAATCTCCGCCGCCCCTTTAAACGTGCCTGCGTCTACGATTGCAGCGAATATGTTAATCGCGCTCGAAAAGCTCTCGAGTTTTGGCTTCATGCCGGGTCCTATGCGCGTTAAGTTTTCCGTCAGCCAACGACTTTACCTCTCGGCACTTCTACATAGCAAGCATCGCAGTCCATGGGTGACTACGCGCTACCTCGAATGTCTCCCCCGTCTTCCGTTTAAGTTGCTCATTACGCCGGCGGCGGTAGCGCGGGTCACGGCCTTGCAAAGTATGAAGCCAAGGCGTCCCTGGCGTTCCGTGCTTACATTGCCTGCCTACAAGTACTTGGCCGGTCGCAGACGTAGCTCGGGCGCTAGCGTGATCGTTAGATTCTGACCGTCTAGTCGCGGCAGCCTGCAAGGATGAGAATTATGCTGACTTCGAGAATGCGTTAATAGCCCCAATGAGAGATCTTCTCGTCGGTGTTCGGGCGGCCGGCTCGACTACTTGACTTCGTCTCTGAGACTCTGATTGGCTCGCTTTCAACGAAGCGAGTCCGTTTGGCTTTACGCCGACCGGCGTCGTATCGGCGTACCAAGCGAATGTCAACAGGCCTCAGACAACTGCTCGCCCAATCAATCCAAGTATCAAGGGGCCAGTACTGAGCGTACTCGGCCGACGTCATCGAAAATCTTGATTACGGAGGTATCGTCCGCGAGACCGTGACCCGCTTCGGCAGCCGACAAGAACATGCGATGCGCGCATTTTGTCAACGGCGCGACGAATTGCGAGCTGTCGGCCATGTCGAGAACCAGGCCTAGATCTTTAACGAAGATGTTCAGCGCAGTCACGGGAGCAAAGTCATTTGCAATCACGTGGGGCATGCGATCTTGGAACGCCCACGAGTTTCCTGCACTGTTCGTGATAACGTCGTACAGGAGCTGAGGCTCGATTCCTTGGCGCTTCGCCAATGCCATTGCCTCGGTTGCAGCTGCGATATGTACGCCACAAAGCAGATTATTGATCAGCTTCACTTTGGAGCCCAATCCGACTTGCTCACCAAACCGGTACACTTTGGCTGCGTAGGCATCAAATACATCCTTACAGGCATCATACGCCGACTGCGGTCCTGAGCCCATGATCGTCAGTTTTCCCGCCGCTGCGCCGACCACCCCTCCCGATACAGGAGCGTCGATCATCGCGATCCCCTGCTCTTCGAGTCGCTTCGCCATTGCCTCGGCGAATGCTGGTGCTACCGTCGAGCTAGCAATCACGACACTGCCTGCCTTGAGCGTTGAAGCCAATCCATCGGTGCCAAAAAGGACCTGCTCCGTCTGAGCAGCGTTTACCACCAAGATAATCACCACATCCGACCGCTGACCGAGATCAGCCAAGCGGTCGCACGCAATGCCTCCAGCTGCCGAAAATTTGGCGCGCACGTCCGCACTCACGTCATAGCCTGTTACTGCGAACCCCGCCCGTATAAGCGAGTTTGCTACGCCTTGCCCCATCGCACCTATTCCCACAACGCCCACTGTCTTCGGCATATCTACTCCGGTTTCTGGTTGTACCAGATTTGACACTACGACGACGTGCGCCGAAAAGCAAGTCTCGCGAGTATTAGATCGTCGTGCCGCATCCGATCCTGTTCTGCACGCAGTCGTGCTGCTCAAGGCCGATCTACTTTTTTGTTGACGGAACGCGACGACGGCTCGTAATATCTGGTTGTACCAGTTAAGACGCACGCAGGATATTCCATGACGAAACCGTTTCGCGTTCTAGCAACGAACCCAATCGATCCATCCGCCTTATCCATCCTCGCGCCAACTTGCGAACTACTTACCGCGCCAAATGATCGGGAGGATACGCTGCGCTCGCTCGTATCCGACGTTGACGCGCTCATCGTCCGCGTGCGTCTTCCGGAGGACATCTTCGATCGCGCTCGGCGTCTAAGAGCCTGTGTGCGCCACGGAGTCGGTCTGGATTTCATACCGGTTGAACGGGCAACCCGCGCAGGAATTCCGGTCGCAAACCTCCCAGACTCAAACACGCAAGCGGTCGCCGAGCATGTCGTTGGTGCGATCTTAGCGATGGCTCGCGGCTTTGACCGGCTCCCCACATCTTGGCGGAAAAACGGCTGGCTCGTGAGGCAGGCGTTTCAGGGCTTCGAGATGCGCGGGCGGACCGTCGGCGTAGTTGGCCTTGGCCGAATTGGCATCAGAGTCGCGGAAGCGCTGCATCATGGCTTTGGGATGCGCGTCATTGGTTGTGACAGCAGCAAGCGCGAAGGGTTGCCGCTGTTCATCGAGCAAACGTCGATCGAGGAAGTGTTCGCTGGCGCAGACGTCATCACGCTTCACGCGCCGCTGGTCGCATCAACAAAACACATGGTTAATGCACGCTTACTAGCTCTGGCAAAGCGGAGCGCACTACTCGTCAATGCAGCGCGCGGCGGGCTGATTGACGATGAAGCGTTGGTTCAAGCCTTGAGTAGCCGTCAGATCGCTGGCGCAGCACTTGATGTATTCGAACCGGAGCCATTGCCCACCGCACACCCCTATTGGTCGCTCGACAACGTCTTATTGACGCCGCACGTCGCCGCTTTCACAACTGAAGGTTTGGAACGAATGAGCACTGGCGCAGCTCGGGCCGTCGTTGACATCCTGCATTCACGCATGCCGGAAAATTTAGTCAATCCCGAAGTGTGGTCGCGCTATCTCGACTCTATCAAAAGCCCTGAGACGCAGAGACGTCTTTAACCCACAACGCATCGTCCGTACTTAGAAGAAAATGAAAATCTTGGATATCGTGGCCTATCCGGTTACCGTTCCAGTTCCTCCTGCATATCAGGTCAGTCTGGGAATCGGGAGGATGGTCAAGCGGGATACCGTAATCGTCAAGGTTATTACAGATGAGGGCATCGTCGGCTGGGGCGAGTCGCACCACGGGCGTGCTCACCTCGCGGTCGCTACGCTCGTCAACACGACACTTAAGCAACTTGTTACCGGTTTCGAGGCAACAGATGTGAATGGCGTCTGGTCGCAAATCTATCGCTATCAGCTTGCGTCACACGGAATGGGTGCGGCTTGTGCGGCGGCTATGAGCGGGATCGACATGGCGCTGTGGGACATCCGTGGCAAGTCGACAGGCTGGCCGCTCTACCGGCTGCTCGGCGGAGCGTCGCGTAGCGTACCGGCCTACGCTGGCGGTATCTGCCTCGGGTTCCAGTCGCCCGGCGCATTAATCGACGAAGTCGCGTCGATCGTTCAACGCGGCTTCCAGGCGGTCAAACTCAGGCTAGGCGACTCCACCACAGACGACATCGCACGAGTCAGCGCCGTGCGCGAGGCATACCCAGACATCGATATCCTGACCGATGTCAACACTGCATACACTCTGCGCGACTTTCGCACTGTTGCGCCGTACCTAGATGCGGCGCGCATAGGTTGGCTCGAGGAACCGTTTCCCGCACACGATTACCGCAGCTATCGTGAAGCGAAGTTGCTGTGCAGCTTTGCACTGGCTGCCGGTGAAAACCATTTCACCCGCTTCGAATTCGCGCAACTCATCGAGGCCGAATCCGTTACTGTACTGCAGCCTGACATCTCAAAGATGGGTGGTATCACCGAGTTACTGAAGGTTGCGGCGATGGCCTCTGCACAAAAGCTTCCTATTCATTGTCATTCCAGTATGGGAATCAACATGGCCGCGACCCTGCACGTTCTCAGCGCTGTTGAAAACGCCGGGTACTTCGAAGCAGATTGCTCGCTCTACAACCCGCTGCGCGACGATTTGATCGATTTCTCGTTCGACGTTGACGCAAGTGGCACGATCCGACCAAGCGAGAAGGCTGGCATCGGTATCGAAGTCAACGAGGATTTCATTCAAAGTCATACTGGTTCGAGCGGTCCCGGCTTCGTGTGATGCCGAGAATCGTTTTTCATTAATCAACCATCACTAAGGAAAGCAATGTCGACCGATACAATCCCACGGACCTCTGTCTCACACGCCGCAGCTGACGAGAGCGACTTTAAACTCGGTCTGCGCCCCTACTTCGAGTATCGCGACCTCGGCTTCAAAGAAGCGTCAAACGGAGGCTACGTCGCACACATCATTCGCGCAGTGCCGGGCAAGCGGGCGGAGCCTGAGTGGCATACGCACGATGCGGCCTTCCAGATGGTGTTTGTACTGCGCGGATGGATCGACTTCGAGTTTGAAGACATCGGCGTAACTCGTCTTACGGCGGGCTCCTCCTGCCTCTTCCCCCCGGGCGTTCGTCACCAAGTTCTCGGAAACAGCGACGACTTCGAGCAACTCGAGGTCGTGTCTCCTGCCGATTTCGCAACTCACGCGGTGGACAAGCCCTAAATCGACCTAGCGCTTGCAGTTAGCGAGTCCGAGCAAGGCGACGCACGCACTTGTACATGAGTATCCGCGTCTTGATCTCTGCTCGGTATCTCAGACAGCGTCGTTTGATGTGACTGGTTTGCGCTTCCGCCCGCTCGCCGATCTTTTTGTTTCCGCGGGCGCCCGTGGATCAACCTTGGTCTTGATGTCAGCGGTCGATCCAAACAACGCACGAAAATACACGTCAACTCCTTTAATATGCTGCCGCAAGATGCTCTCCGCCTTCTCGACATCACGTTCGACTATCGCGGCTAGCAACTTGCGGTGGTCGTTCACTGATTGACGGCAGTGCTCATCCGAAGAAAAGTAGACCTCGCGGCGCTTGCGCGACATAAGGTAAAAAACGTTCACAAATCGCACGAACACGTCGTTTTGAGTCGCCGCGACTATCGCCAGATGAAACTCTGCGTCCAGACTCGCGAGCTTCTCGCCGTCCCCTCGTGCGGCAGCGCAACGTTTAACGATTGCGGACAAGCGCTCGAGATCTTCGTCCGTGCGCCGCTCACACGCAAGACGCACGGCCTGAGTCTCGAGCAAACGTCGCAATTCGACGGCTTGTATGACCTCGTCAGGCGCGAGGGGTGCGTCGGCCTCCGCGAATAGGACCATCGCTTCGATACTCCGCTCTTCCGATCCGGCCCGCAGGTAGATACCCGACTTTGGGCGAGCGTCGATGATTCGCAGCGTATCTAACCGAATTAACGCTTCGCGCAGTGCCCCGCGACTCATGCCAAACATTTCGGACATCTCTCGCTCAGAGGGCAGCTTGTCTCCCGGTTCAAAGCCGCGCTCATGTATGAGTTGCACGAGTTGTCGAACGTTGTCAAGCATGGGATCACCGCTTCTTGGAATACGAAAGTTTTTGAGCCAGCAAAGGCGGCCGCCGTGCCAAAGCGCACAGCTACAAGGATAGCGTGGACATCAAATCTGGTCAAACCAGGCGTACGCTTCAACACCGCGCGGGAACTTCGTGGAAAAGCGCAGTGCTTGTAGCCCTCGGAGGGCGGCCGCGATTCAAGAAATTATAGCCAACCGCTATCACGTAAGGAGGCGCGAAGGCCAACTATTTGACGCGCGCCTCCGCTGCGATGTCCGAATTTTCATAATCCGCCTTGCTGAATGGATCAAGCAGCCAGCGTCCGACGAGCGAGGAGAAGTCCGAGCACCCACAAATGCGGCATCTGTCGTGTACATGCCGTGCCATCCGAGGAGCGGTGCGATGAGGCTCGCCGCAGGTCGTGCCAGCATGTTCTCCGCCAATAGTCCCCTATCACGGTCCCTATCGCTCGGCCCCGACGTGACTCCGGCGCAAGACGTGCAGATGACTGGCACGATCAATCGAACTACGCAAGTAAATGTGCCCAGCAAGAAAGCGCAAGCTATGTATGTATCCGGTCCGGTCGCCCGTCACACGACCTGTGCGAACGGGAAAGTACCCGCCGAGACGTCACCGATTTTCGACGTAGTCGCCAAGACGTGCGACAAATAGCAAACCCGAAAGTGGCCAAGTTGGGCTCCCTTTCCTCTGAATCTGGTCGTACCAGTTTACTAAGCGAGACATATGAAATAGACTGAATGGTCTGCCAAGAAGAGCATCGCGTAATGAATAATCAGGCCTATATCTATGCACCGCGTTACATGGAAATCGGCGGTGGCTCAGTGTCGGGAACTGCGGCAATATGCAGACGGCTCGGGGTTACGCGTCCGCTGATCGTGACCGACCCTTTCATGAAAACGTCTCGGCTGATCGACCGACTCACCGTCGGGCTCGACGCAAGCGGCATCGAGTATTCCATATTCTCAGACACGGTTCCGGATCCGACTGATACTGTCGTCGCCCGGGGGGCGAAAGTCCTTATTGAAGGAAATTTTGATTGTTTGATTGCGTTCGGAGGCGGGTCGCCAATGGACACCGCGAAGGCGATGAACATCCTGGCAGCCGCACACCGACTTGATCCTGGGATACATATCCGCGAATTCAAGCTACCGCTGAACGCTGATGCCACGGCTGTCCCCCTTATCGCAGTTCCGACGACGGCTGGGACAGGAAGCGAAGTCACGCGCTTCACAGTCGTAACGGACACCGTGAATAATGAGAAGATGCTCATTTCCGGCCTGGCCGCGCTGCCAGTAGCAGCAATCGTGGACTTCGAACTAACCATGACCGTGCCTCCGCGAGTGACCGCTGACACCGGACTGGATGCCTTCGTGCACGCGCTCGAGGCCTTCGTCTCCCGTCGAGCCAACGCACATTCAGATCTCTTTGCTCGGTCGGGATTGTCGCTTATCGGACATCATCTGCGCAGAGCTTATGCCGAACCGGGAGATCGCCTGGCCCGCGAAGCAATGATGCTTGGCGCGACGCATGCCGGCATAGCTTGTTCGATTGCTCCCGTGGCATTAGTGCATGCCATGGCGAGGCCGATTGGCGCGCATTTCCACGTTTCACACGGCATGTCGAACGCAATGATGTTGCCCGTAGTTACGGAGTACTCGTTACCGAGTGCGCTAGACAAATACGCAGAAGCCTCAAGGATCGCTGGGTTCGCGAGGAGCGAAATGGACGATGAGACAGCGTCGCGCACCTTGGTCGAGATGCTTCAACGCTTGAATCGCGAACTCTCAGTTCCATCGCCACGCAATTACGGAATCTCGCCAACAGAGTGGCAGCGTCTCTTACCATTGATGGCGGACCAGGCTCTCGCATCGAGTAGCCCATACAACAACCCTCGCATCCCTGCCCGTGGCGACATCGTCGCTTTATATCAAGCTAGCTATGGCTAGCTCAATTTCGACTCGTGTGTGATGCTTCCGATTTCCAATCTCGCTTGCAAAAACGCCATGCTTACACGCCGCTTGGACTGGGCTACCAGACACGTTGATTGTCAGGCCAAGGTGCCGCGGTCGACCAAGTTAGTTGGTCGGCTTTGTTCCTCTAGGATTGTCCGACCGGTGCAGATATAAGTCCAGCGCACATGACGGCTTTGCAAGGCTGCCTATGCCAGGATCCCTCATCTCCAGGAAATTGTTGGTCCATGGCGTTCGACAGTGCTCAAAACGCAGAATGACGCTTACAAGTGTCACGGACGCAACAGACGATATTGAGGAAAGTCTCGTGGATGAAAGCGAGGCGTCAATCGCTCCGTCAGTGGCATGAATTGCTGGCGTCGTTCGGGTGACTAGCAAAACGCAGAAGAGCGAAGCCATTTCGTGGCTTCTCTTTTCGCCGACTGCGTATCCCCGAGGCAGTAAGTCCCAATGCAGGGCCCGCCTGTAAAATGAAGAGAATGCCCGTGAGCACCGCACGATCGTCGGGCGCCGGTCGCGCCAACCGCCCCTCTCGAAGGAGTTCGCGTCAGTTTTCATTTCCACCCGTCCCCCCCGGAAGCGTGCTCGCACCCGTATGACTCTCGCCGATGACCGTTAGGGAATCGCCCATGGCTCGACGGGCAGTCCAAGAAGACACGCAACGTTGCGGCGTACGCCATCAAAACTCCATTCGCACGAAGTGCAATTCTGCGTGCGATTGGTCTTGTCCGGGAGGTCCTCAGGTGACGTGCAGGACATCACGGTGAACTGCCGTTGCTGTCAAGAAATCGTCGACTTTGCCGCGGTCGGATTCAGACCTAAATAACCGCAAGAATGCCAGTGCGCACAACATGGTCACCCCAGCTGAGCATGCAATGGCGGGCGTGTATGATTGGAACCATTGGAACGAAAAGCCCATGGTTATCGGCGAAACGATTCCCCCAAACAGTCCCACGCAATTCATGATCGAGCAAACGATGCTTGCCCCACGTCGGCCACCAATCTCGGGGGCCATCGCCCACATCGGGCCCAATATCGACATGACAAACGCGTACCCGAGCGACATCGCCGTTACCGAAAGATAGAGATTATTTACGCTAACAGCAACGAATAAGCAGACTGTCCCGAAGAAGAGGCCGCTGAAAATTACTCGACGGGTAGCAGCTTCCGTCGTTTGCCCGGCTTCGACTAGCCGTCGAACGACCCAACCCGCACCAGCGACTGAAACTATTGCGAAAACGTAAGGCTGCGCCGCAAGCAGCCCCATCTTCGACATCGACATCCGGTACGTGTCGGTGAGATAAGTCGGGTACCAAGAGAGGAATAGGAAGTTGACGAGATTCAGTCCAAAACAAGCAAGGGCGCAGGCCCATACCGAAGGTCTCGTCGCAAGCAACTTCAAAAATCCGGCCGGCGTCGCGGATTCAGTTTCAACGACTTTGTCATGAGAGATCCACTCGCGCTCGCTACTAGAGACGCGGGAATCGGCCTTCGGATCGTCGCGCAGATAGAACCAGATGAACGTTCCCAAAGCCGCAGCCATCGCACCGGTCGCGACGAAGGCAGCCTGCCAATGCGCCTTCACAATGATAGCTGATACCAGAGGCGGTGCGACAGCCGATCCGATTACAAGGCCCAAGTTTTGAATGGACGAGACTTGCGAATACTCGATCCTTGGGAACCATTTACTCATCAACAGCGCCAGGGCTGGCCAGCTCACTGCTTCAGCAGCCCCGAACGGAATACGAAAGCCGATCCAGGATGCAAAAGTCGTCGCACTGGTTGTCGCTACAAGCAGAATGCACCAGAGCCACATGAAGTAAAAGAAACATCTTCGTGGCCCGAGGAGGTTTGCCAAAAACGCTGCGGGAACCTGGGCGGCCGCGTATGCGAACGTGAACGCGCTCAGAATGAAACCCATCTGGCTGGGCGTGAATTCCATCTGGGCTCGTATGACCGGTGCAGCCACTGCTAGGTTGGCTCGATCTAGGTAGCTCACCGCTGCAATGAGGAACATCAGGCCCATCACCTTCCATCTGAATTTTGATTCCACGAAGTCTCCTATTTATTTAGTCAGCCCACATAGCGTCCGTACATCCCATCATGCCGTCAACCGCCAATCTGCTTGTACCAGATTGTAGAGACAAGTTTTGGCGAAGGTCAACCAGCAAATGCCGCACATACGCCTGATTCGCGCGCCGTCCGATTTTTTGCGCAAGGACAAGATACGGTGCAAGAGCCCCAACCCCCTTCCAGTCAGACTTGTCTGGTACAACCAGCATAACGACATGGTCGTCCCCTCGTGGGAAACAACGCGCGCTTCGGGTTCTCGAAAGGCGGGATCCTGAAGCCAAGCGGTTGACGATACTCAACTATGGGGTTGCCTCTCCGGCGGCTTGCTCAAGGACAGGAAATGTGAACAAGTCACGTCGCGTACGCGGCTCCGCATACAGTACGTAACAGACGGGCTGGCTCTGATCTGGCTGCAGCATGCGACTTCTCGCATCCCGCGGTGCTTTCGTCCGACCCGCGCACGCGAAGCTAAAAATGATGACCACAATTCTATTAGGTTGCCTAACGTGTCACGGCCAAATACAGATGTCGGGGTGCGGGCTAAATACAGATGTCGTATCTATCCAAGGTTTTTGCTCTCACACGGTGTTGAAGATGCAGGGTCGAGCGGGCAGGGCGCGGGTGCGTCGACTTCCCCGTTTGCTGACCGCCGAGCTGTTTTTACTGACGCGGCACCGCGTTCGTGTTCATGCAGCGCAATCATCGTTGCCTCCAGGTCCTGTTGCGTGAGCTCGCGCTGTTTCTTGGTGCCGGATACGCGGCGTGGCGTGCGTACCTGCGCGCCGCGATGCATGCGCGAGGGCGCCGTGCCAATGCTGCGGTTGTCGCGCTGAGCCTGCACTGCCTGCGCCAACTCAAGCACGTGCGCGAGACGCTTGCACTCGACGATCGCCCCCTGATCGACCTCGGTGAGACGGTCGTACTGCCGGCATACCAGCGCCCGCTCGCCGGCCTGTAACTGCGTGCGTCCGTCCGGATATTCCCACACCTCGATGTCACGGTGGATCAGCGCGCGGTTCGCGTCGGTATCTTCCAGCAGATACAACACGCGGTCGTACTGCACGGTGAGCGTCTTGGTGACCCGTCGCGCTTTGCGCCACGTCAGCGCCCGCTCCAGACTCTCGTCGGCGCGCAGTGAACGCGGTACCCACAGGCCCGCTTCGGTCATCAGATGCCGCACCGTTTCCTTGGCCAGCCGGATGCCGTGGCATTGCTCGAGCTTCTCGCGCGCCAAAGTCGGGCCGAAGTCGGCGTAGCACTCTCGGATAATGCTCACGGCGCGCTGCGCCAAGGGAGCCGTCCGTGCCGCGCTTCATTGCGCTTGCCATGTCACCCCACGGCGAACTGACGCTGGCGTGCCGTACGGTGAAGCAGCTCACCAAGGAGATCGCGCGGTCGCGCACCCTCTCCTCAGATCTTCGACTGGGCGTGTCTACTGCCTTTCTGCGGTCCATCTGAAGGCGGTAGGCGCGCAGCATTGTGCTTTGCGCAATGTAGTCTTGTCCGAATTAAGGGAAAATACCTAGCTTAAGACGCATATACTTTGACACTTCTAGCAGTACTTCGGAAGCCCCTTACGCCAAAAGTAGGTATCTGATGAAACAGATTTTCGTGACGGCTGCCTTCGCCCTGCTCGCCCCTGCTCCAATTACTTCGTTCGCTCAAACCGATGCGCCACTTACACGCGCACAAGTACGCGCCGAACTCGCCAATCTCGAACAAGCCGGCTACAACCCGCTGGCTGTTGATGTGGACTATCCGGTCAATCTGCAAAAGGCTGAAGCGCGATTGCAGGCTGAGCAAACGTCATTGCAGCGCCAGGCCGCGATTCAATCCGGCACACAGCAACACTAATGTTTACTGTTCTCTGGCCAAAGCGCCGGCACCCGTCGTGTCGGTCCCCCGAATCCTGCGAGCGCCAGAAACAGGATCCCTCGCACGGGCTGCGCACCACAGCTTGAGCGACGCCTCCCGGACGCGAACTGCCGTTCGAACGCCAAGATGCCGAAAACCGCGAGCATCCCTTCCTGGCCGAGAGCACTTCGTCAGGTCGACGGGGCACGCCTCGTAGCGAGTAAGTAACGGCCAGTGGACCACCGGTGTCGATCGAATATTGAGCATCAAAGACCGCTATTAAGATAACTTTTCTTATCGTAATTGCCTGATTTCGTGCCTAAACTGGAAGGCATGAAAACGCGTCAGTCCCCGGCACCTGCGCTCGGTGCTGCGTCTGTGGCGCTCGCACTTCAAGGTTCGCGATGCGAACGGCAAGCAGCCGCTCTGGTACGGCGCCCTGTATCGGGAGAAACTTTATCGCCCTGCGCATCTGCTCACGATCGCGGACACTCGAAACGTCGCGGCATCAGAGGTCATCAACGCGTTGCCGGGACTTCGGCAAGCGGCGGTAATGCGTTCAGTCGGCAGCGATGAGACGCTCCGTTACGCAATACTCGTCCCGCCCGGCGCGACACAGCAACAACGGCTATTCGAGCGGTAAATCTGGATTGTCACCAACGCGAACGTTATGACAGTTGTTCCGCGCGATCGCGTTGCGTCTGCGGAAATGTTGCTCCAATTCAAAGGAGCATCAGTCTCGAGTCGACCGAGCAGCAGGAAGATCTCGAAGGAATCTAAACCGAAACTGGTCCGCGCATGTTGGCGAATTTTGTCGGGCGCTCTTACTGAAAGGTATGATCCGATAGGCGAGGGTGACGGCTAACCGGTCCAAGCGGACCGGCTGCCGACCCAACGCGCGTCTGCGCGCAACCCGGTGTCGCTCAATGTCCCGGTCCGTTGTGCTCGATGCAGCTCAGCACGAGCGTGCTGTCCGTGCCGGCCTCGGGGCTGAGCATCGCGGTATGAATTTCGGTGCCGGTGCAGCGCCAGTCTGCCTGAAGATCCTTGCTGCATGAGCGCGCCGTGTAGCCGATGCTTTGCCGGTCCGGCACGTACTGGCAGGTATCGCGGCCATCGCATTGACGCACGAGATCGCCCGTCGCATTGCCGGCCGGTGCTCCGCAGTTCGCGCCATAGGTGCCGGACAGAACCGTGATCGTCCGGGCATCCACGTTCGAAAAACATCCCAGCACAGCAATTCCCGCTATCGCGCAAGCCCGGCCGATGCCGATTCCCCGCGTAGCCGACCTGTTCCTGTTCATGGCGCCCTCCTTGTGCTCTGGAGAACGCGTCGGCAATGCTATGACGCGTCACCGGATATCTTCGATAGTACGCTCGCCACGATGCGATCGCACTGCGCCCCGCCGAATTCGAACACGTCGCGCTCGGCAAGATCGAACGCCTGAGCAAGCGATTCGCGCAACATGCTGCGCGCGCGAAAATGCCGGCTGCGCACGGTCGCTTCGGGAATATTGAGGCACTGCGCGGTCTCCTCGACGCTCATCTCCTCGATCGAGCGCAGCACGAATACGACGCGAAACAACTCCGGCAATGCATCGAGCTTGCGTTCGAGCAGCGCGCGCACTTGCGAACGCGCGAGCGCCTGATCGGGGGCGTCGTCGTCGTGCGTGGTCATGGCATCGGCATGTTCGATGTAATCGGGAGTGTCCACGATCGGGATCACGTTCTGACGACGCGCCGAGCGCCGCAATCGCGCGAAGCATTCGTTGAGCACGAGCCGCGAGAGCCACGTGAACAATTGCGAATCGCCGCGAAACTGGTTCATCGATCGGTACGCGTGCAGATACGCATCCTGTAGCGCATCTTCCGCTTCGGCATCGTTGCGCAAGGTCGCGCGAGCCATGCGATAGAGCCGGCGGTTATGCCGCCGCATCAGCAGTTCGAACGCAGCACGATCGCCCGCGACGATGCGCCGCGCAATGCCGAGGTCGTCGTCGGTGGTTTCAGCGGCAAGATTCGTCATCGTCTTCATCGTACGTTCAGGACCGCATGCATGGTCGGATGCAGCTTGCATGAATACGCGTAGCGTCCCGTCTCGCGCGCCACGTAACTCCACGATGCATCCGCCGCGATGTCATGCGAATCGAATGCGTTCGCGTCGGCGGTCGCGGTGTGCGGGAACAGGTCCTTGTTGAGCCACACGACACGATCGCCGCGCGCGACCGTCAACGTCGGCGGATCGAAGCGCATCTGTTCGATCACGACGACATACGTGGCCGCCATCGCATCGACGGGCAACACGAGTGCGGCCATCAGACAGACGAGCAGGCGCATGTCACGCACCGCTCTTCGCCAGTTCCGCCTGCAGATGACGCGCGTGTTCGAGATGCGCGACGAACGCCGGTCGCACCTTCACGAGCAGCGCCTTCAGTTCCACGTTCTTCGCGCCCGGAATGAGCGTCTTGTCGAGGGCGTCGAGCACGCTTTCATGATAGGCGACCTCGTGATCGATATACGACTTGTCGAAGCTGCCGCCGGAGAGCGTCTTCAACCTGGCGATGTTCGCGTCGCCGCCCTGCTTGAGGCTCTGGCTCGTCGGATTGTCCTCGGGCGTCACGTTGAGCTTCTTCACGAGATCGGTCGCGGCCTTGTTGACGCCGCTGTGATCCGTGACCATCTGCTGGGCGAACGCCTTCACGTTCTGCGACTTCGTCTTGGTTTCCGCAAGCTTGCCCGCGTCGATATCGACCTGATTGGCCGTCACGACGATCGATGCAATCTGCGGATCGCTCGGCCCGGCGTTTTGCGCATTGCATGCGATGCTCGCGAACGCGAGCGTCGCGGCCAGCGCGGTGTGAACGAGTTTCATATGACATCTCCCCGAATTTCGTTGCAGATACGGAATTGGATGTCACGTCGAACTGGCGCGTTCCCGTCTTGCTGACTCAACTCGGGGCGCAACAACCAGCGCCTTATGCATGCCCATCGCATAGTGTCCCGGACGGTTGCAAATCAGCACGTAGCGTCCCGGCGATAACTTCAACGAGAGCCGCTTCGTCGAACCCTTCGCCAGATCCTCCACCTCGCCCATTTTCTTGAAGCGGCTTTCCGTCACCTGACCGTTACGGACGGGCAGACCCGCTTTGTCCGTGTCTGTCTTCAAGACCACGAATTCATGTTCGGTATTGCTGTCCGCTACGTTCTTGACTTCGAACGTGACGCGTCCAGGCTTCGCTGTATCGGTATCGAGTTGGATCGACTTGTCGGTGAGCCTGACATGGATCATCTCATCCGCAAAAACGCCAAGCGGCATAACGAGCGCTATCGTCGCCAACATGTACATCGCATCACGTCTGCCAAGTTTCATTTTGCTTTCTCCTGAAGCGAAGCGTCTGCAAGTTAGAACGCGGCCACGCTTCAAATATTCCGCAGGACGTTTATCGAGCTATGCCCGGCACGAAACTTTCAATACGACTGCAAGGCACCGTTAAATCGCTTAACCGTGTGATGATGGCTAATAACTTTATTCGGAGTACAGGGGAATTTTTTAAGACCGTTCATCGTTTACCGTCATCGAGCGCCAATTCGCAGAGCAAGTCCTCGCAAATCCGACCAAGGAGGGTGCTATGTCTCACGTCTCTGGATGTCTCAAAGCGGTGACCGCGATAGCCCTCGCGGCCAGCTTCACATTCCCCCATGCAGGTCATGACGACGCTTATGTCGTGACGCCCCTCGTATCCAACCTCGCAGGCGCGGCCCCCAAATCGACGAGGTGCTGCAGAACGCATGGGGTATCGCCTTCAGTCCGGCAGGCATTCCCTTCTGGGTCAACGACAATGCCACAGGCTGTGCCACGCTCTATGACGGCGAAGGCACGAAGGTAGCGCTGCAGGTCGCGATCCCGCTGCCGGGCAATGTCATACCCTCTGCCGCCTGCCGTCCTGTCTATCACAACAATCCACCGAATCCCTCGCCTGCCGCGCCGACAGGAATGGTATGGAATGCGTCGGCCGCGTTTCTCGTGCCAGGCACCACGATCCCCGCGGTATTTATATTCGCGACCGAGGACGGCACGCTTTCCGCCTGGGCCGGCGGGCTGAATCCTGCCAACAACGCCGTGATCGCAGCCGATAACTCTGCCAATCCTTCCGCCGTCAATGGCGCGGTCTACAAGGGCCTCGTTTTCGGCGTCAACTCGAAAGGCCTGTTCCTTTTCGCGACCAACTTCCGCTCGGGACGGATCGACGTCTTCGGGCCGAGCGGCGGCGCAAATGGGCTGTACATGAGCGTGACGACGGACGGTGGCTTCGTCGATCCACACATGCCGCCCGGATACGCGCCGTTCGGCATCGCGAACATCGATGGCGACCTTTTTTGTCACGTATGCAAAGCAGGACAAACAGAAGCACGACGACGTAGCCGGCAACGGTCACGGATTCGTCGATGTCTTCGATACGGACGGCCATCTGCTGCACCGCTTCGCCAGTCGAGGGACACTTAACTCCCCATGGGGCGTCACGCGTGCATCGTTCGCTTTCGGCCCGTTCAGCGGCAAGATACTGGTCGGCAACTTCGGCAATGGCCACATCAGTGTCTTCGACAACGACGGGACGTTCGTCGATCAGTTGGAGGATGCGTATGGCAATCCGATTTCCATCGACGGCTTGTGGACGCTGACGCTCGGTGGTGGCCGCAATTCGAGTTCGGACGCCGTGTACTTCTCGGCGGGACCGAATGGCGAGGTCAATGGACTGTTCGGCACCATCATGCCGGCGAACGGGCACTGACAATAGTCGTCAGCGCGTTGCTCCCGAGGCCGCTTCAAGAGCCGGTCGCGCAAGCCGCAAGACGCGATTGGCTCGTCTCGAACGAGCGTGATCGGCTATCGCGATCGCATGAAATCATCCACGAAACAAGTGCTTCCATGCCGGAATAAAACCCATCTCCTCGTTCATCGACCATCAGGGTCTCGGGACAGGAAGAAGTACGGTCATGAAGTCTCTACTCTCTGTATTCAGCGTCGTAGCGTGCAGCGCGGCCATCGTGACGCTCGTGTCATGGGGGGGCTCCGGTTCGAACAGTTCAAACCCATGCACCACTCCATTGTCGTTTGCCGTGACGGCGCTCGTATCCGATGGAGCGGTACGCGAGCAAGCTGCGTCCAAGCTTGGCGCAAGGTGTGCCGAAGCTTGCCGCTAGTCAGCCGGCGTACACATGCATCGGTTATGCGTTTGTGGGTAGACAGCAAGTCTTTGATTTACAGAGGTATTATTTCAGCGCCAGAAGGCAAAGCCTTGTCGGAACTAGGGCACGCTAACCGGAAATCTGCGCGAAAATCAAAGTCACCCCGGCATCCGCGGACTCAACGTGACGATGCCGCACAAGCAGGCGGTGATTCCCCATCTCGATGCGCTCGACGAGACCGCCCGCGAGATCGGCGCGGTCAACACCATCGACAACCGCGACGGTCGTCTCACCGGCTACAACACGGACTGCGTCGGCGCCGTGCGCGCGCTCGAAGAGGCGACGCCGCTCGAACGCCGGCGCATCGCCCTGCTCGGCGGGGGGGGGGGGGGGGGGGGGGGGGGGGGGGGGCGGCGGGGGCGGGGGGGGGGGGGGGGGGGGTTGTGGGGGGGGGGGGGGGGGGGGGGGGGGGCGGCGCGG